>NZ_MAJU01000016.1:0-3188 GCF_001691055.1 Aliivibrio logei
GCTCTTTAACAATTTGGAAAGCTGACTGATTTAAATAACTTACGAGTTATTCAAATCAAAATTTAAAAGTTCTTAATATCTTTTGTTTATCTTTAGATAAGCAAATTAAAAACACATTCAAGTGTTCTTGTATTTTGAATCCGGCGAAAAACCAGAACTCTCAATGAAGAGTTCAACCTTGGTTGTTTATGCCATACGAAACCTCTTGGGGTTGTATGGTTAAGTGACTAAGCGTACACGGTGGATGCCTTGGCAGTCAGAGGCGATGAAAGACGTATTAACTTGCGATAAGCCCAGATTAGGTAGTAAAAACCTTTTGAGTCTGGGATTTCTGAATGGGGAAACCCACTAGCATAAGCTAGTATCGCTGCGTGAATACATAGCGCAGCGAAGCAAACCGGGAGAACTGAAACATCTAAGTACCCCGAGGAAGAGAAATCAACCGAGATCCCGAAAGTAGCGGCGAGCGAAATTGGGTTAGCCCTTAAGTTGTTAATGAGACAGGTGAAGCCTCTGGAAAGTGGCGCGATACAAGGTGATAGCCCTGTAACCGACATCTCATCATCAGTGAAAACGAGTAAGGCGGGACACGTGATATCCTGTCTGAATATGGGGGGACCATCCTCCAAGGCTAAATACTACTGACTGACCGATAGTGAACCAGTACCGTGAGGGAAAGGCGAAAAGAACCCCTGTGAGGGGAGTGAAATAGAACCTGAAACCGTGTACGTACAAGCAGTAGGAGCATACTTGTTATGTGACTGCGTACCTTTTGTATAATGGGTCAGCGACTTATATTCAGTGGCAAGGTTAACCGTTTAGGGGAGCCGTAGGGAAACCGAGTCTTAACTGGGCGTTCAGTCTCTGGATATAGACCCGAAACCAAGTGATCTAGCCATGGGCAGGTTGAAGGTTGAGTAACATCAACTGGAGGACCGAACCGACTAATGTTGAAAAATTAGCGGATGACTTGTGGCTAGGGGTGAAAGGCCAATCAAACTTGGAGATAGCTGGTTCTCCCCGAAATCTATTTAGGTAGAGCCTCGGACGAATACTACTGGGGGTAGAGCACTGTTAAGGCTAGGGGGTCATCCCGACTTACCAACCCTTTGCAAACTCCGAATACCAGTAAGTACTATCCGGGAGACACACGGCGGGTGCTAACGTCCGTCGTGGAGAGGGAAACAACCCAGACCGCCAGCTAAGGTCCCAAAGTTATAGCTAAGTGGGAAACGATGTGGGAAGGCTCAGACAGCCAGGATGTTGGCTTAGAAGCAGCCATCATTTAAAGAAAGCGTAATAGCTCACTGGTCGAGTCGGCCTGCGCGGAAGATGTAACGGGGCTAAGCTATACACCGAAGCTGCGGCAATGCAATTTATTGTGTTGGGTAGGGGAGCGTTCTGTAAGCCGTTGAAGGTGTGCTGTAAGGCATGCTGGAGGTATCAGAAGTGCGAATGCTGACATGAGTAACGATAAAGGGGGTGAAAAACCCCCTCGCCGGAAGACCAAGGGTTCCTGTCCAACGTTAATCGGGGCAGGGTAAGTCGACCCCTAAGGCGAGGCTGAAAAGCGTAGTCGATGGGAAACGGGTTAATATTCCCGTACTTCTTATAATTGCGATGGGGGGACGGAGAAGGCTAGGTAGGCTTGGCGACGGTCGTCCAAGTTCAAGTGCGTAGGCTAAGAGTTTAGGTAAATCCGGACTCTTGTTAGGCTGAGACACGATGTCGAGCACCTACGGGTGTGAAGCTATTGATGCCATGCTTCCAGGAAAAGCCTCTAAGCTTCAGGTTATAAGAAATCGTACCCCAAACCGACACAGGTGGTCGAGTAGAGAATACTAAGGCGCTTGAGAGAACTCGGGTGAAGGAACTAGGCAAAATGGTACCGTAACTTCGGGAGAAGGTACGCTCCTAGCGGTGATGAGACTTGCTCTCTAAGCTGCCGGGAGTCGCAGATACCAGGTGGCTGCAACTGTTTATTAAAAACATAGCACTGTGCTAAATCGTAAGATGACGTATACGGTGTGACGCCTGCCCGGTGCTTGAAGGTTAATTGATGGGGTTAGACTTCGGTCGAAGCTCTTGATCGAAGCCCAAGTAAACGGCGGCCGTAACTATAACGGTCCTAAGGTAGCGAAATTCCTTGTCGGGTAAGTTCCGACCTGCACGAATGGCGTAATGATGGCCACGCTGTCTCCACCCGAGACTCAGTGAAATTGAAATCGCTGTGAAGATGCAGTGTACCCGCGGCTAGACGGAAAGACCCCGTGAACCTTTACTACAGCTTGGCACTGAACATTGACCCTACATGTGTAGGATAGGTGGGAGCCTTTGAAGCAAGTACGCTAGTATTTGTGGAGGCAATCTTGAAATACCACCCTTGTATGCTTGATGTTCTAACGTTGGCCCCTTATCGGGGTTGCGGACAGTGCCTGGTGGGTAGTTTGACTGGGGCGGTCTCCTCCCAAAGAGTAACGGAGGAGCACGAAGGTGGGCTAAACACGGTTGGACATCGTGTGGTTAGTGCAATGGCATAAGCCCGCTTGACTGCGAGAATGACAATTCGAGCAGGTGCGAAAGCAGGTCATAGTGATCCGGTGGTTCTGAATGGAAGGGCCATCGCTCAACGGATAAAAGGTACTCCGGGGATAACAGGCTGATACCGCCCAAGAGTTCATATCGACGGCGGTGTTTGGCACCTCGATGTCGGCTCATCACATCCTGGGGCTGAAGTCGGTCCCAAGGGTATGGCTGTTCGCCATTTAAAGTGGTACGCGAGCTGGGTTTAGAACGTCGTGAGACAGTTCGGTCCCTATCTGCCGTGGGCGTTGGATGATTGAAAGGGGCTGCTCCTAGTACGAGAGGACCGGAGTGGACGAACCTCTGGTGTTCGGGTTGTTACGCCAGTAGCATTGCCCGGTAGCTAAGTTCGGGATCGATAAACGCTGAAAGCATCTAAGCGTGAAGCGAGCCTTGAGATGAGTCATCCCTGATACTTTAAGTATCCTAAAGGGTTGTTGAAGACTACGACGTTGATAGGCAGGGTGTGTAAGTGCTGCGAGGCATTGAGCTAACCTGTACTAATTGCCCGTGAGGCTTAACCATACAACACCCAAGGGGTTTTGAACGGATTTAAGATAGCAAGAAACAGATTGAATGTGATTAAGAACACAATACAGCTTTCC
>NZ_MAJU01000017.1:0-369 GCF_001691055.1 Aliivibrio logei
CATTTTATTCTGCATCAGTGTATTGCTCGCAGCATTTCCAATCCCAATTGTGGTTAGGATCTTTGGTTTATCAGTTCCAAATCTGCTGAAACCAAGTCGTTCAAAAGGTGTGAAAAATGTATCTGTTTTCCATTTACTTAATCACGCAATTTAAGAACATTTTGTTCGCTTAATTGCTATCGGTAAATTAGAATCAGGGCTTAGAAAATCTTGGCAGGGCAGTTCTTTACCAAGTTAGCCAAGCCGAAAGTAAGCACGCACAACAATCGCATCAACACGATTTATTACATTCGGCGTTCTGGGTTTGCCTTAGGTTTCGTGATTAAGGCGGTAAAATTCAGGTTGGCCTGCATGGTAATAAACGTGTTA
>NZ_MAJU01000017.1:460-5964 GCF_001691055.1 Aliivibrio logei
CGTTTCAGAAGCTATTTTACGTTTCAATTGTTCTTTGGTTATGCCTCATTTTAGTCTGCATCAGTGTTTTCCTCGTAATATTTTCAATCCCAGTTGTGGCAAGGATATTTAGTTTATCAGTTCCAAACTTGCTGAAACCAAGTCGTTCAAATGGCGTAAAAAATGTATCTGCTTTCCATTTACTTTATCTCGCATTTTAAGAACATTTTGTTCGCTTAATTACTATCGGTAAATTAGAATCAAGGCTTATAAAATCTTGGCAGGGCAGTTCTTTACCAAGTTTGCCAAGCCGAAAGTAAGCACGCACAACAATCGCATCAACACGATTTATTACACTCGGCGTTCTGGGTTTGCCTTGGGTTTTGTGATTAAGGCGGTTCATTCAGGTTGGTTTGCATAGTAATAAACGTGTTATGCCAGCGTTATATGCTATTTGGGTTTAATTAGTTCTCATACAAGCTAAATGTTATTATAATTCAGAGTATTAATTTTATGGCGTGGGTTTATAAAATGATTGAATGGTTAAATCAAAATATTGGTTCAGATACAGCTACATACCTTGGTACATTTTTAGCAATCATTGCTTTAGTTTTTGGGGGGAATAAGATGGTTAAAAAATCCCAAAAACAAAGTGTAAAGTATGGCAACGGTATTCAGGCTGGCGGTAATGTTACAATCAATACCGATACAAAAAAGGATGACTAATGTTCGGTGATAAGCAAAAGCAAAAGCAAAATGTTGAAGCTGAAGGGACTGCGATACAGGCTGGAGGAGATGTTACTCTCACACAAAATAACGGTATGAATTTTACCGAAGTTAAAGAGTTATGCCTACTCTTTCTCCGAGATAATTTCCCAGCCTTAAGGGATGAAGCAATTAAGGCGGCTGAGGATAATGTTCGTTCTTTTTCTGAAAAGTTGGAGGCGAAAATTGTTGAGAAGTCTCAAAATATAGTATTGGAAAAATTTAAAGATCCAGACGTTCAAGCCGCCATTAATGATGCAGTACAAGCTAGTGCAAGAAAAGGCGAAAAAGCAAATGTTGAAATATTAACTAATTTGATCGCTGAGAGAGTTTCTAAAAATTCAAATGACTTTCTTAATATTGTTTTATCTGAAGCTGTATTAGTTGCTCCGAAGCTGACCAAGCAACAAATATCTTATTTATCTTTAGTTCATTTTGCGACCAGTTGTTCATTAAGTGGAATGAAACACATCGCAGGCGTTGAACCTATGTCAGTAAATGTTTTTTCTGCTATTTTAAGTGGGTTTGGTATATCAGAATCTCAAAAAAAACATCTACAATATGCAGGAACATGCTCGATTTTTAACATGTCTAAAATTGATATATATGCAGGTTGGATGAATACGTTGTATAAATATTTAGGTTATACAGATATTAATAAATTTAAATCAGATATAAAGAGTTATTGTCCATTTACTGAGCGTTTACTTAATGAGTTTGAACGCGACTCTTCTGGTGGTGAGGTTTCTTTAACAAGTGTTGGTCAAGCAATCGCTATAGCTAACCTAGCAACCATGGCTAAAGGAATGAATTATTCTATCTGGATAAAATAGTTCGCATATAACAAATGCATCAACACGATTTACTACACTCGGCATCTCAGGTTGCCGGGTGTTTCTCGTTTTAAGGTGTCAATATTAAGTATAATTGCATAGTAGTAAACGTGTTATGCAGGCGTTAAACGTACAAGGAGGTACAATGTATAAATTACGAAAACTGGAAGGTGAGCAAGATTGGCTAGATGCGGATGGAGTTAAGATTTATACCATTTCAGCAAATGAAGAACCAATCAATATGGTCGCTTTTCATCAACGACTAACAGAGGTTAAATCTGAAATAACTCTCGAATGGGATCAAACTGCTGCGTTCGTTATTTTCCATAATGGTGAAAGTTGTAAGTATTTGGTTTTAGCTTGGTGGGGTAATGATAATGAACTATTTACCTCAGTATCAGTTCAAGTTAATGGGGTTTGGGTTGTAGATCCAACTAAATATTCGTTTTGCCTTTATGATATTGAAGTTATGTGGAAGGAACGTAATATCTACATAGAAACAATAGATTGTGAAAGTCCGTCATTGGTTAAGTATCGCACTAGCCGTTAGATGTACGTTTAACAAAGCAATCAACACGATGCTATTACACTCGGCATTCGCGGTTTAGAGTGTAATTGTCTTGGTAATTCAGTCGTTCGCACGTGTTATTGCGGCGTTATGTTCTAGGCGATAGATAATGGTTATCTAAAATATTACCTTTGTTTTTATTAACTTAGAAATTAGTGACATTAATCACAGTAGTTCTTCACGATATTACAATAATGATATTTGTATATTTTGGTACAAATGGATTATTGAGGCTTAAATGCAAACTTACAACTCTTCAGGAATACGTGGTTTTGAGTTAAATTCTAATTCAATCACGGTTTGGTTTGATGAAACTGCTCGTTCAGTTAGTTATGACTACGATAGTGCGGGTAAGCAACACATTGACAGAATGAAAATCATTGCAGTATCTGGTGGTGATCTTAATTCTTACATCGATACGCATGTTAAGTTTAGATACGTCCGTGATTAACGGTTAGAGCGAACATAACAAATGCATCAACACGATTTACTACACTCGGCGTTGTCAGTTTGCCTTTAGTTTCAGTGATTAAGGCAGTAAAATTCAGTTAGGTCTGTATCGTAGCAAACGTGTTATGCAGGCGTTATACCCTAAAAGGTCAATTGAGGAAGAATATCTATGCTAAATCTGTTGAAAGTAGTTGTTATTACTAATCTATTAGCGGCTTTTATTGTATTCATTCTTTCCAAATATGTAGCCTTTTTTAACTCAACAAGCTTGATGGATTTTCTATTCTTTATCGTGATCATTATCTGGGGAATAGCTAGATTAACTTGGGATGGAAATAGCCAAAGTCGTAATTGGACGCAAGACCCAGCTTCAAATAAAACAATGAAAATGGTTTCTAATCATGATTTTGAGTCTGATTTTCATGAACAAAAAAGGCTGAATTATCAGTTTGGTTTGGTTATGTTTATCTCAGGAATCCCAGCATTCTTAGGTAGTATTTTATTATTGGTTACTTCCTAGTTTTGAGGGCGATTTTAGTACGGGTATAACAAAGCAATCAACACGATTTATTACATTCGGCGTTGTAGGTTTGTCTTTGGTTTTGGTGTTTAAGGCAGTAAAATTCAGCTAAATCGTCGTAGTAATAAACGTGTTATTGCGGCGTTACATTACTTTTATTGGGAGTATAATACGGTATTTTTGATTTTTTAATATTGTACTTGTAGATATATAAGTTATAGTTTCATTAAAGAACGTAGGAGGTATGTATGAAAATTTATTTAGACGATGAGCGTAAAACTCCTGATGGTTGGGTTCGGGCGTATTGGCCTAATGAGGTAATTTCATTACTAAAATTTGAGTATGTTACAGAGGTCAGTTTAGATCATGATTTAGGTGATGATCAACGAGGTACTGGTTATGATGTTATACTTTGGATAGAAGAAGCTATTGCTATTCATGGTTTTAAGCCACCAAAACTAAAGGTTCACTCTGCTAATATATCAGCTAGACGAAAAATGGAACTGGGTATCGAACAAATTTACCGATCTGCACACCGTTAATAAATTGTTAGGTTGTTTTATTGGCTGTTGTTGTTAGGTTTTATTTTTGAAATCAACATCTTATATTTTTGTAAGTTTGTGTTTTTTTTATTGCTCTTTATTGTCTTCTGTTTATAGTGTTGCCATACGTTAATTATTTAAATAACTTTAAATTTATATGAAGATTGAAGAAATTAAATTTATCCATGAGTACCTAGTAGAGTACTTTGCTGATAAAGAAGATCCTGTATCTCCTCCTGGTATTAAAAATGAAGAGCTACTTGATTCAGCGGTAAATCGTCCATTTATGAGTGTTGGTGGAAAAGATGCTTATGTTGGCGTTTATAACAAATCAGCCGCGTTATTTCATTCCGTAATTAATAACCATTGTTTTCATAATGGTAATAAACGAGCAGCCTTATTGTCTACAATTGTATTTATGAGCGACAATGGTCATTGGCTGACAGTACCAACAGATGATGAAATGTTTGAGTTTACCCGTAAAGCAGCAGCGCATGAGCTTGGTTGTGAACGTGATAAAGAATTGAAAGTTATTGCAGATTGGTTACAGCGTAATTCACGTCGACGAAAAAATGGCGAACGCCCATTAAAGTTTCAGCAACTGAAAGATATTTTAGCTGGATATGGTTTTGAGCTTGGTGAGTGTGACGGGCGGACAATTCCTGTGAACAAAAATGGTGCTGTTAGAGCCGCTATTTTACAAAAAGGTAGCAAAGGGAAGGAGGACTACGATAAGCAATATATTCAAAAACTTCGAAAGAAGCTTAAATTAACTCATGAATACGGTGTAGATTCTTTTAATTTTTATGGCATGGTTGGATATCGAGATAAATTACATAAGTTTATGTTTATGCGTGCTAATGTAATGCGCGAACTAGCTAAGATTTAACTTGCTAAAGCAGTCCAAAGGGCTGCTTTTTGCTATGTAGTTACAAGTAATGTAACAAATGCATCAACACGATTTACTACACTCGGCAATCTCAGTTTGCCGGGTGTTTCTCGTTTTAAGGCGTCAATTTTAAGTATAATTGCATAGTAGTAAACGTGTTATGCAGGCGTTAAACGAACTGTCTCAATGGATAATTAAGTGATACAATAGTGATACTTTGTTCTTTCGATAATGGAAACTGAATATGAAAGTTGAATTAGTCACTACATTAAAGCGTCAAGCTACTAAAATTCTTTCTGAGCTTCATGCCTCAAAAGAGCCGGTATTAATTACAGAGCATGGTCAACCATCTGCGTATTTGTTGGATGTCGATGATTATGAATTTATGCAAAAACGTATTGCCATTCTTGAAGGCATCGCCCGTGGTGAAAAAGCTATTTCAGATAATCGTGTCGTTTCTCATGAAGTAGCAAAAGAGAAGATGAATAAATGGCTGTAATTAATTGGACTGAATCAGCATTACTAGATTTAGACGAAATTGCGGAATACATAGCCATTAATAATATCTTAGCGGCTAAAGCGTTAGTTAAGTCAGTTTTTCATTGTGTTGAACGTTTGGAAGACTTTCCATTTTCAGGTCGTAATGTGCCGGAGCTTCCTCATTTAGATTATCGTGAAATAGTGTTACCGCCATGTCGTATCTTCTACAAAGTAACCAATGACGATGTTGTGTATATCCTTTACGTTATGAGAGAAGAGCGCGAGTTACGCCAATTTGTTCTTAATGACCGTGGTTTGCAGTAAGAGTTCGTTTAACAATCGCATCAACACGATTTACTACACTCGGCAATCTCAGTTTGCCGGGTGTTTCTCGTTTTAAGGTGTCAATATTAAGTATAATTGCATAGTAGTAAACGTGTTATGCAGGCGTTAGGTTTTGGTGTGCCCCACAGAATTA
>NZ_MAJU01000018.1:0-453 GCF_001691055.1 Aliivibrio logei
GATGCATTTGTTATATTTTTTTAACTAACAGCTACAGTGGTGCTTTCTGCCTCCGCAATAACCACAAAACTTTTCGTTAGAATTATAACTGGTTGCTCTACGGGCGTACTTAGCATGATTAGGTTTAAACTCTGAACCACACATTCGGCAAAAATTATGCAATTGTTTTTCATAAGATGGGCAACTACTGCAATTATGATTTGAATTCATTATCAGTACTTAATCCTTTGCTTCTGTAAAAGAGTAGTCTACTCCACCATTCCATCTTTCAAGTTCAATACCACAACCATTACAACTAAAACTGCCTTTTTCACGGACAGGTAAATCATACTTCACAACATTATACTTTTTACCACATCCATCACATATTACCTGGTACTTCGTTTTATCCCATGTTGCCATCGTAAGCTCCTTGCTAACCTATTGTAATTTAAAATATAACGCCTGCATAAC
>NZ_MAJU01000018.1:524-1161 GCF_001691055.1 Aliivibrio logei
GTTGATGCATTTGTTATGTGCCTAGTTGAAAAACTCGTATATTGATTCTGCTTTTGTTTCAAGGCTAAGAGAATTATGCCCTACAACTGCTACCGAACCTGTATCATTGTTTACAGCAATCAACCAACCATCCATTTTGCGACCAATAGGAATATAAACCGTGTCTATATCAAACAAATCAGACTTCAGCGTTTCAATCCTTCCTTGTAATTTAGTCACATTTTCAGGACATGTTAAAAATTCCATGCACATTTCTGAATTTGAATGTTGAGATGAAATAGCTTTAGTATTTTTTATTTGAACAAATCCAGACCAAAAACAACTATAGTATTCAACAATTGATTCATGAAGCTCTATTCCTAATGCATTTTCTAAATCAGAAAAATCAACTTTTTTATACATGGTAAGGCTATCGGGAAACATGTAAGAATCGAGTTCAGCAATATAATCCTCGTGTGGGTCAAAAGCTATGATTCCTTCCAATTCATTCTTGGTTATAATGCCAATCTCTTCACTATTACCATCCCGTCTAAATACATTTAATAACAAATCTTTCATGGAAATTTCTGACATTTATTACACCTATAATCTAATTATTTTAAATACTCAAATAAGCACTGGTGTGCCCCTCGAAAAG
>NZ_MAJU01000019.1:0-1247 GCF_001691055.1 Aliivibrio logei
GCATTATTCTAGGCGTTATGTCTAATGAGGAAGTATGAGCGATAATATTAAAAAATTTGATGAGTTAGTAGCTAGAATATTTGAAAAGCTATACAGTGAATTTCCTAAACAAGTTGTACTAAATCCTTGTGAATTAATGGATTGTGAGGGTGAGCCTTCTACTGATTGTGCAGGTGGCTTTATTGATCCTCTTAGTAAGGAAGAAAATGAATTCTTTTCTTATACTCTTTCTTGGCTATATGAGTCTGGTTATTTAATTGGTAAATTTGGCGGAGCTTGGAACTCTCGAATGACGTTGTCCCTACAAGGTTTACAATTATTAAAATCAGTGCCTTCGTCTGTAGAATCTAACGAGACTTTAGGTGAACAATTAAAAGACGCGGTGAAAAAGGGGTCTAAAGAATCTGCCGCAAACCTTGTAAGAGAAGCTTTGAATGCTAATAACATTATGAATTTATTAGCTAGCGTATTTAATTAAACATAACAAATGCATCAACACGATTTGCTACACTCGGCATTGTCGGTTTGCCTTTAGTTTCAGTGATTAGGCGTTAAAATTCAGCTAAGTCTGTATCGTAGCAAACGTGTTATGCAGGCGTTAACTGCTTCTTTGTTACCTGTGCAATATATTGTACATTTCAATTCTAATGAGTTAGACTTGTTCAATATTAAGTACAACTCAACAAAGAGGTAATTATGCGTATAGTTTCTTTTACTGAAGCTCGAAATGGTCTTAAATCTGTTCTTGATGGCGTAGTTAATGATGCTGACTGCACAGTTATCACTCGTCGAGATTCTGAAGATGCAGTTGTAATGTCTATGGATTATTATAATAGCTTAATGGAAACGATTTATTTATCTCGTTCTCCAGCTAATGCTGCTCATCTAAACAAATCAATTGCTCAATACAATGCCGGTCAAACTACGGAAAGAGGCTTACTTGAATGAGTCGAATGTTAGCTTGGACTGACGATGCTTGGGATGATTACTTGTATTGGCAAGGTCAGGATAAGAAAACGCTGAAACGCATCAATAAATTAATTACTGATGCGAAGCGTTCTCCCTTCGAAGGTATTGGAAAACCTGAGCCATTGAAAGAAAATTTGGCAGGTTTTTGGTCACGTAGAATTGATGACACCAACCGATTGGTTTATGCCGTTAATGATGCACATTTGACAATAATTTCCTGTCGCTATCATTATTAATTTGAAGCGCAGTTAACAATCGCATCAACACGATTTACTACA
>NZ_MAJU01000020.1:0-3011 GCF_001691055.1 Aliivibrio logei
GCATTATTCTAGGCGTTATGTGCTAGGAGTAAAAATGGAATTTTCGTATGAAAAAGTGACTCATCAAGATTTAGATGTAATTCTTAAATTGGGTGAAGCTGTTAATGATAAGCATGTTGTACCTCTTCTTAATTCTGAAGGTCAAAAAGCTATCAAAATGGCGTTTAAATCTGATATCGACAAGGTAAAGGATGCCAGTATTTATTCAGCGATTAAAGCTACTATTGATAACGAAATTATCGGATATATAGCCTGGCGTGACGAAAGTTATATTGGTCATCTTTACGTTAAAACTGAATATCACGGTTTTGGTGTGGCTAAGGGTTTAGTTGAAGAAATGAAGGCGGTAAGTGGTGCAAAATTAATTAGCGTTAAAGCTTCGATTTATGCGCTTGGTTTCTATAAAAAAGTAGGATTTAAGCCTGTATCAGAAGAGTTAAGCTTAAACGGTATTCGTTATGTTCCAATGGTACTTAATGTTCAACAGCGCACATAACAAATGCATCAACACGATTTGCTACACTCGGCGTTGTCAGTTTGCCTTTAATTTCAGTGATTAAGGCAGTAAAATTCAGTTTGTTCTGCATAGTAGCAAACGTGTTATGCAGGCGTTAGCACACATGAGTAAATATTAACATTAGGAGTTATTGTGGGACTGTATAAATACATATCTTTTTCAAATTTAAAATATTTGCTTGATGGAACTATTCGGTTCACGCAGCCTAAAGCGTTTAATGATCCATTTGAATTGCTTCCTGAAATATATTTAGTTGACGATATAAAAGGTTTCTCGCTTGATGTTACCGCTCCTCAAAGGGAAGGCTCACCAGCAAGACTTGCAGATGATTTCGAGTCAAAGAATTGTAATGATATAGCAGCACGTGATGTACTAAACGGAGTTAATGATCTAATTGGCATCTTGTGTCTGTCGAAAAATCCTAACTCATTACTTATGTGGTCTCACTATGCGGATGAGTACAAAGGAGCCGTAGTCGAATTTGATGATACACATGAGTTTTTTACTGGACTATTCCCCGTATCTTATGAACAAAACAGGCCAAAAATAGATTTTAGCTTATTGCAAGACAGTTCAGAACACATTCGTTTATCTGAGCTTTGTTATAAGCCTAAAGAATGGGAATATGAAAACGAAGTTCGTATCGCTCGTAACTTAAACGATTGTAAATCGAATGGACACTTTAATGGATTTGATGTGCACGTGATGGACATACCATTGGAATGTATTAAAACAATTACAATGGGTGAAAGAATGCCGATTGAGAATCAAAAATACATATTCGGCAAAATTTGCAATACAAACATAGCACTAGGGTTAGCGGCTATCTCAAACTGGGGCTATAACTTTAGACCTGAACAGATAAAGTATGATTGTCCTCTATCTGAAATGTCCCCTCAAATGTCTCCCCGAACAGCTCATCTATTCAAAGATCTTAAGGGGGACTTTGGTGATATAGCTAGGTGGATGATTGAGAAACATCCAATGGCAAGCATGGTGAACAAAACCTTGTGAGTTGTGTGCTAACAAAGCAATCAACACGATTTATTACATTCGGCGTTGTAGGTTTGTCTTTGGGTTCGGTGTTTAAGGCAGTAAAATTCAGCTAAGTCGTCGTAGTAATAAACGTGTTATTGCGGCGTTAGCTGTTCTGTAAGTATGGAGGTAATTTTGGAATTAATGCAAATTTTTTCAAGTTCTATAATTGGTATCATTATAGGTGCTATGTCAGTATATTTCACCGCGTATTTAAAGGAGAAAGGGAAGTCGCGCGCGCTACAAGAAAATATCAACGATCTTGAAGACGAGAAGCAAAGTATAATATCAAAGTATCAAAAGGACATTGAAGATGTTAAGAAAGCGCATCAATTAGATATTGAAAAAAGAAAACATCAATATGAGAGTAAGAAGTCTCAGTATTATCAATTCATGCAAGAGATCGATGAATTTAACGGGTGTCTTGCTAGAACTCTTTCTGATGATTTAAGTCAAATTATGCTGAAATTTTATGAATATGCATCTGGTGTTTCAAGCGCATCAAAAAATGCTCTCACTGTAGAGTTTAACCAACGAGCTCGAACTGCTGTTGAAAATGTTAAAACTCAAGAGATGAAGTTATTCTCAAGACTAAATGCCTTTAAATTGTCAACTAACAATGAGATCATTACGCTCCTTGAAGAAATGATGGGCGATATACAGAAATCTGAAAAAATACTTGTTGATATACTTGAATACATAGGAAGTCCCAAGTTTCAGATATCGAGGAATGTACCTGAAAGCATTTTGATAATATCAGATTCCAATCGTAGTAATTTAGCCAACACAAAAGCTAAATTGATGGCTGCATTAAAATATGATCTTGATGAAATATAATTAAGTTAATAAGTCGTTACTGTAGAGGATATATGAAATTTTATCATGCAACAACTGGCCAACTATCTATTGGAAAACAGCTGTATTCAAGTCGACAAAGCAGCTTCTATCCACGGGCATCCATGGAAATGGATAAGTCTAAACCTAATGGAGTAATTGGTCGAAAAAATGCTTTGTATTGTACTAATAACGAAGAGTTTGCAGTTATTTTCTTAATGAAGCAAAGCGTATCATTAAGAAATATTAACTTGTACGAGGTTAAGCCAAATACACCTTGTAAGTGCCCTTTTGCAATCACACATAGAGTTGAGCTTAAACTACAATCTGGTGACTGCGTTGAGCAACTAATAAAGGAATATTGGGCACCAAGTCTAAGTTGGGAGTATTATGAATACTTAACAGATTCATTTGAAGTTGTTCAGCAGGTAAATATTCCAAGTATTGAACAAACGATGTTTAACATCATATATGATTCTGATGTTAGGAAAGCTGCAGGAATCAGCTAACAATCGCATCAACACGATTTATTACATTCGGCGTTCTTGGTTTGCCTTGGGTTTCGTGATTAAGGCGGCTAAATTCAGGTTGGTTTGCATGGTAATAAACGTGTTATGCAGGCGTT
>NZ_MAJU01000020.1:3131-5497 GCF_001691055.1 Aliivibrio logei
GGCAAATTAGCCCTTATTTTCCTAAGTTCAGGCGTTTCAGAAGCTAATTTACGCTTCAATTGTTCTTTGGTTATGCCTCATTTTATTCTGCATCAGTGTTTTGCTCGCAGCATTTTCAATCCCAGTTGTGGCAAGGATATTTGGTTTATCAGTTCCAAACTTGCTGAAATCAAGACGTTCAAATGGTGTAAAAAATGTATCTGTTTTCCATTCACCTTATCTCGCAATTTAAGAATATTTTGTTCGCTTAATTGGCATTGGTAAATTAAAATCAGGGCTTAGAAAATCTTGGCAGGGCAGTTCTTTACCAAGCTGACCAAGCCGAAAGTAAGCACGCACAACAATCGCATCAACACGATTTATTACACTCGGCGTTCTGGGTTTGTCTTAGGTTTTGTGATTAAGGCAGTAAAATTCAGGTTGGTTTGGATGGTAATAAACGTGTTATGCCAGCGTTAGGCGGCTAGGAGGTCAATTTGCCAGGGTTACAAAAAATTATGGCTGGGGAAGGTTTTATCCGAACGTATGATCTTCTCGATGCATTGAGCAATGATGTTAATACTGCCTTCAAGGTTCTCGAAGAGGATAAGCCAAATCAATATTTTAGGCGTAGTGTTGTTCGCGCGGTATTTTCATATGTCGAAGCTGTTATAGAGACTATAAAAGTAGAGGTTCGGTCTAGCTTGCGGTTGGAAAGACCAAACTTTGAATTGAGCAAGAAGGAAGATGAGCTGTTAGGTTCACTTTTTGTGATATCGGAAAATAAAGGACGTCAGCTTCCGCTTGAGCAAAATTTAAAATCAACTTTTAAGTTGGCAGCAAAAGTTTGGGATTTGGATTTTCGTTTGCACACTGATAATGAAGATTATCGAGATTTTGTAATTGCCAAGTCTTTTCGAAATAAGCTTACTCACCCGAAGACATATTACGATATTGAAGTCACAGATGATGACATGCACTATCATGCTATGGCTGGAATGTGGGTACGAGCAGAATTCGAAAGATTAATGAAGGCTAGAATTGACAGTTTGGAAGTGTATGTAAAAAAGTACATGGTTAACTAATTGGTTCGCGCGCCTAACAATCGCATCAACACGATTTGCTACATTCGGCATTCTAGGTTTATTTTAGTTTACCGTGTTAAGTGGTAAATTTGAGCTTAATCTGCATGGTAGCAAACGTGTTATGCCAGCGTTATGTTTTCCAACGTTTAGCTTTTCGTTTCACACTAAATTAGTTATGATTAACCTTCGTTAAGTTGTTAAAATTGAGAGGGTAATGTGTTAATTGAAAGGTGGTTAGATATCGATGGTGACAAGCTGTATTGCTTATCTACCCCCATTAAAGACTCTCGAGAAACTTTAGTATTTATACATGGACTTGGGGAGTCGCATTTATGTTTTTCTGAGGCTATAGATTGGTTGCCAAATTATAACCTGATAATGTTTGACTTGTGCGGTTATGGTTATTCTCCCGTTTCGGTAATCTCTCACACTACTGAAATTCAAGCAAAGAGAGTTTTGAAAGCGCTAGAACAACTAAATATTAATAAATGCTTTCTTTTGGGACATTCATGGGGCGGTGATATTTCAACCTTGATTTGTGATTATGATAAGAAAAGCGTTGTTTGTGGGTTCATCAATGCTGAAGGAGGGCTGCACGCCGAAAATATAATCCTATCTCAAATCATAGCTGAAAAATATTCAGCACTTGAGAAAAGTGAGTTTTCGAACTGGGTGAAAGGTGATGGTTTTTCAAAACGTTTTCCAATGTCCTGGAGCCATGCTGCTGGAATCAACTATCTTTCCTCTGTTAGGCGTTGTAATCCTATTGTGTTAGGTGAAACGGCCAGTGAAATCTATGCCCAGCACAGTGAACAAGATATTCGAGGTGTAGTGGGTTGGGGAAGAGTATACGAAAGCCTAACAATACCGAAAGTTTATTTCTGGGGTACGCAGAGTCTCGAAGGTTGTAGTCGTGCGGTAGAGTTTATATCTACGTTGGATAATGTTTCATTCAAGGGAGCAAATCATTGGGTACAAAATGATCCTTCTAATTTTTACTTAGAAGTTGATAAGTTTATTGGCAATGTTCAAAAGCATTACAAAACATTTAAGAGCAGCTCATCGTAAGTGTAGTGACATTTAGGTGTTGTGTATTATTAGTGTAATACACTGGTTTTTGTAGTCATTCAGCCCCCTAAAGCTGTAGCTTTAAAATATCGGTAAATAGCAACATGGGAGAGTAAACATAACAATCGCATCAACACGATTTACTACATTCGGCATTCTAGATTGTCTTTGGGTTTACCGTATTAAGTGGTAAATTTAGGCTTCATCTGCATGGTAGCAAACGTGTTATGCAGG
>NZ_MAJU01000021.1:0-3623 GCF_001691055.1 Aliivibrio logei
ATTCTGTGGGGCACACCAGCAACCATGTGATTACATTCAATTAAATGATAAAATTTAGTCTTAACTTTATATTAAAGGATTGAAATAATGAAATATCAATTAAGCATTAGCTATTTGACCGATGACGATCTAAGACCATATCGTCCTACTATTCCTGAACATGAGGAAGCTGATATTTTTATTCAAGCTTTCGTTGAAGATATTAGTTTATTCTCCTGTACTACATCAGCATATTTGGAACAACTTACCGTAATAATCGAGCTTAAATCAGATTTTAATCTTAAAAACTTGAATGATGAATTAAAGGTAATGAACCCGATATATAGGGAAATGTTTAAAACAACAGGCTTTTTTAAAGTTTAGCCAAATATTATTATATTTTATAAAGGTTTGTTGTATGAGTGAAATTATTGAGCAAATTGAATGGTTGAAAAGACAATTTTCCTCAGAAGCTAAAAAAGTTCGAACTAATGCTAGGGAAAGGATTAATTATACATACTACAAACGCGTAATCGAAAATACGAAACGAAAGCATCCAAATGACCCTCTGCTAGACGGTCTAGATGTACTTTTATTTGAGTTTTATATGTTAGCAGAAGAGTATAATGGTTAACGTTAGAGTTGCCTAACAATTGCATCAACACGATTTACTACACTCGGCAATCTCAGTTTGCCGAGTGTTTCTCGTTTTAGGGCGTCAATTTTAAGTATAATTGTATAGTAGTAAACGTGTTATGCAGGCGTTATATTTTTTTGAGGTATTGATGGAACATATTATAAATAAATCATTTGAGAAAATGATCTCGACTTATGAAAATACATTAAACAATTTTTACCCTGCTAGAGGTAGTTCTGGATTTACTGAAGCCAATCAAACTCATATTTATATTAATGCACTAATGCACAGTTTAGATGATGAAAAAGCCGTGTCTTGGTTAGAGTTTCCTTGGGAGTCAAAAGAACAACATATTGATGGTTTTGTTTATTCTCCTAAGTATAAATCTGTGTTTTATATCGAAGCGAAGCGTTTGTCTCATACTAAGAAAAAACAAGAAATAATCCGCGATATTGAAAGACTCTATTGTCCAAATAAAGAATTCGTAACTCAATGCGGTATTGTCGATTTTGATAGTGAATTTGTAATTGCGTTATCTGATGTGTGGTTGGAAACTAAGTGGAAAAAATCAATGCCAGAATGGTGGTGTGGTATTGATAATGTACCTAATCAAGTGAAGCGTTGGGAATCAAAAAAAAATGTATTAATTAAGCCTGAAAGTACGATTTGTTCAGAATTAAAAAATGATTGGTCTGCTAGTTTTAGGCAAGCTTATTGGTTAGGTGAGAATGTTAGTTCAGTGAGTAATTACTGTTTATTAATGGCAGCATCAAAAATATAACAAATGCATCAACACGATTTGCTACATTCGGCATTGTAGGTTTGCCTTTAGTTTCAGTGATTAAGGCGTTAAAATTCAGCTAAGTCTGTATCGTAGCAAACGTGTTATGCAGGCGTTATGTGCTAAAAGGAATAATTTATGATTCATTCGGAAAATCATCATATTAGGCAATTTTTCCCACTTGTTTGTAAAGCTATAGGGAAAGGATTAGAGGCTTTGGAAAATGATGTAAAAAACTATACGGCATCACCTTTAGAAATATATGCACAAAGTATATTTTCTAGAGTGTATGAAATAGATAATGCATTTAAAAACATGTCGTTAACCTTAGAGTATCTTGAAAAAAAGACCTATCCAGATACTGAATTTAGTTTTTCAGAGCATCATGCGTTTCATGTGGAAAATTTTTTACTTCGTTTAACTAGTGTCGTTGATCGTTGTTACCTCTTAGCTGGGTCAACTATATTAATGGCAGAGAAAAAAATTGAAAAATTAGGTGGAAATAAGAAGGTAGAAAATCAGCTTAAGGGGTTTTCTCCTGAATCTGCAAAGATTCTAAAAAAAATGAATGATGAAATAGATGTCTTGAAAAAGTCTCGAAACAAAGTCGCTCATCAAGCTGGTTTTTCAAGTAAAAACCTTTGTGTTGTTCAAGCTATCGAAAATTCAGAAAGTGAAGCTCAAGTTGAAAGCATTACGGATATTATGTCTTTAGAGGAAATTAAGGATGTTGTAATCAAAGATTCTATATATCAATTTCAGAAAGTATCAAGTGCGATGGATCAATTGGTTACAGATTTAATTGAAAGTTTATCTTTTGTTTACAATGGCTTGTTAGAACGCACATAACAAATGCATCAACACGATTTGCTACATTCGGCATTGTAGGTTTCTTTAGGTTTACCGCATTAAGTGGTAAATTTAGCTTAATCTGCATGGTAGCAAACGTGTTATGCAGGCGTTATGTTTACTTTTAAAATTTGACGAAAACCTTAATTAGTTAGATAATAGGGATACTTGTTAAGTGTTGTACTTCAATGTCTTAGCAAGAGAAGTACAGTTAAACGTATTGATGATGTGTCAGTGACCGTTGTTCGTCTGTCTTACGATAAAGATTATGTTTATCTGGTTCGATACTTCGTTGCTTTCACTCGAACTGAAAGCTCCCAAATCGTATTTTATTTGATTAGCTATCAGTAAAATATGCGTGGCGGCCAGCCACGTTAAAATTCAGGATTAATACCTGAGTCGGCTCGGGTTTATTGGGCTAATTTTATGTTTACCTTAAAAACTCGAAACTTTATGGTTTCTATTGATGTAGCAGCAATCATCAAAGCATTTGTATGGCTGACGTTACTATTTCCAATATAACCTTGGTAAGGGCAGTATATCTGCCCTTTATCAAAATCAATTCAATAAGTATCTCTCTTAAACATAACAATCGCATTAACACGATTTGCTACATTCGGCATTCTTGGTTTCTTTAAGTTTACCGTGTTAAGTGGTAAATTTAAGCTTAATCTGCATAGCAGCAAACGTGTTATGCAGGCGTTATAACGCAGGGTGAATATGGATAGAATCATCACATTAATTGAGAAAGATGAATTGAGGGTCAAGGCTCTTGATTGTGTTCGACAACTCAATTTACCTCATTGCTATTTAGCCGCTGGTTTCGTCCGAAATTTGGTGTGGGATCATTTGCATCAGAAATCAGTATTTACGCCTTTGAATGACGTTGATGTTGTTTATTTCGATGAAACTGAATCTAATCCTGAAAACTACAAACTAATCGAATCTCAGCTTTCTGCATTGATGCCAGAATTGAATTGGGAAGTGCGTAATCAAGCAATTATGCACAAACGAAATGGCGATAAACCGTATTTAAGTATTATCGACGCAATGAGTTATTGGCCAGAAAAAGAAACAGCGGTAGCCATACGAAAATTAGACAATGGTAAATACGAATGTATTTCTGCTTTTGGCTTTGAATCGTTGTTTAATTTGCAGGTTACACATAATCCTAAGCGTTCTTTAAAAATCTTCAGTGACCGTGTAACGTCGAAAGGTTGGCTAGGTCATTGGTCTAAATTGAGAACTGCGTTATAACAAAGCAATCAACACGATTTACTACATTCGGCGTTGTGGGTTTGTCTTTAGTTTCAGTGATTAAGGCGGTAAAATTCAGCTAAGTCTGTGTCGTAGTAAACGTGTTATTGCGGCGTTGTG
>NZ_MAJU01000022.1:0-1097 GCF_001691055.1 Aliivibrio logei
AACGTGTTATGCCAGCGTTATGTGTTTTTTTGAGATTATTGCAATAACCAATATTCAGTCTTAAAGTAAGTAATCTATTTTCAGAGGTAAGTCTTATGATAAGTTGCAATGAATATGATTATATTGAAATCGTCTGCTTATACCGATATCCAGTTAGGTTAACGATGAAAGTGGGTGATTCTATCAAAGGCGTTGCTCTTGATACATCACGTAATGAAAGTAAGAATGAATGTATCAAACTCAATGCTAATGAAACTGAAATCCTAGTCGAATTGGATGGTATCTCTAAGCTGGAAGTTTTAATTGATAATCCACATTTTTCTGAGGTTATCTTTAAATAATCTCTAGGTATTCATAATATTTCTGTGAGTTGGTCTATTTGAGTAGTCTACTTTTTTAGTATTACTGCGATCCCTTTGAGAGGGAAATATTTGGCTTATAAGAACACACATAACAATCGCATCAACACGATTTGCTACATTCGGCATTCTAGGTTTCTTTGAGTTTACCGTATTAAGTGGTAAATTTGGGCTTAATCTGCATGGTAGCAAACGTGTTATGCAGGCGTTAATCGTACAAGGAGGTACAATGTATAAATTACGAAAACTGGAAGGTGAGCAAGGTTGGCTAGATGCGGATGGAGTTAAGATTTATACCATTTCAGCAAATGGAGAACCAATCAATATGGTCGCTTTTCATCAACGACTAACAGTGGTTAAATCTGAAATAACTCTCGAATGGGATCAAACTGCTGCGTTCGTTATTTTTCATAATGGTGCAAGTTGTAAGTATTTGGTTTTAGCTTGGTGGGGTAATGATAATGAATTATTTACGTCAGTATCAGTTCAAGTTAATGGGGTTTGGGTTGTAGATCCAACTAAATATTCGTTTTGCCTTTATGATATTGAAGTCATGTGGAAGGAACGTAATATCTACATAGAAACAATCGATTGTGAAAGTCCGTCATTGGTTAAGTACCGCACTAGCCGTTAGATGTACGTTTAACAAAGCAATCAACACGATGCTATTACACTCGGCATTCGCGGTTTAGAGTTTAATTGGCTTGGTAAGTCAGTCGTTCGCACGTGTTATTGCGG
>NZ_MAJU01000023.1:0-5435 GCF_001691055.1 Aliivibrio logei
CATTTTATTCTGCATCAGTGTTTTGCTCGCAGCATTTTCAATCCCAGTTGTGGCGAGTATATTTAGTTTATCCGTTCCAAACTAGCTGAAACCAAGCCGTTCAAATGGCGTAAAAAATGTATTTGTTTTCCATTTACTTTATCTCGCAATTTAAGAACATTTTGTTCGCTTAATTGCCATCGGTAAATTAGAATCAAGGTTTAGAAAATCTTGGCAGGGGAGTTCTTTACCAAGTTGGCCAAGCCGAAAGTAAGCACGCACAACAATCGCATCAACACGATTTATTACATTCGGCGTTCTGGGTTTGCCTTTAGCTTTGTGATTAAGGCGGTTAATTCAGGTTGGTTTACATAGTAATAAACGTGTTATGCCAGCGTTACACGAACTCTAAGATTGCAGTTTTTTGGCTCAGTTCAGCGATTGAGCCGTTAATTTTTTAGGCGTGAAAGTAGGATGGATTTCCTTTTTATTTGCTGCCTTTTAGTTTTCATTTTATCAGGTTCGGCAATTGACTATTATTGCCAAAAGTTCATGGGTTTCAGAAGCCAATTTAGGCTTCAATTGTTCATGGTTTTGCCTCATTTTATCCTGCATCAGTGTTTTGCTCGCCACATTTTTAATCCCAATTGTGGCAAGAATATTTGGTTTATCAGCTTAAAACTTGCTGAAACTAGATCGTACAAATGGCGTAAGAAAAAGGGATTGTTTCGTTTCACAGTTATTGGCGGTGATTGGATATTTTGCTCGCTTAATTGAGCCAGTCTAATTAAACTCAGTTTACAGTAAATCTTGGTAAATCAATTCTTTACCAAGTTAATGGAAGCGTTGACAAAGATCGTGTAACAAAGCCATCAACACGATGCTTATAACATTCGGCGTTTTTGGTTTAAAGTATAATTGGTTTGGAAAGTTGGTCGTCAGCACGTGTTATGGCGGCGTTATGCCCTTGAGCGAAAGAAAGAAAGGAAGTAATTTGAAAAAATTAATTGAAGTATTGATTGGGCTTGCTAAACAATATCCATTACATGAGAATTTTAATTGGGAAATTCCTGAAAATTGCCCTTTAGATTTTCCTGATGGACTATTATCGGAGTTTGAGCGAAATATCTATTTAAAACATAACTTAAGCTCATTTTTAACTGTTGATAAGCATACAAATCGATATTGGGTTATTCAGGAATGGGGAGGTATTCGTTCATTAAAGAAAAATGATAGAAATGATGCTTTGTTGTCCAAGTTGGACTTAGAGTTGAGTAAGGGTATCCTAACTCGTCCAACTTTTTCTGTAATATCATCTCTTTCAAAAGTCGCTTCTTTCATCGATTGCAGTAATTATGCTATATACGATTCACGAGTGATTTACTCATTGAACTGGTTAATGTTTAAATATACAGGGTTGACTGAATATTACCCACAACCGTCAGGAAGAAATGCAGAACTGTCTAAGTTCGATCTCAATACAATTTTTAATTTATCGGATCGTGAAATTACGTATATAAGTCACAAAACGGCTTATCATAATTATTGTAATTTACTCAAAACCCTTTCTTTTGAGATGTATGGTAAAAATGAACCTTATCTAGCTGAAATGCTTTTGTTTTCGATAGCTCCATCTTATATTGTTAATGATATTAAAAAGTCTATGACGATCTCTTTAAAACGAGCATAACAAATGCATCAACACGATTTGCTACATTCGGCATTGTCAGTTTGCCTTTAGTTTTAGTGATTAAGGAAGTAAAATTCAGCTTGGTTTGCATAGTAGCAAACGTGTTATGCAGGCGTTAGGCGAATGTCACACTTTGATGATTTTGGTTAAAGTAGCTATTGATTCCGTCATTCTGTCTATATATTTGGTTTCATGGATAAGGTCGATTTTTGGTAAAATAGGTACTCAATTTTATAATGAATACCGAGAATAAAATGGCTGGAATCGCATACTTAACTATAAATAGCACTAATAAAGGCTGCATATCGCAAGGTTGTAATACTTTAAGTTCAATGGGTAACTCTTATCAACGCGATCATGAAGATGAGATTACTGTTTTGGCCTTTTCTCATGGTATTGAATATCAGAATAAGTCAATTCATAAACCAATTAAAATCGTAAAAAAAATTGATAAAAGTACACCCTTGCTAGCGCAAGCGTGTAGTGACGGTGATGTGCTTGATTGTACGGTTACTTTTTATAGGCCTGGAGCTTCATCTGGTTTACAAGCATTTTATGAAGTTGTACTGACTGGTGCACAAATTAGAAGTACTTCGGTCAATATGCCTCATATTGTCGATTTTAACCAAGACGAAATGGAAGAAATTGTTCTTATTTCATATCGAGATATTCAATGGAAACATTTAGCGGGTAATACTAATGGTTACGGTTCGTGGTTAAAATCAATTAGTGATGGATTATCATGAACAAAGACTTTGAAGATGACGAGGTAAGTTTAGCAATACGAGGTTTGATGTCTCAATGTAATTCATTGAGTCTTGAGTGTATTCAAGACCCAATGATCCAACATCAATTTCAGCGTGAATATAGACATATTGGTAAATGTTTAAAAGCAGACTATGAGAGTGGTAAAATCTCTAGAGATGATGTTGTTCAATATGTTAAGAAGGAACGTCGAAGCTTAATTGAACAGGCGCAAGCTTTAGCTGAATATGGTTTAGGCGTTATTGGTGGGATCGCACAAGCATCTGGTGGAGCAGTACTATGTGCATCAGTTCCATTAACAACGATTGCTGGAGCTGCAATGTGTGCAACCGTTGGTGTTCCCATGATGGCTCATGGAAGCAATAATACATATGAAAGTACTGCGAATATAATGGACTTTTTACGTGGAGAACAAGAGATTAATAACTCTGGCTGGGTTAGAAGTACATATCGTCAAGCTTCTAAAAGTCTTGGCTATTCAAACCGCGAAGCAGATTTAGTGTATAGTAGTGTTGATTTGGGGTTATCTGCATACGGTTTTATTAATGTTTTAAAAAAAGTTCCTTATGCAAATGTTCCGGATGCGACTCAATTTCAATTGTTTAGAGCTTTAGCTTCAGACTATGAAAAAGGTTGGCGAACGATGAGTAAACCAGCATTATTAGGTGAAGTTGTTGGGAATGCGAATACTATAAATGGAATGGTTCAGACGTATAATGATTAATTTATTAGCTTACTTAAGTGGTTCTTTGTTTTTCTTATTTATATCAGTACTTTCAGGAAAACTAATAAAAAATAGAATTAATAGTACTTTCTATCTTATGGTTTTTGTTATTTTTAATGGATTTATCGCAGCTCAACAATATTCAATATTATTTGAAAGTAGGCTGTCTTATGACTATCCCATGGATATTAAAATTACAAATCCTATTTTAATGCTTTCGTTTGTTTTTTTGATTGCTCATGGCTATTTAATAATTAACCCATTGAAACGTTTAGGGAAGTGATCATTTCGTGATTCGCCTAACAAAGCAATCAACACGATTCATTACATTCGGCGTTGTAGGTTTGTCTTTGGTTTAGGTGTTTAAGGCAGTAAAATTCAGCTAAGTCGTCGTAGTAATAAACGTGTTATTGCGGCGTTATGTTTTTCCTATACTTTAGTTTGCCATATGGTAAAATCTGATTCATGTATTTTTTAAATGAATTATCAAAATCAAATGAATAGAAGAGTAAGTGGTCTACCTGATCATTGGCAAGATTATTTTTTATGTGTATTACTCCATATGTTATTTCCATTCTTCCCACTATTGATGGAATCGTTATTAACGAGCAATATACAACAAAATTCATTAATGTTATTTGCTGCAATGTACCCATTATCAATAGGATTATCTTCAGATAGTAAGTTATTATTTGGTTTTACTATATTAATAAGTTTATTTTTTTCGGTTGCGTATGGTGTTGTCGCAGCAAGTGGAAAACCATTAGCTAATTTTGAAGTTTATGCATTTATAAGTCTTATTGCAATTTTTACTGTCCACTTACTTGAAAGATATAATAAACATGTAGTGGATAGAACCCCATTTTGGGCTTTTAATTCTAGTGTTGGAGAGTAAGTAATTATGGATGTTATTCAGTTGTTACCTATTCTTGGGTCTTTGACTTCGGCTATTGCTGTATTAATCAGTTATTTAAATTTAAGGCAAAAAACAAAATCAGAAAAAGAACAAATTGAAAAACTTAAATCAGAATTAGATCGTAAATTGTCAGAATTAGATAAGAAAAATTTTGCTAAATTAAGAAATTCTATTGTTCATGGTGGTAATGTAGATAAAGATGAATTGGAAAATACTCGAAAGATTATTGTTTCAATCATACAAGAATTACATGATAAAGAATTGGAGCAATTAAATTCAGCTTTAACTCAATCATCTAAAGATGGAAAAATGAGATATACCGATAAATTAATAACCATGACCACGTTGAAGTCTAAAACATAACAATCGCATCAACACGATTTACTACACTCGGCAATCTCAGTTTGCCGGGTGTTTCTCATTTTAAGGCGTCAATTTCAAGTATGATTGCATAGTAGTAAACGTGTTATGCAGGCGTTATAGGGCTAAATATGATATCGAGGGTTTTATGAGTTTACGTATAGTTAATACTTTTTCTTCTGTTTATGAATCGTGGTCAACAAGAGATGCAACTCAACAAGAAAACATAGAGCATTATGAGCGTGAGGGATCGTTTCTACCATTCGTGAATGACAAGCTTATAGCTGTAATAAGTGATCATTTTTCTGCAGCTGAATATATGGCGGAAATAGGTGCTGATAACGGGCTTGAAAATCACATTGATAAGTTTTTAGATCAAGACAGTAATTATAAGTCGTGGAGGTCTCATATGCCATCTAGAACTCCTCGCTCAATCACAAAATTCCAACAAAGCTACCCTAATTACATCCAATCAGATGTCGACACTGAGATAAATATGATTGGTAAAACCTTAAGTGAAGGGCAGTTTCTGTTTCATGGTGGCTGTTGGTTTAATAGCAGAAATAACAAAGTCGTTTTAAATAAACCATTCTCGACTAGCTTTTGCCCACAAGTAGCACTTAGAAATGCAGAGTGGGGAGGGAAAGCTTATGACGAGAGTCGAATTGATTTGTTCGTTCTTAGAGTCACAAACCCCAAGACAAATGTATTTGCTTACAAGCGTAAAGGAACAAGGATGGGTAATGAAAAGGAAGTCTTATTTGCGACTGGCGCGGAAGTTAGATTGCGAAGTCGCACCTTAATTCGGGACGATTATGTAGTAGGGAAATATGGCTATTCTTCTAAAAAGGTACCTATTTACGTAATTGAAGTTGATATTTCTTAGGCATAAGCCCTATAACAAATGCATCAACACGATTTGCTACACTCGGCGTTGTCAGTTTGCCTTTAGTTTCAGTGATTAAGGCGTTAAAATTCAGCTAAGTCTGTATCGTAGCAAA
>NZ_MAJU01000023.1:5452-9127 GCF_001691055.1 Aliivibrio logei
CCAGTTTAAAAGAGCTTCTGATCT
The DNA here is from genome assembly GCF_001691055.1 of Aliivibrio logei. NCBI lineage: Bacteria > Pseudomonadati > Pseudomonadota > Gammaproteobacteria > Vibrionales > Vibrionaceae > Aliivibrio > Aliivibrio logei. The sequence goes on from NZ_MAJU01000023.1 coordinate 5,477, forward strand.
AAAATATGCTGAATCACTAACTCAATCCAATATGGCTAGTTATTATTTAACTCGGAATATCGTTTGGGACAGCAATCTGTTTATCAACAATTGGACTATCTTGGATAACTTTGAAATATTCGCGGATAATTATCGAGTTGGTATTGTTCGTTTTAGCTATAACGAATCGACCACTTTTCTCCGAGATTTACAATTAAGCCCAGAATTTCACGGGAAGGGTATCGGTGCGAAAAGTCTCGATATGATTATAAATCACGCTAGACAGCATCAATCAAAAAAGTTACTTCTTCGTGTGTTCAGCGAAAATCCAGCAATCAAGTTATATAAAGAAAAAGGGTTTACGCAAACCGTGGAAGTGAATGGGTTAATAGAAATGGAATTTACTTTAAGTTCAAACACATAACAAATGCATCAACACGATTTGCTACATTCGGCATTCTAGGTTTCTTTGAGTTTACCGTGTTAAGTGGTAAATTTGGGCTTAATCTGCATAGTAGCAAACGTGTTATGCAGGCGTTAACTGCTTCTTTGTTACCTGTGCAATATATTGTACATTTCAATTTTAATGAGTTAGACTTGTTCAATATTAAGTACAACTCAACAAAGAGGTAATTATGCGTATAGTTTCTTTTACTGAAGCTCGAAATGGTCTTAAATCTGTTCTTGATGGCGTAGTTAATGATGCTGACTGCACAGTTATCACTCGTCGAGATTCTGAAGATGCAGTTGTGATGTCTATGGATTATTATAATAGCTTAATGGAAACGATTTATTTATCTCGTTCTCCAGCTAATGCAGCTCATCTAAATAAATCAATTGCTCAATACAATGCCGGTCAAGCTACGGAAAGAGGCTTACTTGAATGAGTCGAATGTTAGCTTGGACTGACGATGCTTGGGATGATTACTTGTATTGGCAAGGTCAGGATAAGAAAACGCTGAAACGCATCAATAAATTAATTACTGATGCGAAGCGTTCTCCCTTCGAAGGTATTGGAAAACCTGAACCATTGAAAGAAAATTTGGCAGGTTTTTGGTCACGTAGAATTGATGACACCAACCGATTAGTTTATGCCGTTAATGATGCACATTTGACAATAATTTCTTGTCGCTATCATTATTAATTTGAAGCGCAGTTAACAATCGCATCAACACGATTTATTACACTCGGCAATCTCAGTTTGCCGGGTGTTTCTCGTTTTAAGGCGTCAATATCAAGTATATTTGCATAGTAATAAACGTGTTATGCAGGCGTTATGCCTTTGAATCGACACAAGTTATCATGAAATATATCATTAATATGATACTATTCGTTTTTTGTAATGGAGCAGTTGTAATGACAATGATTGTTGGTATTCATCTTGACGATTACGTCATAGTAGCGGCAGATAAACGTGAGGTTATGATGTTAGGCGATGTTGTCGTTAACGTCATTTCAAATAAAGTAGAAAAGTTAATTGAATGGAATGGTGGAGTGATCACTGGAAGTGGCTATGTTCCACTGTTAAATGACTTAAAATATTATCTAGCTGAAAATGAGGTAAACCATACTGGTCAATTGTTGGATTATGCGAATACAGCTGCCTCCAATATCGCGCTAAACCAAGCTAGTTGGAAGAAACAGACTAATTGGATGTTCAGCTACCTTTCCCAAATAGATGATCAAAGAGTTACGCGTTTAGGCTATGTAATGTCGTCGAAAGTAGATGGAACACATATGCTAAAACCAATGTCAGCAACGATTTGGGCTAAGTTACCTGATATTGATACTCGTATTAAGGATCTTAATAGTCAATTGTTGCCTTTAGATAGTTTAGATCAAATTAAAGAAAACCTTGATTATCATGTGTCAATGTTAAAGGGTTTATTTGAGTATGCGGCTACTGTAGATAAAACGGTGTGTAAAGATTTCAGCTACTTTGTTCAGTCACATCATGGGTTTAGTCAGTTATTCGCATCAGGACAGGCATAACAAATGCATCAACACGATTTACTACACTCGGCATCTCAGGTTGTCGGGTGTTTCTCGTTTTAAGGTGTCAATTTTGAGTATAATTGCATAGTAGTAAACGTGTTATGCAGGCGTTAGGCTCATAAGTGGAATAAGTGACTATATGTATAATAAAGAATATAAGCTTCTTGCTCAAGAAGGGCACTTAACAATGACAAGTCTCTTGGGGGGGCTAAACTCTATCCGTAGGGCCAATATCGACGAAAATCATCGTGGTTTGTTTTATTTAGGGTTGTTTGAATTAGCAACGGGATTTGAACGTTTATTTAAAATAGTACTTATACTAGATCATAAGATTTCTAATAAATGTCAGACACCAACAAATCAAGAGTTGAGGTCTTTTGGGCATGATATTGAAAAGTTATATGCTAAGTGTGTTGAGTGCTCATCTAACTACTCTTTACACTCAGAAATATCCTTAAATGATAAACAAAAGCAAATTATAGAGGTATTAGCTAAGTTTGCTAAAGGTTCTCGATATTATAATTTGGATGAATTAACTGAAAATAATAAAAATGATGATCCAATAGGTCTGTGGTTAGATGTAATTGATCGGCATGTTTGGGGCTTAAGAAGTGATGTAAGGAAAAGAATTGAACAAGATGCAATTACTTTTATAGATCGCAATGGCTTAGCAACTAATTGGAAGCAAAATATTAATGGGGATTGGATTACAATATTAGAGTTTACTTATTTAAGGCATACAACAGAAAAGGCTAGCTACCATGTTGTGTGGTCTATAATTGATATGCTTCGCCCATTTTATTATGTTTTACAATATCAGACATATCGTATTCATCAATTAAATGTAGATAATAACGCTTCTAATGAAGTACCTCATATGTATGAGTTTTTTCCATTTTTCCTTACACCCAAAAGCTCTGTTCTTAGGAAAAAAAAGTGGGCGTGGGGAGAATAAGCCTAACAATCGCATCAACACGATTTGCTACATTCGGCATTCTAGGTTTCTTTGAGTTTACCGTATTAAGTGGTAAATTTGAGCTTAATCTGCATGGTAGCAAACGTGTTATGCAGGCGTTATGAGAATTAAGGGATAATTTTAAATATGGATATCAAAATAGATGATTTGAATGGCGGTGAAGTTGTTCAGTTATTAAAAGAACACCTGGAAGATATGTATGCAACGTCTCCTCCTGAAAGTGTGCACGCATTAGATGTCAGCGCTCTAAAAGTACCTGAGATTACGTTCTTTAGCTGCTGGAAAGGTGAGCAGTTATTAGGTTGTGCAGCAATTAAGGAATTGGATTCAAACCATGCGGAACTGAAATCAATGAGAACCTCTAATCATGCGCGAAATTTGGGTGTAGGTACGCTTCTTCTCAATCATGTATTAAATGTTTCATCGGATAGGGGTTATAAGAAAATTAGCTTGGAAACCGGTTCACAAGAGTTCTTCAAACCAGCTCGTAATCTCTATGAAAAATTTGGTTTTCAATATTGTGATCCCTTTGCCGATTACAAACCTGATCCACACAGCCAATTTATGTCGTGCACACTGGGTGAGACATTCTCATAACAAATGCATCAACACGATTTGCTACACTCGGCGTTGTCAGTTTGCCTTTAGTTTCAGTGATTAAGGCGTTAAAATTCAGTTAGGTCTGTATCGTAGCAAACGTG
>NZ_MAJU01000023.1:9169-10359 GCF_001691055.1 Aliivibrio logei
CCAGTTTAAAAGAGCTTCTGAGTTCAAATATACTGAGTCACTAACTCAATCCAATATGGCTAGTTATTATTTGACTCGGAATATCGTTTGGGACAGCAATCTGTTTATCAAAAATTGGGCTCTCTTGGATAATTTTGAAATATTCGCGGATAATCATCGAGTTGGCATTGTTCGTTTTAGCTATAACGAATCAACTACTTTTCTTCGAGATTTACAGTTAAGTCCAGAATTTCACGGAAAGGGTATTGGTGCGAAAAGTCTCGACATGATTGTGAATCACGCTAGACAGCATCAATCGAAAAAGTTACTTCTTCGTGTATTTAGCGAAAATCCAGCAATTAAGTTATATAAAGAAAAAGGGTTTACACAAACCGTGGAAGTGAATGGGTTAATAGAAATGGAATTTACTTTAAGTTCAAACACATAACAAATGCATCAACACGATTTGCTACACTCGGCGTTGTTAGTTTGTCTTTAGTTTCAGTGATTAAGGCAGTAAAATTCAGTTAGGTCTGTATCGTAGCAAACGTGTTATGCAGGCGTTATGCCTCTTTTGAGAAAGGAATCTTACTATGTACCCGGATATGATTTTGCTTAATGGAACAGGAAGCTCTGGTAAAACTAGCTTAGCCAAAGAGTTACAAGAATTGTTATCGATACAATATTTAAATTTTAGTATTGATAGTGTTTTATATGCTTTACCACCAACAGATCTCAAAAGAATGATAGTAGGGGATCCTATAAGCCGTTCTGGGTATGATTATGGTCAATTAACAGAAGGTTATCATAATTGTGTTAAAGGGCTATTAGAAGCCGGTTGTAGACTTATTATTGATAATGCTTGGATAAGTGAAGACGAAATTAATGCATTAGAAAAGTCTTTAAGTGGATTTAACGTAGTGCGAGTAAAGGTAATGTGTAGATTAGATGTCTGTGTTGCACGAGAATTAGCGCGTGGTGACCGTGCAATCGGTTTAGCTGAGTCGGAATATCCGTTGGTTCATAATTTTATGAAATATGATGCGTCAGTAGATACGAGTGATATACAGCCAAAAGATGCAGCAGTTAAGTTATTAAAAGAATTGAAACTTTACTGAATGAAGCATAACAATCGCATCAACACGATTTGCTACATTCGGCGTTGTCAGTTTGCCTTTAGTTTCAGTGATTAAGGCGTTAAAATTCAGCTA
>NZ_MAJU01000024.1:0-8048 GCF_001691055.1 Aliivibrio logei
ATAATCGGCGTGTCCAGGACAGTCAACGTGTGCATAGTGACGTGCAGGAGTATCGTACTCAACGTGAGAAGTTGAGATTGTGATACCACGCTCGCGCTCTTCAGGAGCGTTATCGATTGATGCGAAATCTTTAGCTACGCCACCGTAAATTTTTGCAAGTGTAGTACAGATAGCAGCAGTTAGAGTTGTTTTACCGTGGTCAACGTGGCCGATTGTACCAACGTTTACGTGCGGTTTCGTACGTTCAAATTTTTCTTTAGACACGATCGTGTTCCTTCCTAGTTATGAGGCACCCTATCCGACAATGATAAGGCGCGCCAGAATTTGCTATTTTATGCGTCAATTGACTTTGACGCAATAGTGTAAAGTATTTTATCCGCGTTCAGCAATAATTCTATCCGCGACATTCTTAGGTACTTCGCCGTACTCTGAGAATTCCATCGAATATGATGCACGGCCTTGTGTCGCCGAACGAAGAGATGTTGCATAACCAAACATTTCAGAAAGTGGTACTTGAGCACGAATAATTTTCAGGCCAGCGACACCGTCGTCCATACCTTCAATCATTCCACGGCGGCGATTTAAATCACCAACCACGTCACCCATCCAATCTTCTGGAGTGGTTATTTCAACTTTCATTGTAGGTTCAAGAATAACAGGCTGCGCTTCTAGTGCACCGTTCTTGAACGCCATTGAACCCGCGATTCTGAACGCCATTTCATTGGAGTCAACATCGTGGTAAGAACCATCAAACAGCGTCGCTTTAACGTCGAGAACAGGATAACCTGCTAACACACCGTTATGCATTTGCTCTTCGATACCTTTTGCTACTGAGCTGATGTATTCACGAGGAACACTACCACCAACAGTTTCATCTACGAATACGAAACCTGCATCATGTTCAGCTGGTTCAATTCTTAGCCATACGTGACCATATTGACCGCGACCGCCAGATTGACGAATGAATTTACCTTCAACTTCCGCTTTACCACGGATAGTTTCACGATAAGCAACTTGAGGTTTACCTACGTTGCATTCAACGCTAAATTCACGTTTCATTCGATCAACAATGATATCTAGGTGTAGTTCACCCATACCAGAAATCAATGTTTGGCCTGATTCTTTATCGGTTTCAACTTTAAACGATGGATCTTCTGCCGCTAATTTACCAAGCGCTACACCCATTTTTTCTTGGTCAGCTTGCGTTCTTGGTTCAACCGCAATTTGAATCACTGGTTCAGGGAATTCCATACGTTCTAGAACCACTTTCGCGTTCTGATCACACAGAGTATCACCTGTAGTTACGTCTTTTAGACCAATTGCAGCAGCAATATCACCCGCTCGTATTTCTTTCACTTCTTCACGCTTATTTGCATGAAGCTGAACAATACGGCCAAAACGTTCACGTTTTTGTTTTACTGAGTTATATACGCCATCACCAGAATTAACGACACCAGAATAAACACGAATAAAGGTAAGCGTACCTACAAACGGATCTGTTGCAATTTTAAATGCTAGTGCTGCAAATGGTTCGTTGTCGTCAGCATGACGCTCAACTTCATTGTCATTTTCATCAAGACCTTTGATTGCAGGAACATCAATAGGTGCCGGTAGGAATTCAACAACGGCATCAAGTACAGCTTGAACCCCTTTATTCTTAAATGCAGAGCCACAAGTCGCAAGAACAATCTCATTATTGATCGTTCGTGTGCGTAATGCGTTTTTAATTTCAGCTTCTGTCAGCTCTTCACCTTCAAGATATTTATCCATCAGTTCTTCTGACGCTTCCGCTGCCGCTTCAACTAAGTTTAGGCGCCATTCGTCTGCAAGCTCTTGCATATCAGCTGGAATCTCTTCATAAGAGAAAGTCATACCTTGATCGGCTTCATTCCAGTTGATTGTTTTCATCTTGATAAGGTCAATTACTCCACCAAAATCTTCTTCTGCACCAATGTTTAATTGGATAGGAACAGGATTTGCACCAAGACGATTTTTAATTTGTTCAATCACACGTAAGAAATCTGCGCCAGCACGGTCCATCTTATTAACGAAGACGATACGAGGCACGCCGTATTTATCAGCTTGACGCCATACGGTTTCAGATTGAGGTTCAACACCTGATGAAGCACAAAATACAACAACAGCACCGTCAAGAACACGCAGTGAACGCTCTACTTCGATAGTGAAGTCAACGTGCCCTGGAGTATCAATAATATTAATACGGTGATCTTGGAATTGTGCATCCATACCACGCCAAAAGGTGGTCGTTGCAGCTGAAGTGATCGTGATACCACGCTCTTGCTCTTGCTCCATCCAATCCATGGTAGCAGCACCATCATGAACTTCGCCGATTTTATGAGAAAGGCCAGTATAGAACAGAATACGCTCAGTAGTTGTAGTTTTACCTGCATCTACGTGGGCACAGATACCGATATTACGGTAGCGCTCAATAGGTGTATTTCGAGCCACAGTTGTATCCTCTTATCTTAGGGATTATTGCTATTTCCGACGCAATTGCACTGAAATAGCAATAATAACTAAGTGTATAACTAAATGGGAAAGAAGGAAGTAAGGTGCAGCAAGAACTGCTGCACCTTCGGTATTACCAGCGGTAATGAGCAAACGCTTTGTTAGCATCGGCCATACGGTGAACGTCTTCACGTTTCTTAACCGAAGTACCTTTGTTCTCAGACGCGTCTAACATTTCGTTAGCAAGACGTTGAGCCATAGATTTTTCACCACGCTTACGCGCAGCTTCAACTAACCAACGCATAGCAAGTGCGTTACGGCGAACCGGACGTACTTCTACAGGAACTTGGTAAGTTGAACCACCCACACGGCGAGATTTAACTTCTACCGATGGACGAATGTTTTCAAGAGCTTCTTCGAATACAGCTAAGTGATCTTTACCAGATTTCTCAGCCATTAATTCTAGTGCACCGTAAACGATTTTTTCAGCAGTTGATTTCTTACCGTCAACCATTACGATGTTTACAAATTTTGCCAACAGTTCAGATTTGAACTTAGGATCTGGAAGGATCTTACGTTGGCCTATTACGCGACGACGTGGCATGGAATATCTCCGTTGTTGTCTTCAGGTTATCCAAAACTTTTCAGTTTCTTCAAATTACAAATATATAGTGTTTGGCCTTACTTAACGGATTCCATTAAGACTTAGGACGTTTCACACCGTACTTAGAACGACCTTTCTTACGATCGTTTACGCCTGCACAGTCAAGTGCACCACGAACGGTGTGGTAACGCACACCTGGTAAATCTTTAACACGACCACCACGGATAAGAACAACTGAGTGCTCTTGAAGGTTGTGACCTTCACCGCCGATGTATGAAGTAACTTCAAAGCCGTTAGTTAGACGAACACGACATACTTTACGTAACGCTGAGTTCGGTTTTTTTGGAGTAGTAGTATATACGCGAGTACATACACCACGTTTTTGTGGACACGCTTCTAGCGCAGGCACGTTGCTTTTAACAACTTGCTTTGCACGTGGCTGGCGTACCAACTGATTAATAGTTGCCATTAAAATAGCTCCTGATTAGGGGTTCGAAAACTTTTGAAAAATCTATAGCCCTATAGAAATAGGGACGCGAAATTCTAAGGCTGAACGTGATATGTGTCAAGAAATATACAGCACTATTAATAAACAATTTAAAAATAACTGTTATTTAGACAAAAACACGTACAGTTACCAAGTCGCTGTCGGTGAGCGCTCTTGGGTCAAAACAACAAAAGAAGAGTAATTAACTAATTGAATTTTATTATTAATTAGTGATAAAACGCCTCTTGCCTCTGCATCTTCTTGCAAAATATAACACTGCTTAAAAGAAAGGATCACAGAATGATCTTTATGATCATTAATGCCTGCATATACGCAATCTTTCGTTAAAAGTACTATATCTGATTCTTTATTAATCGGTAATTCATTCACTCGCACTGTTTGAAGGTTTTCTACTTTAGTCAAAATATGAAGCATACGTTCCCCTCAAAACACCATTACTTGGTCACATTGTGACAATTTTTCATTTAAATCTTCAATAGAAATAAGATGAGCATCTATCAATAAATGACTTTCTGTAATACCACGATTTGCTAATGCCGCTTTGTCGACAAATATATCTTCGAGATCATACAATTCCAGCATTTTAAACCCTGCAATATAATCACGAGATAAAATCATCTCTGGTTTTTGTGATTTAAGTAATTGTAAAATCCCATCACCAACGAAAAATATGTGAATATCGTCACTATAAGCAGATGCGGCTAAAATAGCATCCAGCCCCTCTCTTCCTTGCGTCGTTGAATGCGGTGAGCTTTGAAATACAAATCCAAGTCTATTCATTATGTTCCTAATGACTGATAACCAAGCGATTAAAATTGAATTACACGATCATAACGTAACAACGCAGTCGCTAAACCACCGAGTCCTGCCTGTTGAAAACCTGATGCTAAATTGTGTTGAGAAAGTTTGTGCTGGTTTGCTTCTTCTTCCCCTATCACACCACGACGCAATGCTGCCGCAACACAAGTTTCCAACTCAATAGAATGTTCACTCGCAAGTTGTTGCCACGCTTTTGTAATATTCACTTCATCATTTGCAGGTAAAATCAGCGCAGATGCATTTAACACACCATCTTGATAGAAGAAGACTTTCTTTAATGTATGGCCTTGTTCAATCAAAGCTTTAGAAAACTGATACGCTTGTCTTGATGCTTGGGTACCATAAGCTGAACCATTGACGACTATGCCATAAGTTAAACTCACTTCTCACCATCCTCTATTTTTCTTTGACGAATATAAAGATACACAGTGTGTTTGGAAATATTTAGCTGATCAGCCACGCGATTAATCGCATCTTTAATATCGAAAATACCTTTATCATACAGATCAATCACTATCTGTTTGTTCTTCGCATTATTGCCCACTTCTTTATCTGCATTAATTTCATCAATCGTACGTTTTACCGTTTGATCAACAAGTTCATCAACATCACTCGCAAAATTGACGCTCGAAGCGGCTTCATTTGCTTCTTCACTTGGCATAAAAGATTGCAGTACTTGAGAAAATGGTGCATCCAAGTTTATGTTGATACAAAGCAGGCCTATAATTCGTTGGTCACCATTACGGATCGCAATGGTAATCGACTTCATCAATACACCCCCCTTTGCACGAGTGAAGTATGAACGAGAAAAATTTCGTTTTGATCTTTGAATATCTTTTAACATTTGCAAAGCAAGATCCGTAATTGGAGAACCCACTTTACGGCCTGTATTCTCACCATTGGCAATTTTTACAGCCGATTTATTTATATCTTCAAGTGAATGCAGAACGATTTCACAATAATTGCCAATCAAACTTGCGATACCATCTACGACGGCTTCGTAAGACTGCAAGATATGATGATCAAATTCAGTAAATGGCTTCATTTCAGATAAACGCTCTTCTATAGCAGTTTCAATGTTCATATTCACCAACTTAATATCTGTTTACCCAACGAGTGCCTAATACCGATTTATAACAATAAATAGGTATCGAACCTGTTGCTTAAAATAATTCCATCAAGTTTATCAGAATATTTGCATGAAAATAAAAAACCCCAGCAAGTGCCGGGGTTAATTCAGTGATCTAAAACAAAGTTTAGATTATTTAATCTTCGCTAAGATTATTTTGCAGGTTTTGCTGCGTCTTTAATTTCTAGCAATTCAACATCAAATACCAATGTTGAGTTTGCAGGGATCGCTTGGTTACCTTGAGCGCCGTAACCTAGTTCTGCAGGAATAACGAACTTGTACTTAGAACCAACATTCATAAGTTGAACACCTTCAGTCCAACCTGGAATTACAGCATTAAGTGGGAACGTTGCTGGTTGATTACGATCGTAAGAGCTATCAAACTTAGTGCCGTCAATTAACGTACCAGAGTAATGAACTACGACGGTATCTGTGTCTTTTGGTTTAGGGCCATCAGCAGGAGTAAGTACTTTGTACAATAGACCTGATTCAGTTTTCATTACGCCGTCTTCTTTTTCAAACTTAGCACGGTAATCTGCACCCGCTTTAATGTTTGCTTCAGATTCAGCTGCGGCTTTCTTTTTACCGATTTCAGCAACACGTTGATCTAATGCTTGTAGAGCGCCTTGAATTTGCTCATCAGTTAGACGTTCTTTACCATTAAATACATCCGTTACGCCAGCAAGCACATCGGCTTTTTTCAGGTCTAAACCTAGTTCTGTTTGTTTCTCTAAATTAGAGTTTAAGTATTTAGCCAATGATGCACCAATTGCATAACCCGCTTTTTCATCTTCAGAAGCAAATGTTGATGCTGTTGCGCCTTCTGCTGATGCTTCAATTGTTGCAGGTAACGTAGTTGCCTCTGTTTTTGGTGCTTCTTCTTTTTGACAACCAACAACAAATGCAACAGTTGCAGCAAGTAGCGATACTTTAAAGATAGATTTCATTTCAAAACTCCGAATTATTTGAGGTGCTGCCTCATTTTCTTATTCAATTATTTAGATAAAGATGCGAAATAGTGCTCATCACAATATACTAGTACTTATAGACACATTACAAACGAGTAGTTCAATTTGATGCGCGTTATCTCTCAATACCTTGCAATATTTGTCATTACACTGACATTAGCTGGCTGTTTCTTTAATAACTCTGACGTTCAACGTTGGGAGATGGCCCCTGAAGGAACCACCAGTTTCGCTTTAAGTAGAGACGCACGTTTTGCTCTATTCTATGTAAAACCTCACCCCAAAGATAAAAATCCTCAATTAAATAAAAAAAGTGGCCTCCATTTTTGGGATCTCATTGAGAATAAAGAATTAACGTATTTTGGTAAGCAAGACCAACTTAATTCTGTCGTCTCCCACATTAAGATTTCAGACAACTCTCGTTTTGCTATTACGGCAACCCAAACTAATTTTGCGGTCTGGGATTTAGGTATGGGCCTATCTGAAGGATTATGGTCCATTTCTGATGGCATTATCCGTGATGTCGATATTTCAAGTAATGGACAGCAAGTCCTACTTGGCTTATCTAACGGTAAAGCGATTTATATTGATTTAGCAACGGGTCGCCGTTTGGAGTTTTTGGCTCATAGAGAAAAAGTAAACTCTGTCGCCTTATCTGCAAATGGGAAATTTGCACTCTCTGGAGGAAATGACCATTTTGCTTATTTTTGGGATACCACTACAGGGCAAATTATATATACTTTTGAACATGATAAACGAGTGAGCCGCATTGCTTTACAGCGTGATGGAAAATTTGCATTAACTGCCGATGGTGGAAATAAAGGCTTTATTTGGAATTTAAAAACCGGTCAAAAAATATCAACATTGAGTACTTTTTCTCGTCAGCAAGTATTTTCTACTGCCCGTTTTAGTGATGATGGCAATTATCTTGTTACCGGTTCCCCTGCTGGCACGATAAAATTATGGAATATACCCTCAGGTAAGAAACAAGAACAATGGCGAGCTGAACCACTAAAAGATGCACGCCCACCAACAGCCGTAGTGTATGATGTCGCTATTGATAAAAAACAACGAGTCATTTCAGCCACCTCAGCCGGAATAGCTCAAGCGTGGTTGATAGAAGAATGACAACAGACATAAAACAACTAGAACTAAAAATCAGTGATTTAGAATGCCAAATGGCGTTCCAAGAACAAACAATTGATGAATTAAACGATGCGTTATCACAACAACAATTGCTGATCACCAACATGCAAGTTCAAATGAAATTTGTCGTAGGTAAAATGAAAACAATGGATACGTCAAGTATGGCGGATGCATCAGAAGAAACGCCACCACCACATTATTAAGATCAGGTTTAAGGAAGATCATAAAGTAATTGTTCTAATAGCAGCGACAAAGATAGTTCTCCCCCTTTAACTCTATAATTATGAGATAGGAATAGTTAAGACAAGGGGGAGTTAGAGGGGGGTTGGTAATAAAAGCATTTGGAATATACAAAAATTACACTTAATCGCTAACAACCCCTCCTAACCTCCCCCTTATATCAACATT
>NZ_MAJU01000024.1:8054-280484 GCF_001691055.1 Aliivibrio logei
AATGTTGATATAAGGGGGAGGAACTAGCTAGTACTCGCTAAAATCACCATGATCACCCCTAAATTCTTCAAGCGCAGCGATCTAAATCCTATGGACCCTCTTTCCTAAAATCAAAAAAAAGACCACAGGCTCAACACCTGTGGTCTTTTCAATTCTTAAGGACCAAATCTGCCCTTTAGCGTAGCGTCTTCAAGCGAAGCGCTCTGCCCCTAAATTACTTAGAGCAGTTACCGCTGCCACAACACTCATGATCTTCTTTGTGCTCATGAGAATGGCCTTCGCCACCACAACAACCGCCTTCGTGATCATGGTCGTGTCCGTGATCGTGACCACAGCCACCTTCTTGATGAACATGGCCATGAGTTGCTTCTTCTTCAGTCGCAGCACGAACCGCAATCACTTCAACTTCAAAGCCGAGTGTTTGACCAGCAAGCATGTGATTACCATCAACAACAACTTCGTCGCCATCAACTTCCGTTACTTCTACAGGAATTGGACCTTGATCGGTGTCAGCAAGAAAACGCATGCCAACTTCAATTTGCTCAACGCCTTGGAATACATCAGCAGGAACACGTTGAATCATCTCATCCATGTGCTCGCCGTACGCTTCTTCTGGAGCAACAGTGATGCTGAACTTATCGCCTGCAACTTTGCCTTCAAGTGCTTTTTCAAGACCAACAATCAGATTGTCGTGGCCGTGTAAGTAATCAAGAGGTGCTTCAGCTGTTGATTGATCAACAACAACGCCTTCTTCAGTTTTAACTTGGTAAGCAAGGCTAACTACAACATTCTTTTCAATTTTCATTTTAACTCCGGATGCACTTCGCATTAAAGGATGATATTTATTGCCACAAAGATAACGTTATTCAGGTTTAAATACACCAATAACATCATCTTGAGCGTGTTTGCTTGTTTCTATCGATTTCGGGGTTCTGCGATCCGTATGACCACACTCCACACATTCGACATGCTCAATATTACTTTCTTGCCACCAACGTAGAGTGTCTGACACTTTACATGACGGACAAACTGCACCCGCAATGAATCTTTTTTTCACGGTAAATATCCTTGTGCAAATTAATCCCAGTGAGTCTGGTTTGAACGTTCACTTTCCATTTCCAAGCCAAAAATCTCTTCTAACTCGATTCGAGCTGCTTTCGCTTTAGAAGCCAGAATTTTGTCATCTGAATGCAATGGTAACAATTCTTTTAGCATAGCAACATCTAACTTTTTAAAATGCGACTCTGCACGCTTGGCCTGATAAGGATGCATACCCAAAGATGTGAGGGTTTGTCGTCCTAAATCAAGGGCTCCATAAAAAGTTTCTCGAGAAAAGTGATCAACCCCTTCATTGAGTAACTCATACGCTTCTACTCGGCTACGAGCACGAGCCAATATTTTTAAGTGAGGGAAATGTTGTTTACATAACGCCACAATCTCCATCACCTTCTGAGGATCTGTTTTACAAATCACGATTGCTTCTGCTTTTTCGGCTCCTGCGGCTCTTAATAGTTCAACTTGAGTCGCATCACCGTAATACACTTTATAACCAAATTTTCTCAGCAAACGAATTTGACTTGGATCCCCTTCTAAAATGGTTAACTTAATTTTATTCGCAAACAACAAACGACCGACAATTTGACCAAATCGACCAAAACCGGCTATGATCACTTTTGGCTGGGTGGCGTGGGTGAAATCAGATAACGGCATCTCTTCTTCATGGTTCAATGTTCTTGCAAACCATTTATCTTGAGCGATCAATAGTAATGGCGTCGTCATCATAGACAAACTGACCACCACTAATAAAAACGCCGTCAATTCCTTACTCAATAAGCCTTCCATTTGTGCCGCGGTAAACAAGACAAACGCAAATTCCCCCCCTTGGCTTAAAATCATCGCCATTTGGCTTCGGGCTTTGGCTTGCGTTCCAAAAGTTCGAGCTAAACCGTAAAGAAGACATCCTTTTGATGCCACTAATAAGGTAACGGCAATTGCTATTTCGGCTGGGTACTGAAGTAATAAGCCTAAATTAACCGACATACCAACAGCAATAAAAAACAAACCTAACAACAATCCTTTGAATGGTTCAATCGCAACCTCTAATTCATGACGAAATTCACTCTCGGCCAATAACACACCAGCGAGAAAAGCCCCTAACGCCATGGATAACCCAAGTTCTTTCATTGCTGCCGAAACACCGATAACAAGCAATAACGCGGCTACAGTAAACAGTTCACGCGCCCCACTTTTAACAACATAACTAAATAATGGACGTAATAAGAAATGCCCTAACGTAAAAATACCAATGACACCAGCGAGTATCCATAATCCATCGAGCCAATTACCACTTGCTCCACCCGCTAATACTGGCAATACCGCTAACATAGGAATGACGGCAATATCTTGGAACAACAACACCGCAAAACCTGACTGACCACTTTCTGAATCAGATAACTTCCGCTCTTCAATGACTCGTAACGCAATGGCCGTTGAAGACAAAGCCAATCCCATACCGATAACGACACTGACTTGCCACGCCAAACCATAAAACATCATTGCAGCGGTGATCACACACGATGTCACCACCACCTGACTGCCGCCTAAACCAATAATAGGTTTTCGCATTTTCCATAATTTATTGGGGTTCAGTTCCAAGCCTATTAAAAATAAAAGAAGCACCACGCCAAATTCAGAGAAGTGCAAAATAGCATCAACATCTGAAATAAGTTGTAATCCCCACGGTCCAATAGCGATGCCCGCGAGTAAATAACCGAGTACAGCCCCTAAGCCAAATCGTTGAGCCAATGGCACCGTAACCACAGCAGCAGCTAAAAATATCGCACTGGTATGTAGCCAATCGCCTGCCATTAGAGTTCTCCCTTAGGATTTAATAACCAGTTTCTGTAATCATTAATATAAGACTGTCTTTTTTCTATCGTAATTTTACGTGCCCAATATTGCACTGACGGTGTTATCCACTCCATCTGACACAACGCCGCTGTGATCTTAAACGGAATTAAAATATCATCCATTGAATGTTGGTTATAACCCGTCTCAGAAAATGCCTCTTCAATACCACCCGCAGTAATCACACTACGCCACTGCTTACCTTTTAGCGCATTTCCCTCACCATAGGCGAATCCCTTTCCAAGTACGCAGTCCATCCATTCTTTTAGCAGAGAAGGGCAAGAATAAAGATATAACGGATGTTGAAAAACAATAATATCGTGCTGTGCGAGTAATTCATGCTCGTACACAACATCAATAAAAAATTCAGGATAAGTAGCATATAAATCATGTACGGTTACATGGGGCAACTGCTGGTAAGCCGCTAAAATGGCTTTATTTGCCATCGAATGTTCTGGATCGGGATGCGCGAGAATAACCAATATTTTTGGCAACGGAGTGGATGTTAATAGCACGTCATTAGATTGAGTCATAAATTCCTTTCAGACTTCTCTTTTTATTGTTCTAAATGAGTCATTACCTCCATCATACAGACTATTTCCATATCGACAATCTTCCCTCTTCCGCCTACTATGCTCCTCGTATTCTACATTTAGCCAATAAAGAGATGAACACCACAGCATGATTACTTTTTCAGACATTCAATTACTTCGTGGCGGGAAGCCATTATTAGAACAAGCATCAGCAACCATTCACCCTGGTGATAAAGTTGGCTTGGTCGGAAAAAACGGCTGTGGTAAATCCACTCTTTTTGCCTTAATTAAAGGCGAACTAAGTGTTGATGGCGGCTCAAATCGAGTTCCTCACCATTGGGAACTCGCGTGGGTAGCGCAAGAAACTCCGGCATTAGAGCGTAAAGCACTGGATTATGTTATTGATGGCGACCGTGAATATCGCAACTTAGAAGCTCAACTCATCGAAGCCGAAGAAGCCGATAACGGAACATTAGTTGCTGAATTACACAGTAAGATCGACATCGTTGGTGGTTATACCATTAACTCACGTGCGGCTGAATTATTAAATGGTTTAGGCTTTTCACAACAACAGATGGATTGGAATTTAACTCAATTCTCTGGTGGCTGGCGTATGCGTTTAAACTTAGCTCAAGCACTACTTTGCCGTTCGGATCTTTTGTTACTCGATGAACCAACCAACCACTTAGATTTAGATGCCGTTATGTGGCTAGAGCGTTGGTTACAAAACTACCCTGGCACCTTAATGCTCATTTCTCATGACCGTGATTTTCTGGATCCAGTAATCAATCGCATTGTTCATGTTGAGAATCAGCAACTAAACGAATATACCGGTAACTACTCATCGTTCGAGATCCAGCGTTCTGAAAAACTCGTGCTGCAACAAGCGAAATATCAGAAGCAACAAAAGAACATGTCACATATGCAGTCCTACATAGACCGTTTCCGTTATAAAGCCTCTAAAGCTCGCCAAGCGCAAAGTCGTATTAAAGCACTAGAGAAAATGGAAAAAGTATTACCTGCACAATTAGACAACCCATTTACGTTTAATTTTAGAGAACCTGATGCTTTGCCAAATCCAATTTTAATGATGGATGAAGTAAGTGCCGGTTACGAAAACAATACCATCCTAGAACAAATTCGATTGAATTTAGTTCCAGGTAGCCGCATTGGTCTATTAGGTCGAAATGGCGCTGGTAAATCGACCTTAATCAAAATATTGTCCGGTGAACTCGCACCTCAAAGCGGCATATTCACGTATTCTCAAGGCGTAAAGATTGGGTATTTTGCACAACACCAATTAGAAACGCTGCAAGTTGAAGAAACCCCACTGCAACATCTAATGCAAGTTGCCCCTAATCATACCGAGCAACAGTTACGTGATTACTTAGGCAGCTTTGGTTTCAAAGGCGAAAAAGCCTTAGATAAAGTGGGTCCGTTTTCTGGTGGAGAAAAAGCACGCTTAGTTTTAGCTCTCGTTGTATGGCAAAAACCAAACATGCTGCTACTCGATGAACCAACCAACCACCTTGATTTAGACATGCGCCAAGCCTTAACCATGGCGCTGCAAACCTTTGAAGGCGCAATGGTTATTGTTAGCCACGATAGATATCTACTGCGTGCAACAACGGATGATCTTTACCTCGTTCACGATCGTCAAGTCATGCCTTTTGATGGTGACTTAAACGATTACTACAAATGGCTAACAGAACAAAATAAATCAGAGCGCAAAGAACAACTGCAACAAGATAAACAAGACAGTCCAAGCGCCTCAACCAGCTTAAGTGCGGCTGAGAAAAAAGAACAAAAACGCAAAGAGGCTGAATTCAGAAAACAAATCGCCCCACTGCGTAAAGAAGTAACAAAGCTTGAAAAGAAAATGGACGCTCTGAATGACACCATAAGTAAAGCAGAAGAAGAATTGGGTGATGTCTCCCTGTATGAGGCAGAAAACAAAAAACGCTTAACCGAAGTATTAGCAACTCAAGCATCTGCAAAATCAGAGCTAGAAGATGTTGAGATGGAGTGGATGGATCTTCAAGAACAAATTGAAGAAAAAGAAAATGAAGCCCGCTCATAACGGAATATTGACCCCAACCCAACAGGCGCAGTTAACCACTGATGCCTTTTGGGCTTTTTCTCTATCCCACTATAAAAAAGAAGGTGTGCAGCAAGCATGCCTTACTCTTCAAGACCAATACTCTGGTAACGTAAATTTAGTACTCTTATTCATATGGCTAGATTCACTTGCCATTTCTATTTCAAAAACACAACACCATCAGCTTCAAGATGCCCTTTCTTATACAGACCCACTACTTATCTCTTATCGTTCATTAAGAAAAAACATCAAACTTACTGAGTCAAAAACGCTTTATCAACAAGCCCTTAATTTTGAATTACAGTTAGAAAAGCAACAACAACATGATCTATTACACACACTGCATCGTATTGATTTAAACCAAACTCAATCAACGCATTCAACGTTACTTTCTCTTTATTGTGTTTCGCTTAATGCCCAAAACTTACTCAATACATTACACCCTTAATGACCATAAGTGATGACCTATGATGGATCAATTTACGCCAATAACCGGGTTATCAAACGCCCATATTCAAACCTTATTACCGAGATTGCTGCGTCGTCACCCCTTATTTAAGGCGTATTGGCAACGACTCGAATTACCCGATGGCGACTTTGTTGATTTAGCCTGGAGCGAAAATCCAAACACCGCAGGTAAGAAACCTCTGTTCATTTTATTTCATGGGTTAGAAGGAAGTTTTGAAAGTCCTTATGCGAATGGATTATTATCTGCAGCCAAAGAACAAGGTTGGTTAGGGGTAATGATGCATTTTAGAGGGTGCAGTGACGTACCGAATCGCTTAGAAAAAGCCTACCATTCAGGTGAAACCGAAGACGCTCGTTTCTTCCTAGAAACCATTCATGACCGCTTTCCAAATCGAGTCAAAGTGGCTACTGGCGTTTCTCTTGGCGGCAATATGTTGGTTAACTACTTAGCAAAATATAACTCGAACACATTACTCAATGCCGCCACCATTATTTCCGCACCTTTAGATTTATCGGCGTGTTCAGAGCGAATTCAACAAGGATTCTCTCGTGTATACCAAGGGTATTTGTTACGTTCATTAAAAACCAATAGCATCAAAAAGTTAACTAGCACAAGAAAACATATCGTTGGTTTAGACAAAGACATGATTGCCGCCATTCCTGACTTACTGCAATTTGATAATTTAATCACCGCCCCCCTCAATGGCTATGCCGATGCCCAAGATTATTATCAGCAATGCAGCGGGTTACAATTTCTCAATGACATCAATATTCCAACACGGATCATTCACGCCAAAGACGATCCTTTTATGACAACCGCGGTGATCCCTACTCATCCTCTTCCTAACTGTGTACACTATCAACTCACGGAACATGGGGGCCATGTTGGCTTTATTAATGGCTCAATGACCAAACCAAACTTTTGGCTAGAAGACACCGTAAATCGATGGTTTCAAACTGTTGTGTAACGCTCTTTAATTTAGATCAGGATTAGATAGAAGTATGATCATTCCTTGGCAAGACATTGCTCCAGATACGCTAGAAAATTTAATTTCAGAATTTGTACTGCGAGAAGGTACGGATTATGGAGAAATGGAATGCAGCCATCAAGACAAGATAGAGCAGGTTAAACTACTACTCAAAAATGGTGACGCCATGGTGGTATTTTCAGAGCTTCATGAGACGGTAGATATTCAAACCAAAGCCCGTTTCAACCCAAATATGACCAATCACGACTTTGAGTAATTGCGTCACCAAATCACTCACAATTTTTAAACTATAACGTATCATTTAAATCAACCCTGTTATAACATCTTCCCAATTAAGGAAAATAGACAGGGTTTGTCATGTCCGCTAAACATCCAATTATTGCCGTGACTGGTTCATCTGGCGCCGGCACTACCACCACCTCAGAAGCTTTCCGTAAAATGTTCAACATGATGGATATAAAAGCCTCATGGCTTGAAGGTGACAGCTTTCACCGCTTTACTCGTCCAGAGATGGATGTTGAGATCCGTAAAGCAAAAGAACAAGGTAAGCACATTAGCTACTTTGGCCCTCAAGCAAACGACTTTCCTGCCCTTGAACAATTTTTCCACCAATATGGTATTGATGGTAGCGGACAATACCGTCGTTATCTTCATACCTTTGATGAAGCGGTTCCTTTTAATCAAATGCCCGGAACCTTTACCCCATGGCAAGAACTGCCAGATAACACCGATGTCCTTTTTTATGAAGGCCTTCATGGTGGCGTCGTTGATGGGGATATCAATGTATCACAGCATGTCGACCTATTGATTGGAATGGTGCCGATTGTAAACCTTGAATGGATTCAGAAATTTGTTCGAGATACCCGTGATCGTGGTCATTCTCGTGAAGCCGTGATGGATTCTATTGTTCGATCAATGGATGATTATCTAAATTACATCACACCACAGTTTTCACGTACTCATATTAACTTTCAGCGCGTACCCACGGTTGATACCTCCAACCCATTAAACGCCAAAGGCATTCCAAGTTTAGATGAAAGTTTTGTTGTTATTCGTTTTCGTGGTATCGCCAATGTCGACTTCCCCTATTTACTTGCAATGATTGATGGTTCTTTCATGTCACGTCATAACACGTTGGTTGTTCCTGGCGGTAAAATGAGTTTTGCAATGGAGCTAATCATTCGTCCTTTGCTTCAGCAACTTATTGAAACTGGTAAGATTGGTTAATCTCTTTATTAAAAGATCAGTGACAAACTTGGGTATGTGTCGAAAATAGTGAATAATAGAGAGTCTATTCACTATTTTTGCGATGCCATGAAAACTTCTCCTTTTACTATTTGGCTCAGTGCAGCCCGTCCAAAAACATTACCTTTAGCGCTTGCCTCTATCATGACCGGCTCGGCTCTGGCGTATTGGAATAACCATGCTTCTGCAACCATTACCATAATGGCCTTCGTTACCGCCACTTTACTGCAAATTTTATCCAACCTCGCCAATGATTATGGTGATGCAGTAAAAGGCACAGATAATGATGAACGCCTTGGGCCACAACGTGCCATGCAATCCGGCCTTGTCACTCAAGCTACGATGAAGAAAGCCATTGGTATTAATATTGTCTTAACCATTATCAGCGGTTTAATCTTGGTTTTTAGCTCTCTTCATCAAACCATGGACATTATCGGATTCATTATTCTTGGTCTTTTAGCGATGGGCGCGGCTATCGCATACACCATGGGTGATAAACCTTATGGGTATCGTGGACTTGGTGATATCTCAGTATTTATCTTTTTTGGTCTACTGGGGGTTGCAGGAACTTACTACTTACAAACAGGCCATTTGTCCTCCTCTTTGCTTCTTCCTGCTATTGCTTGTGGCCTTTTGGCTGTTGCCGTCTTAAATATTAATAATCTGCGTGATATTGATAATGACGCCGCCTGTGGAAAAATGACACTGGCGGTACGCATGGGGCCAAATTGGGGTCGTAAGTATCACGCCATCATCATCGCGATCAGCTTTACGTGTCTCGCCCTATTTAGCGCAACGCAAATCCACTCTTTAGCTGGTTGGTTATTTTTAATTCCGGCACCTTTTGTACTAAATCATGTTATTTCAGTGATGCGAGCACCCGATGGCGAAGCCATTAGACCAATGATGGGAACGGTCGTGCAATGTGCTTTATTCACAAATATCTTCTTCTCACTTGGTTTGTATTTATCTATATAACCTTGAGACTTGTCATAGTAATGACCTAGAAAGTACGTATATTAAAATCTTCACACGTTTAACTGCCACCACAACCAGAAGGTAAGCCTCACGATGGAATATAATACTTCAGCACTTTGTGACATTTATTTAGACCAAGTTGATGTTGTTGAACCAATGTTTAGCCACTTTGGTGCAAAGAGTTCATTCTCAGGACAAATCACGACAATCAAGTGTTTTGAAGATAATGGACTTATTAGCCAACTACTGGATGAAAAAGGTGAAGGTCGTATATTATTAATTGATGGCGGTGGCTCATTACGTCGTGCATTGATTGACGCTGATCTTGCAGCAAAAGCGGCACACAATGGGTGGGAAGGATTGATCGTTTATGGCTGTGTACGTGAAGTCGATTATCTAGAAGAAATAGAATTAGGCATTCAAGCGCTTGCTTCTATTCCTGTGGGTGCAGCAAAGAAAAATGTCGGTGAAATAGATGTTGCCGTCAATTTTGGTAGCGTTACCTTTCTACCTGAAGACTACCTTTATGCCGACTCAACAGGGATCATTATCTCGCAAGAACCATTAGAAGAAATGGGCGAGGAAGAATAGAGCAGAATTCAGAGGTGATCGTTGTAGTTACAGCGACAAAGAATGGTTCTCCCCCTTTATCGCCATTGCAATGAGATCTGCATAGTCAATCCAAGGGGGAGTTAGAGGGGGGTTGGTTATGCCATGTTCATGTTATGCGGATAAACTCAACTTCATCATTGACAACCCCTCCCAACCTCCCCTTATATTGATACTCACAACCAAGTAACAACTGTGATAAAGGGGAGGAGCTAAAAGCCAAAGCACTACCTCATATCTTCCTGAAACCTGAGACCTGAACCCTCGCTTTTTGCTTTTATAGTCTCTAGTTAGCGAAGCGTATAGTTTCTAGCATCAAAAAAAACCGCAGGTGCTTTCACACCTACGGTTTCAAATAATTCACAGAACTCAGCTCTTCCTCACTCCTCGAGCGAAGCGTCCTCGTCCCTGCTCTATTACTCTACTTCTTCCATCTTACCTAATAAACCACGGATGCGAGCTTCAAAACTAGCTTGTTCATCACGTGCTTTCTGAGCTTCTTGCTCAACTTCAGAACGACCGTTATTTGCTTGCTCAAGATTTTGAGTTAGCTCTGCGTTCGTTTCTTTTAATTCTTCAACTTCCATTTGTAGCAGTGCGATTGTATCTACTGCCATCTGAACTTTAGCTTCTAGTTGTTCTAATATTTCTAAAGACATTCCTGCCACCTTAACTGTAATTCTAATTGAAATGCAGGGGCATTATTGATTCCCTGCGAAACTTGTTTTCTATTCTACTCAGCAATTGCAATTCTGCCATAGTGTTATTCATTAAATTGCATTATATGAACAAAAAAAAGACAGTTTTAACCAACATCTGACCTTATTTCTTAAGATTAAAACGAACCTCATACTAAAACTAGAAATTTAGCCTGATTATTTGAGTTCAACCACATGATTTTTAGTCCCATTATCTTCTTTAAATTTCATCAAAAATAACTCTTTCACCTAAAAAGCAAACGTTTCCTTTTTTGTTGTGATAAAATCTTCGCGATTTTTATCCATTCATCGATTATTCGGAGCAAATATGAAACGCGATCTAGCAATGGCTTTTTCTCGAGTTACTGAAGGTGCCGCACTGGCTGGTTACAAATGGCTTGGCCGTGGTGATAAAAACGCTGCCGATGGCGCTGCTGTTGAAGTAATGCGTACTCTTCTGAACAAAACTGACATCAGTGGTGAGATTGTTATTGGTGAAGGTGAGATCGATGATGCACCGATGCTATATATCGGCGAGACCGTCGGTACCGGTGGTGATGCCGTAGATATCGCAGTTGACCCAATTGAAGGGACTCGCATGACAGCAATGGGGCAATCCAATGCACTTGCTGTACTTGCTGCTGGCGAAAAAGGCAGTTTCTTAAAAGCGCCTGATATGTATATGGAAAAATTAGTTGTTGGTCCTGGTGCTAAAGGTGCAATCGACCTTAACCTTTCTCTCGAAGAAAACTTAGAGAATGTCGCTAAAGCATTAGGCAAAACACTGGAGACACTAGTTGTAACCACACTTGCTAAACCTCGTCATGATGTCATGATCGCGAAAATGCAAAAAATGGGCGTTCGTGTATTTGCTGTGCCTGATGGCGATGTTGCGGCTTCAATCCTAACGTGTATGCCAGACAGTGAAGTTGACGTAATGTACTGTATCGGCGGAGCACCTGAAGGGGTAATTTCTGCTGCCGCTATCCGCGCATTAGATGGCGACATGCAAGCTCGTCTTCTTCCTCGTCACGAAGTGAAAGGCGATACAGAAGAAAACCGAGCTTATGGTGAAGAAGAACTCAAGCGCTGTAAAGAAATGGGCGTAGAAGCGAACGTTATCTTAAAAATGACAGACATGGCTCGTAGCGATGATGTTGTATTTGCTGCAACTGGGATCACGAAAGGTGATTTGCTAGAAGGCATTACTCGCCAAGGTAATATTGCGACAACTGAGACGCTGCTTATCCGTGGTCGTTGTCGTACCATTCGTCGCATTAAGTCGATTCATTACCTAGAGCGTAAAGACAAAGAAGTTAGAGATTTTATTCTTTAATTAAAAGCGGGAAGATCGGTCCTATGGGCCTAGTTCCTGTGACGTAAATTTGAACCGTGGATGTGAGAGCATCTGCGGTTTTTTATTTTAAGAGAATTCAAGTTTCAGATCGGTCGCAAGCTCCCTTGCTGGATTCAGGGGGATCGTTGTGGTTACAGCGACAAAGAATGGTTCTCCCCCTTCATTACTTTAGTTATGAGATCGATATGGTCAATACGAGGGGGTTGTTAATGGCATATTTGCATTATTCTGATGAACTAAACTTCATTATTTACAACCCCTCCTAACCTCCCCTTATATCAACATCATTAATCCCAATAAACCATCACTCAAAGGGAGGAATAGTATTGTGATCGCTGTAATACCGTGTTCACCTCTGAAATCTGTAAGCGAAACGTTCTGAACTCCTCCTTCGCATCTCGTAGAACAAAGTCCGCTCTCGTCTCTCGGAACGAAGCGCCCAGAATCCTGACCTTTCATCTCAAAAAAGACACATGCCTTAAATATCCCTCATCCCACTTTTCCAAATATCAAAAAGCCGACTAAGCTGAATGTATTGTTATAAAAAGACAAGGAGTCCGCCAATGCCTAATTCTTATCATCAAACCGTCTTACCTTCATTTGACGAACTTAAAGCATTAGCAGAAAAGGATCCGGAACAATTAGAGGCATTACGCCACCAATTAAGTATGGAGTTTATTGAAAGCCTTCCAGAAGAGCATCAAGGACCATTACTTGCTCAACAAAGTCATATAGAACGTGTCATAAAAAGAGGCAATAACCCTAACCATATCAATATATTATTAGGACACGAACTCGGTAAGCAATTTGTTCGTTTTGCCAATTGCCTAAATAAACCCATGGATGAGCATCAAGCCGCCGATATTATTCAATTTCCTAATGCTCAATGTAAAATCAAACATTAAAAAATACGCAGGGGCTTTGTCTCGCAGCCGTACTTATTGACCCACTTTTTGAAAGCTTTCTTTTTCCATATCACGCACATTAATCGTGAGGCTATCAATATGGCTCGCCTGTTCTGCTAGTACATCCATTAATGCTCGACTGAGTTCTCTTTTTTGCTCAGTGGTTCTGCCTGACAGTAACTCGATGGTAATGTGAATAAAGTCCACACTGTTTCCTTTATCGCCAACTAACCATGAATGCACTCGAATCGCCCTTGATTTAACATCATCAACAGAAAACAGTTCCGAATCTATCGCCACTTGATGTAAGTCTTCTAACAAGCCCTGCATATTTAATCGCTCGTCTGCTGAATTTGAATATTCCATAACTAAGTGCGGCATCATTACTTCCTTGTTTGTGTAGCAGAATAAAAGTGATTACTTTTCCATCATTCAGTGAAAGAGATTAAGTTACAATCCCCTCAATAAAAAAGTGCCTAAGTTATCACACTTCATTCCACGTAAATTAATCTCAACATATTTCGCTTTTCAGTTCATAATCTTTCGCACTTCGAAATAAAAGCATTAAAATTATGCATAAAAATGATTTTAGACACTAAATCTGTCGTAAAATCTGTTATATTTTTACGCAAGTTTTTTACATTAATTTGAATTGGAGAGAATCCTATGCGTCATCCTGTAGTTATGGGTAACTGGAAATTAAACGGCAGCAAAGAAATGGTTGTTGATCTACTAAACGGTCTTAACGCTGAACTTGAAGGCGTTACAGGCGTAGACGTTGCAGTTGCTCCACCAGCACTATTTATTGACCTTGCTGAGCGTACGCTTACTGAAGCGGGCAGCGCGATCATCTTAGGTGCTCAAAACTCTGACCTAAACAACAGCGGTGCATTCACTGGCGACATGTCTCCAGCTATGCTGAAAGAATTTGGTGCTACTCACATCATCATCGGTCACTCTGAGCGTCGTGAATACCACAACGAATCAGACGAGTTTGTTGCTAAGAAATTCGCTTTCCTAAAAGAAAACGGCCTAACGCCTGTTCTTTGTATCGGTGAATCTGATGCACAAAACGAAGCTGGCGAAACAATGGCTGTTTGTGCACGTCAACTTGACGCTGTTATCAACACTCAAGGCGTTGAAGCTCTTGAAGGCGCTATCATCGCTTATGAACCAATCTGGGCTATCGGTACTGGTAAAGCGGCTACAGCTGAAGATGCACAACGCATTCACGCCCAAATCCGTGCTCACATTGCTGAGAAATCAGAAGAAGTTGCTAAGAACGTTGTTATCCAATACGGCGGTTCTGTTAAGCCTGAAAACGCTGAAGCTTACTTCGCACAACCAGACATCGATGGTGCTCTAGTTGGCGGCGCAGCACTTGACGCGAAAAGCTTTGCAGCTATCGCTAAAGCAGCAGCTAAAGCAAAAGCTTAATTAAGATTCGAGAACCGAGGACGCTTCGCTCTAGGGGCGAGGAAGAACTTGGCTCTGTGAACAATTTGAAACCGTAGATGTGAAAGCATCTGCGGTTTTTTTTGTTTTTAATAGCAGGGTTGAGGGTGATTGCTGGAAACTATACGCTGCGCTGACTAGAACGCTTCGCTCTAGACACTGTAAGAACAAAAAGCGAGGTTTCAGGCAGAATTATAATCGCAAAAATTACAGCGACAAAGAACGGTTCTCCCCCTTAATTTCTAGGGTTATGAGATCGACATAATCAATACAAGGGGGAGTTAGAGGGGGTTGTAACTAAATATACTTTTTTATACAAAGAAGCACATTATCACAGTTATCTAAAACATCTTGATTCGTAAATCTAACGACTCTTATTCCTAAACTTTCCATAAACAAATTTCTAATTTCATCATGCTGTTGAGCTTCTAATAGAAAAATGGCTATCTCCATCAATTTCAATAACTAACTTTCTTTCACTGCAAAAGAAATCAACAACATAACTTTCAATCCCATGCTGTCTTCTAAACTTAACTCCTAATTGTTTTTTTCTTAAGTGATACCACAACTTTTTTTCTGAATTTGGCATATCATTTCGTAACTTTTGTCTTAATGTTCTTTGTTTATTCTGATTAAAAATATTTGGCATATTGATTACTTATCGAAAAATTAATCTCAATAAACAATAGGGAACAAGGGGTGGATATGGTGAAAAAATCAGAGTAATTGCGATCACATTCAACATTATTTACTCACAACCCCTCCTAACCTCCCCTTATATCAACATCATCAATCTCAATAAATAATCACTCAAGGGGAGGAACTGTATTGTGACCGCTAAAATTACAGCGACAAAGAACGGTTCTCCCCCTTAATTGCTAGGGTTATGAGGTCGGTATAATCAATATAAGGGGGAGTTAGAGGGGGTTGCTCATGTTTCCTTAATTATGAAGATAAATTCAAACCCATCACTAACAACCCTCCTAACCTCCCCTTATATCAACATCCTCAATCTCAATAAATCATCAATCAAAGGGAGGGAACTGTATTGTATTCGCTGAAATTACCAACAACTACAATCGGCCCCTCCCCCTTAGTAAGGGGGAGGCTGGGAGGGGGTGATCTTTCTACACGCACAAAAAAGCCGAGACATCTCTGCCTCGGCTTTTCAAACAAATTACACTATAAAGCGAATCAGTTTGTGGGGATGATTACATCATACCGCCCATTCCACCCATGCCGCCCATATCTGGCATAGAAGAACCTGAATCTTGTGGCTTATCAGTGATCATTGCTTCTGTTGTGATCATAAGACCCGCAACTGATGCAGCGAACTGAAGTGCAGAACGCGTTACTTTAGTTGGGTCAAGAATACCCATCTCGATCATGTCGCCGTAAACGCCTGTTGCTGCGTTATAACCGTAGTTATCTTCACCAGCGCGAACGTTGTTAGCAACAACTGAATCTTCTTCACCTGCGTTTTTAACGATTTGACGAAGTGGTGCTTCCATTGCGCGAAGTGCTAAACGGATACCCACAGTTTGCTCTTCATTGTCACCTTCAAGGTTAACAACCTTAGATGCAGCGCGGATAAGTGCAACACCACCACCAGCAACAACACCTTCTTCAACGGCAGCGCGAGTTGCGTGAAGTGCATCTTCAACACGGTCTTTCTTCTCTTTCATCTCAACTTCAGTAGCAGCACCGACTTTGATTACTGCAACACCGCCAGCCAGTTTAGCTACACGCTCTTGAAGTTTTTCTTTATCGTAGTCAGATGTCGCATCTTCGATTTGTTGACGAATTTGAGAAACACGGCCAGAGATAATAGTCTCATCACCCGCACCATCGATGATAGTTGTTGTTTCTTTCGTGATAGTTACACGCTTCGCTTGACCAAGATCTTCAAGAACTACTTTTTCAAGGTCTAGACCGATCTCTTCTGAAATTACAGAGCCCGCAGTTAATGCTGCGATATCTTGTAACATTGCTTTACGACGGTCACCAAAACCAGGGGCTTTAACCGCTGCAACTTTAACGATACCGCGCATGTTGTTCACAACTAGAGTAGCAAGCGCTTCGCCTTCAACATCTTCAGCGATGATTAGAAGAGGACGAGATGCTTTCGCTACGGCTTCAAGAGTTGGAAGCAATTCACGGATGTTTGATACTTTTTTGTCAACAAGCAAGATGAATGGGCTCTCTAGATCAACAGAACCCGCTTCTTGGTTGTTTATGAAATATGGAGATAGGTAACCGCGGTCGAACTGCATGCCTTCAACAACGTCTAATTCGTCTTGAAGAGCTTGACCTTCTTCAACAGTGATAACGCCATCACGACCTACTTTTTCCATTGCTTCAGCAATAAGGTTACCAACAGTCGAATCAGAGTTTGCAGAGATAGTACCTACTTGCGCGATAGCTTTTGTATCAGCACATGGTACAGACAGCTCTTTAAGTGCTTCAACGGCAGCAATGACTGCTTTGTCGATACCACGTTTAAGATCCATTGGGTTCATGCCAGCAGCAACGGCTTTTAGGCCTTCAGCAATGATTGCTTGAGCAAGAACTGTCGCCGTTGTTGTTCCGTCGCCCGCCGCGTCATTCGCTTGCGAAGCCACTTCTTTAACCATTTGTGCGCCCATGTTTTGGAACTTGTCTTCAAGCTCGATTTCACGTGCAACAGAAACACCATCTTTAGTGATCGTTGGTGCGCCAAATGATTTATCTAAAACAACGTTACGACCCTTAGGACCTAATGTTACTTTTACCGCATCAGCCAGAACGTTTACACCTTCTAGCATTTTGATTCGTGCGTCATTACCAAATTTAACGTCTTTAGCAGCCATCTTTACTTTCCTTTTTAAATTCTTTTCTTAATATCGCTTTTAGTATCGAAAATAGCAGAGTTCGAAAATCGAATTACTCAACGAGTGCTTATTATTCAACAATAGCCAGAATGTTGTATTCAGACATGATCAACACTTCTTTACCGTCGATCTTTTCTGCCTTGATGTTACCTTCTGCGAAGATCACTGAATCGCCTACTTTTACGTCTAATGGCTGTACAGAACCATTTTCTAAGATGCGGCCATTGCCAACAGCTAGAATAATACCGCGAGTTGATTTCTCAGCCGCTGAACCTGTTAATACAATGCCGCCCGCAGATTTTGATTCAGCTTCTTGGCGTTCAACGATCACTCGGTCATGTAAAGGACGGATATTCATTGCTCGTATCTCCTGATAATGTTCCATTTAAGAATAAAGTGCCATGATTTGGCTTTGGTTTATTAATGGGGTTTTTTGGGGGGGATTGCAAGGGCTTATGGTGCAAATATTTAAAGAACTAGAGGCTATACTTACCAACCCCTCCTAACCTCCCCCTTATATCAATATTTCCAATATCAACAGTGCCTCTATCAAGGGGAGGAACTGTATTGCGAATACTGTAATCACAACGACAAAGAAGGTTCCCCCCTTAAGTACTATTTTGATGAGACCTACATAGTCAATACAAGGGGGAGCTAGAGGCGGTTGACCATATTTTCTTAATTATGAAGGTACATTCAAACTCATCACTAACAACCCCTCCTAGCCTCCCCTTATATCAACATTTCCAATCTCAACAGTGCATCTATCAAGGGGAGGAACTGTATTGCGAATACTGTAATCACAACGACAAAGAAGGTTCTCCCCCTTAAGTACTATTTTGATGAGACCTACATAGTCAATACAAGGGGGAGCTAGAGGGGGTTGATAATATTTTCTTAATTATAAAGGTAAATTCAAACTCATCACTAACAACCCCTCCTAGCCTCCCCTTATATCAACATTTCCAATCTCAACAGTGCATCTATCAAGGGGAGGAACTGTATTGTACGTGTTGTCACAACAACGATCACCTCTGGAATCTGCCCTTCTTAGCCCTTCGCTTTTCCTCGCCCCTCGAGCGCAGCGTCCTCGAATCTCATCCCTATTTCCTATACACTACTCATCCCACCACAATGCGAGAATGTCATGCAAGATAAACACGGTTTACTCACTCAACCCATCGCAGACATCTTATTAAAACTGACAACACCAATGGTGTTTGGCATGGTGGCGATATTACTTTTCAACCTTGTTGATACTTTTTTCATTTCTCTTTTAGGCACAGATGCGCTTGCAGCGGTCAGCTTTACCTTTCCAGTGACGTTTGCTGTTAACTGTATCACGATGGGTATTGGGGTTGGGCTATCAGCCTCTATTGGCCGCTTATTAGGTCAAGGCAACAGTCGTCATGCCGCACAACTCACGACTCATGCCTTAATACTCGCCATTGGGTTAATCATCATCGCTTGCGTCATTGGTTTCTTTACCATTGATCCACTTTTTCGTTTACTTGGCGCTGAAGACAAACTCATTCCATTGATCCACCAATATATGTCGATTTGGTATCTCACCATTCCGCTGCTTGTTATTCCAATGTCGAGCAACAGCGCTATTCGAGCAACCGGCGATACCACCACACCCGCCAAAATTATGATGCTGGCAGGATTGATCAACGGCATACTCGACCCATTACTTATCTTTGGTTATGGCCCTTTTCCTGAGTTGGGGATAAAAGGCGCGGCTATCGCCAGTGGCATCAGTTGGTTTGGGGCTTTATGTGCCTCTTTTTATGTACTAACCCACAAAGTAAAACTACTTGCTCTGCCGAAGATGTCATCACTATTTAGTGATTGGAAGCAAATACTTTCGATAGGAACTCCTGCCGGTTTATCGACCGCGTTAAACCCTATTTCAGGGGCCATCTTAATGATGATGCTTGCCAGCCAAGGAACCGTTGCCGTCGCATCTTATGGTGCAGCGCAACGAGTCGAATCATTAATGCTGCTTGTTATGATCTCTCTCACCTCAGCATTAAGTCCTTTTGTGGCTCAGAACCTAGGAGCAAAACAGCCAGAAAGAGTCAAAGAAGCCATCTTTCTGGCCGTAAAATTTTCCGTATTATTCCAATTATTTCTTTATATTTTAATTGTTCCATTAAGTATTCCGCTGTCCCACTTATTTAGTCAGGATGGTTTAGTCCAACATGGATTATGGATGTATCTAATTTGTGTTCCGTTCAGTTATGGATTTCAAGGCATCATCATGGTGCTAGTCAGTAGCTTAAATGCGATGCAAAAACCGTTACATTCTTTCAGTTGGAGCTTCATGCGATTATTTATATTTACGCTTCCAACCGCATGGGTTGGTAGTCATTATTATGGTATGGAAGGCTTATTTATAGGCATTGCTATAGGGAATGTACTTGGTGGTACCACGGCTTGGATTTACATAAAGCGCAGTAAGTTACTAGAGACGATAAGCTCTTAGGGTTCAGAGGTGATCGTTGGAATTATAGCGACAAAGAATGGTTCTCCCCCTTAATCGCTTTATTTATGAGATCGACATAGTCAATACAAGGGGGAGTTAGAGGGGGTTGGTTATGCAATATTTACGTTGTGCCAATAAATCAAACTTCATTACTTACAACCCCTCCTAACCTCCCCTTATATCAACATAGCTAATCTCAACAATACATCTGTCAAGGGGAGGAACTGTATCGCGATTGCTGTAACCACTACATTCACCTCTAAATTCTGCAAGCGAAGCGTTCTAGTCTCTAGCTAGCGCAGCGTATAGTTTCTGGCCCCTTTACTCACTTTGTAGTAAAATTACACAAAGTTATTTATTCGAATTTATTAAGTTATTGACGAGGAACACCTTATGTCAGCTAAAAAGCCTATGGCTCTAGTTATTCTTGATGGTTACGGTCACCGTGAAGCTCAAGCAGATAACGCAATTACAAACGCAAACACTCCAATTCTTGATGGCCTAATGGCTACTCGACCAAATACACTGATTTCTGCATCTGGTATGGACGTTGGTCTACCTGATGGTCAAATGGGTAACTCTGAAGTTGGTCATACCAACATTGGTGCAGGCCGTGTTGTGTATCAAGATCTCACTCGTATCACTAAAGCTATTTCTGATCGTGAGTTCCAAGAAAACGAAACACTGGTTAACGCTATCGACAAAGCGGTTAAAGCAGATAAAGCCGTTCACATCATGGGCCTTATGTCTCCAGGTGGCGTTCACTCTCATGAAGACCACATCTACGCAGCAGTAGAAATGGCCGCTGCACGTGGCGCAGAAAAAATCTACCTACACTGCTTCCTAGATGGTCGTGATACACCACCACGTTCAGCTGAAAATTCACTGAAAAACTTCCAAGAACTATTCGCTAAATTAGGTAAAGGCCGTGTTGCTTCTCTAATTGGTCGTTACTACGCAATGGACCGTGACAACAACTGGGATCGCGTACAAAAATCTTACGACCTAATGACAGAAGCAAAAGCAGTATTTAC
This sequence comes from Aliivibrio logei, assembly GCF_001691055.1. Taxonomy (NCBI): domain Bacteria; kingdom Pseudomonadati; phylum Pseudomonadota; class Gammaproteobacteria; order Vibrionales; family Vibrionaceae; genus Aliivibrio; species Aliivibrio logei. The sequence continues at coordinate 28,689 of NZ_MAJU01000024.1, forward strand.
TTTTGATTCGGCTGTTGAAGGTCTTGAAGCGGCTTACGCTCGTGAAGAAAACGATGAGTTTGTACAAGCAACTGAAATCAAAGCAGAAGGCGAAGAATCAGCAGCAATCGTTGATGGCGATGCCGTTATCTTCATGAACTACCGTGCTGACCGTGCTCGTGAAATTACACGTGCATTCGTTCCTGATTTCGATGGTTTTGCTCGTAACGTATTCCCAGCAATCGATTTTGTTATGCTGACTCAATACGCAGCAAACATCCCTCTTCTTTGTGCGTTCTCTCCTGCGTCTCTAGAAAACACGTACGGCGAGTGGTTATCTAAAGAAGGTAAAACACAGCTACGTATTTCTGAAACTGAAAAATACGCACACGTTACTTTCTTCTTCAACGGCGGTAAAGAAGACGAGTTTGAAGGCGAAGAACGTCAACTTGTTGCTTCTCCAAAAGTAGCAACTTACGATCTACAACCTGAAATGAGCGCACCTGAGCTAACAGAAAAATTAGTTGCAGCAATCAAATCTGGTAAATATGACGCTATCATTTGTAACTTCCCTAACTGTGACATGGTTGGCCACACTGGCGTATACGAAGCTGCTGTTAAAGCAATGGAAGCTCTAGATGAGTGTATCGGTAAAGTGGTTGAAGCTATCAAAGAAGTTGATGGTCAAATGCTTATCACTGCCGATCACGGTAACGCTGAAATGATGATCAACCCTGAAACAGGTGGCGTTCACACCGCTCATACTAACCTTCCAGTTCCTCTTATCTACGTAGGTAGCAAAGAGATTGAATTTAAAGAAGGCGGTAAACTGTCTGACCTAGCTCCAACTATGCTAGCGCTAACTGATACAGCAATTCCTGCTGAAATGTCAGGTGAGATTCTTTTTAAATAAGAGTTTTAGATAGGCGATAAATTAAAATGCCCACAGGTTTTATGGCCTGTGGGCATTTTTTGTTTTAGGTTTCAGGAAAAGCGTAGAACAAGTGCAAGAGTTCAGAGGGAGGTGCTTTGACTCTTTGCTCCTCCCCCTTAATAAGGGGGAGGCTGGGAGGGGGTCAAGAACTAACAGCATATAAATCAAGTTAACTATGCACTCGATTTCACCTTCATCGTAACAACCCCTCCCTAAGCCTCCCCTTATTAAGGGGAGGGAACGTATTGCACTCGCTGAAACCACAACGATCCCCCTTAACTCAGCAAGGGAGCCTGCGACTGATCTAAACCCTGATCTTTCTTTTAACCTTTAACCATAGAACGACTGGACCACTCTTACCCCACTAGCACTCTTTCGCTCTTAATACCCTTTTGGATTATTTGACTGCCAGCGCCACGTATCTTCTGTCATATCATCAAGAGACAACTTCGCTTCCCACTTCAGCTCTTCACGCGCTTTAGCAGGATCAGCCCAGCACTCTGCAATGTCACCCGGACGACGTGGTGCTATTTTATGAGGAACAGGAACGCCAGCCGTTTTAGAGAAAGCTTCTGCCATCTGTAAAACACTGTAGCCTTTACCTGTGCCTAAGTTATAGATATGAAGACCCGCTTCTTTACCTTTGTATTTCAGAGCCGCTAAGTGACCATCAGCCAAATCAACAACATGAATGTAATCACGAACCCCGGTTCCATCAACGGTTGGGTAATCATCACCAAATACAGATAAAAACTCACGACGACCAACAGCTACTTGTGAGATGAAAGGCATTAGGTTATTTGGAATGCCTTGTGGATCTTCACCCATGGTGCCTGATTTATGAGAGCCAACAGGATTAAAGTAACGCAATAATGTCACGCTCATTTCAGGGTGCGCTTTTTGAATATCAGTTAAGCACTCTTCAACAATCAACTTACTACGTCCATACGGATTAGTTGCTGATGTTGGGAAGTTTTCATTAATTGGTACAGATGCAGGGTCACCATAAACGGTTGCTGATGAGCTAAATACAAGGCTGTTAACCCCCGCTTGACGCATCGCTTCAACTAATACCAACGTACCTGAAACATTGTTATCGTAATACATGATTGGTTTTTCAACCGATTCGCCCACCGCTTTTAAACCAGCAAAGTGAATAACACTATCAATTTCATTTTCAGCAAAGATGGTTGCTAAGATTTGAGGATCACGAATATCACCCTCATAAAATTTAGGCTTTACACCAACCAAAGCTTCAATGCGATCAAGCACCACTTCTTTACTGTTGTATAAGTTATCTAGAATGATTGGCGTTAAGCCCGCTTCAATCATTTGTACACATGTGTGGCTACCGATGTAGCCCATGCCGCCAGTGACTAAAATATTCATTTTGTGTCCTAATTATTATTTTTTAAAAGCGAGTAGTATCCGCTTCAATATTCAAAATATTATAAATTTGTTAAATAAAATTCAGATTGCTACGCTCGCGGAATTCAGAGGAGGTCGCTTTTGGCTTTTAGCTCCTCCCCCTTACTAAGGGGGAGGCTGGGAGGAGGTCAAGAATGAACAGCGTATAAATCAAGTGAATTATGCACTCGATTTCACCTTCATCGAAACAACCCCTCCCTAACCCTCCCCTTATAAAGGGGAGGAACAGTATTGTAATCGTTGCAACAACCACGACCAATCCGAGTTCTAATCTCGCTTTTGATCTTCCTGAAACCTGAATCCTACGCTTTTGCTTTACGCTCTAATATTTACTCTCAACCACAGTAACGAACTCTGCAATTGACTCTTTCGGCAACGCATTAATTCCTGCCGCGGCTTCACGTCCACCACCGGTTGCAAACGAGCTACAGATCTCTCCTGCATCTTGTTTATTATTCAGCGGCGCTCGCAGTGACACCATATACGTGCCATCGGCATTTTGCGTTAATACCGCATGTGCCGAGTTCGGGTATTTATTTGCGAGAAGATTACCATATACCCCACTAATACGACGAGCCCATGCTTCATTTGGCAGTTCAAATACGCTCAATTTCTCACTTTTGTACTGAGCTTCAATCGATAATGCATTATCCATATCGGATAAGTACGCCTTTTTAAGCGTATAAAACGGAGACTCTGTATCAGCGATCAAATCAAAAGGGGATGGATACTTTAACAACGCTTGATACAACTCGGCCGGTTCAAAATGCAAATCCTCAACCCTCGCCCCATAACCATTATAGTTAATTAATGTCCCCAATTCTTTAAGCTCTAACTTTTGCTTTAAAGAAAATCCAGCAGCTTCTGCAAGCTCGTCGGCTTTTGCTATTAAGTTATCACCATAGGCTGCGGTAATTGCCCAATCATGGAATTGACCGCCGAGCAGATTATCAATAATCAAGGCAGTGCACGCATTCGCATCTAAATCGATATAAGCCGATAAATTATTATGCTCAGGAATATCACCAGAGCGGTGGTGATCGACATAAAACACCGTCGCGCCAGATTCTAAAATGAGCTTTAGGGCTACGATGTTCTTTTCCATCGAGAGATCTAAAATAGTGACATTATCCCCTGCTTGAGGCGTAATATTTTGAACCAATTGGATATCACGTTTAATACCCGTCACTAAGATAGATTCTTGTGGATAAGCAAAACGAAGTTGAAGAAGTGCAATAATGCCATCAGCATCACCATTGAAAATATCGTAGTTCATATACCAATCCATTGTTATTTATTTTCTTTGGATAATATAGCATGACTAGAAACCGCATTCAGGCCGCTGCAGTTACAAGACTCAGGGAAACGCTTTTACTCATCCCCTTTATCAACATTATCACTCGGCAGCATCATTTAAATATAAGGGGAAGTTGGGAGGGGTTGATTATGCATAACTAGAAACGATACGTTGTACTACTAGACCGCTTCTAATAAGAGCAAAAAAAAGCGGATACAACCAAATCAGTCATATCCGCACTCTTTTAAGCTCTTACTCGCCGCTATAGGACGAAGTCCGTCCTCGTCTCTCGGAGCGAAGTGCCCTGCTTTTAATCACTACCAAACAAATCGCGGGTATACACTTTGTCTTCAACGTCTGCGAGTTCTTCCATCATACGATTTGATACGATCACATCAGAGACTTGTTTAAATTCATTCAAATCTTCAATAACACGCGAATTAAAGAAATCCGCTTCTTTCAAGACAGGTTCATACACAACCACTTCAACCCCCTTGGCTTTCAAGCGTTTCATGATGCCTTGAATTGAAGAAGCTCGAAAGTTATCCGATCCCGCTTTCATAATTAAACGATAGATACCCACAACGTTAGGGTTGCGCTTCATGATTGACTCAGCAACAAAGTCCTTACGAGTGCGGTTTGCATCTACAATCGCGCCAATAATGTTATTTGGGACTTCTTGGTAGTTTGCTAATAACTGCTTGGTGTCTTTTGGTAAGCAATATCCGCCATAACCAAACGAGGGATTATTGTAGTGATTGCCAATTCGAGGGTCTAAACCAACACCTTCAATGATCTGACGAGCATCCAACCCATGCGCTTCAGCGTAAGAGTCTAGCTCATTAAAATAAGCCACACGTAAAGCCAGATACGTGTTAGAGAACAACTTCACCCCTTCCGCTTCTGTTGAGTGCGTTAATAAAACATCGATATTCTCTTTAATCGCCCCTTGCACCAATAAATTAGCAAACACTTGCGCACGATCAGATTGCTCACCCACAATAATGCGAGAAGGGTGAAGATTATCAAACAAAGCACGACCTTCACGTAAGAACTCAGGTGAAAATATAATGTTGTCACACGCTAGCTCTTGCTTAATACGCTCCGTATAACCCACAGGAACAGTCGATTTAATTACCATCACCGCATTTGGGTTAATCGCCATTACGTCTTTAATCACCGCTTCAACTGAACCTGTATTAAAGTAGTTAGTCACGGGATCATAATCAGTTGGTGTCGCAATAATGACATACTCAGCCTCTTTGTATGCCAGTTCTTTATCGAGCGTTGCTATTAGGTTTAATTCTTTATTGGCAAGAAAGTCTTCAATCTCTACATCTGAAATCGGTGACTGCTTATTGTTAATTAGCTCAATCTTTTCCGCCATGATATCAACCGCAATCACTTCATTATGCTGTGCTAATAGCACTGCATTTGAAAGGCCAACGTAACCTGTACCTGCAATGGCAATTTTCATTATTGTTATCCTTAGGGGAATTTAACTGAATTGATTATAATGCAAAGAGAGAGGTAGAACAAAGGGCTCCTCTTGAGACGAATTTCGACCTAAAGGATCCGCTTCAAAAGTTTAAGAACACTATATCAGTGGTCTTGAAATTTCTTAATCAATTAATTGTATCTTTAGCCAAGCATTCAATAGAACATAAGTATCAAATCGCAGGCGTCTGTTCTTGAGCCTTCCAAACTAAATCACCAATGCCATCAACAGGAGAAAATCCAGTTGGTGCATCAATTAATAATTGGCGAATCATTTCATGATCAAAGTCATGACAAGCAGAATCTAATTTATCTAATAAATTATTATATTCAGCAAGGGGTAAGAAATCTTCTTGTGCTGTCATAATCCGTTCATGAGCAGTAGAACCGACATTATCACCAATCAATAATTCTTCATACAGCTTCTCACCTGGACGTAAGCCCGTATAGTGAATCTCAATATCACCGTATGGATTCGCTTCATCTTTCACTTCTAAACCAGAAAGACGAATTAAATTTTTTGCCAAATCAACTATTTTTACTGATTCGCCCATATCAAGTACAAAGACATCCCCACCTTTACCCATTGCCCCCGCTTGAATTACTAGTTGCGCGGCTTCTGGAATCGTCATAAAGAAACGAGTTATGTCTTCATGCGTAACTGTTATTGGGGTTCTATTTTCAATTTGACGCTTAAATACTGGAACAACAGAGCCTGACGATCCTAAGACATTACCAAAACGCACCATACAAAAACGCGTACCTGCTGTAGCATCTTTCTCTCTAATCGCATTTTGTTGTTCAGCCAATGCTTGCAGCCCTAACTCTGCCATACGCTTGGTTGTCCCCATGACATTAGTTGGACGAACGGCTTTGTCGGTAGATATTAATACAAACGACTCTACTTTTGCCTCAATGGCTGCACGTGCGGTGTAGTTAGTACCAAAAATGTTATTACGCACGCCTTCAACCACGTTGTATTCAACCAACGGCACATGCTTATACGCCGCGGCGTGATAAATGGTTTGAACTTTAAAACTTTCCATTACTTTAGTTAAACGATTTATTCGCTGAACAGACCCCAATAATGGAATAATCTGGATATCTAATCCTTCAGCCTCAATCAATAAAGTGAGTTCTCGATCTATTTGATATAAAGCAAACTCAGATAACTCAAACAAAACTAACGCTTTTGGTTTATTACGAACGATCTGACGACATAACTCAGAACCAATAGAGCCACCCGCCCCAGTCACCATCACCACTTTATCTTTAATGTTTGCTTCCATTAATGATTGCTGTGGAGCAACGGGATCACGCCCTAATAGATCATCAATAGAGACATCTTTTAACTCATCAATACTTGCATTTCCTGCAACGATGTCTGACATTTCAGGAACCGTTAAAACCTCTACTGGCAGTAAAGAAATGGTATCTAACACTTCTTTACGACGACGACGAGAAGCACTTGGTATCGCAAGTAATATTTGTTTTACACCATGTTTACTTATGATTTTCTCAGCACACGCTGTGGTATATACATATAGCCCCATCATCATGGTATTTTGCAAAGTAGGATCTTCATCTACAAAACCAACAACTTTGTGACTGTCTGATTGACGAAGCGCTAATGCAAGCTGACGACCTGCACTACCCGCTCCATAAATTAAGACAGGATTACCTGCTTTATTTGATGATTGCGCGATTAGACTGCGTACAATTAAACGACTTCCACCAACACTAATAGCTAAAAATGCACCATAAATAATAGGAACAGAACGAGGAATTGCCGCATCAAACCAAAAGGCTAAACTCGCCATTGCAATCGCAGAGATGAGAGTTCCGAATCCAACTAAAGCGAGGACATGTAAACCAAGATATCGCAATACAGCTCGATAAAGACCTAGCTTAGTAAAAATCAACAAGGTAATAATAATCGTACTACCTAAAACATATTGACCTTCTATTGAAGGTAAAGCCTCAAACTTTCCAATACGAACCCAATAAGCTCCAAAAAAAGAAAGAGCAATAAAAAAGAAATCAATAACTAAGCTGATAAGACGCTTTTTATAGCGAGAGAGTGACCAAATTACGCTTAAATTAGACATAATAAACCGTTTATATTTTTATAAGAAAAATCAGCAAAATGAATGATACGGATTAGAAACAAGAAATCCCAGAAGTTATAGTGAATAAATCACTGTTCTGGGATTTTAAATTTGTTTCACGCAAATTATTTTACTGCATCACCAGAGCCACTGCCAGTTGCTGTCATGATGATGTACTTGAAATAATCTTTAATCGTTAAAGTATCAATCATCTGTTTGTCAGTTTTGGCTAACAATTGTGGTGTAGACATATCGATATTTTTCACTTGAGCTAAACCAGTAACACCAGGCAGAACATCGTATACACCTAGAGTATCACGTTCTTTAATTAACTCTTCTTGGTTAAATAAGTTTGGACGCGGGCCTACTAAGCTCATTTCACCTTTTACGACATTAATCAATTGCGGTAATTCATCTATTTTGGTTTTACGTAAAAAGTTACCTAATTTAGTAATTGATGCGTTATTTGCTAAATGACTAGCTACTGATTTGGTCTCAACTGACATAGTACGAAATTTAATAAGCTTAAATGGTTTTTTATTACGTCCAACACGCTCTTGAACGAAGATTGGCGAGCCCGTATCAAATAAGCCAATAATAGTAACAATCAATAAAATTGGAAAGGTAACAATCAGCCCTCCCAAAGCTATTAAAAATTCGAGAGGGCGGATAAATAAATTATTCATAGCTTTTCATTCTCTTAGTTTATGATTTTAAAGCCATAATGTTAGCTTCAGATAGCCCTATTTTTAACGCGATCGTTTTAATACCCAACACAACTAACAAGCTCAAGTCATGTATATTCCCACAGCAAAAACCTGAACACTTTTCAACCAAATAACAATTTTCCTCTGTACCCATCACTAATTAATGATTTCATTTGAGCAAAATTCACACTGTCTTTTTCTTAATTTTTCTTAATTTTTCTTAATTTTTCTTAAGTAAATTAAGCGCTACATGCCGAAAATGAGCAAAGTTTCGGCCACTATTACCAAGTAAGATTTGGCATTCATCTTCGTCACATATTGACATTTAAAGATCAATGCATAGATTCCACACCCCAATCTTCTCTCGCTAAATAAACGAAGCTTTCAGCATCTAACTCTGCTGAACTAATGTAATAACGAATACTAATTTCGCCTGCTTTATCATCACCTTTCATAGAATGAGATACAGCAACACCAAGTGTTTTCAACTAAGACCATTTAGTGCTAAATCAACAAATTCATCAAAGGCCTCACAAGCGAAGTACATTCTTTTCTCTTCCCTGTGCTTTTTCTTCTGTAGAATAACTTGAACCATCGTACTCACTTAAAATGGAAACATTTAAGTGTAGATTGAACGCTTCGTTTAATCTACCTTTGTTTCCTTTAACTGCAAGTAGATAATCTCATTTTTTATCCATTACTTGCTGTATAATCCTTACTCGACATCCCATTGTATCTTTAATATCTACTAATTTTAATAGCTCGGGGATCGCAGTGATCTCGTTCTATTTATCTTCCGTTTTCACTTATCCGAGGACAAAACCCATACTCACGGTTCTGAGAATGGTATCATGGCTTTGTATATCGTTTTCAAACTATCTAAAGTTACGTAACCATTCTAGATTACATCCCCCAAAGACTTCTATCTTTTCCATCCTTTGCTTTAGAAAAGTATAAGCTCAGACATTCATAACGATTAGTAGATTTTTTGAATTTTTCACCTAGGCTTCTGAAATACGAATTTTATATATGCACCAGCCCTGTGCGACGAGGTGATTAACATTTATGAAAATATCATTTTTCAGATAATTTTTGCAGTGTTTCAGCCATTGAAAAAGGAGGGGTCCAATTTAGTAATTTCCGCGCTTTACTTGAATCAACTTGAAGGTCACCAACAAGCTGGTCAATTTTATCTTGCTTACCCGAGATAGTTTTTAATACTCCAAAAATAAAGTCAGGCACTGGCAACTGCCATAATTTTTTATTTAAACCTTTTGCTGTCGCATTGGTAAGCTCTTTAATGGATATATCTTGACCATCTGAGATACAAAAAATTTCATTCTTTGCTCTAGGGTGCTCAATACATACTGAAATAAAATCAACAATATTATCAATAGAAATAAAGCTACGCTTATTTTTGCAAAGGCCAAATGGCAATATAGGCAGCTTATTAACTATTTTAACTAATGATCCGAAGTTACCAGGAGCATTGACACCATAGACTAAAACAGGCCGAATAATAACAATCTCCAAGCCTGTTTTTTCTGCTATTTTTATCAATTCAACTTCTGCTTTTGCTTTTGACTGAGTATATTCAAATTTTACCGATATAGGCGATTGCTCATTAAAACGTTCATTATTTAATGTTTTGTTCCCAAGCACACCAATAGAGCTTATAAAAATAAAGCGCTTTACGCCTGCATCAGCAGCTTGCTGGGCAAGATTGATAGTTCCTTTTACATTAACTTCATTGATGTAATCTGGATCGTTGGAATTGTTGTGGGCAACAGCAGCAAGGTGGATAATTACGTTTACACCTAGTAAACATTCTTCCCAATTTGATTTACTGTTAATCGCAAGCTCAAAATACTCCTGTACCCCCATTTTCTGGCAATTGCTTGCTCTTCCTTGACCAACAATAGTATGCTGGTACTTTAAGGATGTAGCTACAGATTTACCAATAAAACCATTTGAACCCGTTATCAGTATTTTCATTTATATTTAAACCACATCACATTTACAAAATATCTAAAGCATAAATAAATCGTTTTGAATAACCCTATTTTTTCTTCATTTCGATATATATTCCAAAAAAATAAAATTAATTTCTTCTTATTAGATGACACTGAATTTTCCATTCTTCGATAAGTCGCTAATTTTGTATTTAAAGAATGAACGACATTTGACTTTCTTAAAATTTTAAGCCATAAAGCAAAATCTTCATGCCCACAATTAGGGAAAAACATACCATCAATTAGATCTTGATGTAGTATTACCGTCAAGCAACCAATAGAATTGTTAGTTAACAGCTGAGCATAATCAACTCTACTTGGTGGTGTATAAGAGGATTTTAGGTTTCCTTTCGAGTCTACAATACTATAAGCAGTACAACTAAACTTAAAGTTATTCCTTTGCATAAAATCCAACTGCTTCTCTAACTTCTCTTCATGCCACAAATCATCAGAATCAAGGAATGCTATATAGTCACCATGGGCATGCTTTAAACCTACGTTTCTTGGTTCTGAAGGGCTACCCGAATTTTCAGGAAGACAAAAATATTTAATTCTTTCATCCTTATATCTTTCAACTAAATTCGCAGTATTATCAGAAGAGCAATCATCAACTATAATTAACTCCCATTTTTGATGAGTCTGATAAATTACAGAATTAATACTTTCTTCAATAAATCGCCCACAGTTATATGCAGGCATAATGATTGAAACCAAACGACTCACGTTATTCAACTTATTTTTTCAGCTAATTCGATAGCATCAACCATTGAGTCTTCTATTGAGCAATACTTCCAATCACCATATCGACCAATTGAATAAATATCATGTTTCGACAATTCATTAAAAGTAATCTTTTTAATGTCGTTAGATTCTTCACTTACATGCACATAAGCAGGGTCCATAATAATAGAACAATACGACACAAGCTCATGGTCAGTAATTACATTTGTCTTTTTGAGTGAATCAAGCGTCAAGGTCAGCTGTTCCTCTATATTAACTTCATCTTCTGGTTGATAACCAATTTCTACGTACAAACTCAAACGATCACTTTTTAAAATATTATCGTAGAAACCAATGCGATAGAAGTTAATATCTTCTTGTGGAAAATATAACCAGTGCGTATCCTTAATATCAGATTTTTTATTAAAACCTAGATTAAACACGAGTACTTTATTATAACTTAGAGCCTTAGCATTAGACTGAATAACTGGATCACTTACCAATTTCATAAAGCTATTCAACGGAGAACTATTAATAAGTTGCTCAAATTTAATTTCTCTGTGGTTTGTTTTTGCGACTTTTTCATTTAAATCAATTGATACAACAAACTCGTTTAAAGCTATATTGTCTTTGGGTATTTCAGACGCTAGTGCGTCGACAAAAACTTTAGCTCCTTTTTTTGGGTATAAAAAACTAGAGTTATAACTTGCAACAGACTGCTTCTTAAATGAACGAATTACTTGTTCCAAGTTCGCATATGGGAAAAATCTTCCCATTGCATCGACATCTAATTCGTTAAGGTCACATGCATAAAGCTTTTCGTTGTAAGGTTTTAAAAAGTATTCAGTGATCGATTTACCAAATTTAGCATAAAGCATATCAAGAAAAGAGGTATACACGGCTTTGTCTTCTCTAAAATATAAATCGTATAAACACTCTTGAAATTTATCTTTAGAAAGTTGATGTATATTAGATTGAAACGGAAAATCAACAAAAGCATCATCAAAGAAAACTTTTGTTTCTTTCGTTCTTTCAACTAGTTCACTTGGATCAATCTTCTTTTTGAAAAAATCTTTTAATGTATCGGTTGCAAAATGAAAAAAATGCCCAGCAAAATCCCATACAAAACCATCTTGGTATATCGTTCGACAGAAGCCTCCAAGTTCATTCTCTTTTTCAAGAATCAAATAATCATCACTTTTAACAAAATTAGCAAAAGCTAAGCCAGACACACCACCACCAACAATTAGATATTTCACTTTACTCATTTTTTATGTTCCATCTTATAATCTAAAGAGCCGTTTATCATTAATTTCAAGCAGCCTAGAAAACTAAATTTACTCTTATAGACATTATACTTCTTAATAGAAAATGCCACATCAAATAACAGACCTTTTAAACCGAATAGACGATAAAATGCAGCTCCTTTAGACGATAATAGAGCCTCGTTAAAATCAGTTCCAGAGCTTTCCGCAGGGTGCACAACAATAGGAACCGGTATATAAATACATTTTAGACCTGCATCTAAGGCATCTTTCAAAAATATTATTTCATCATGAACACGATATTTACTACCTAAGCCAAACTCTAAATCAAGCTTTAAACCTTTATCAATAATTGCTTTTCTTTTAAAAGTAATTTCAATAGACGCACATTTCAGTATGCTCATATCTGTGTGTGTTATTTCGTTTTTTATATAACCAGTTTTAAATGGAGTACCTTCTGGAGTTTGAATTTGGAATGTTATAAGATCTGCATCAGGATACCTTTCATATGCGTCCTGAATAATTTCCTCATAGTTCCCCAAGTAACTAACATCATCATCAGCAATAATACAGATATCACCGGTTGCATTTTTTAACGCCATATTTCGGCTATTTGAACTACCTCGAAGTGTATTTGAAATCATTCTAATACCGTCTTTTGACTCATCCTTTTCAAAATCACATTGATTAATGAGTAAAACATCACCTTTTATAAACTTACTTTCCCAATTGATATCATCAATACTATTTTGGAACATCGTTGCCATTAATATTTCAATTTTCATTCCTAACTCCAAGTATAAATAACTTCAGCCTTTGACATAATATACAGCTCCCACACTAAAAATAGTGCACCATACAGCAGGTAAATTAACGATAAAATAACTTTATTTTTACTGTACTCCATAGCTTTCGCCAGTATTAATAATTCAACGATAATAAACACTCGACTAGCTCTGGATGCAATTCTTAAGTCATAGCTACAAAGTGCATAGGTAACTATACCGATAAAAAAAGTGTTTAAAATGATTTTTTCATAGTTAGACAACATTGTGAAACGAGGAAATATAAAAGCAAGTATAATGGTCACAAAAATAATTCGAAATACAACAGGTGTTATAAAGCCACCTGTACTATGAGAATTTGATAAATAAAACTGAAGCTTCATAAAAAAAGAATGATGAAATAGACTCAAATTTAAAATATGTGTAGATAAATTACCTAATATAAAGAATAAAAAAACTATAACTCCCACCACATACTGTTTTTTAGTGAACCTCATATATTTCAATAATAAAAATGCAACTAATGGTAAAATAGCAATAGAATGCATAGTCAAAGCAACTGAATTTATAATAAAGAAACGTATTTGCTTGCGCTCTATATACCTTAAAGAAAACATAAATAACAACATTGCTAATGCTTGTCTCATTTGCCCATAAGGGCCACGAAAAAAATAAACTAACAATAACAACAAAACAAACACAAGGGGATATCTCAATTCATGCGTGGCTATTAAGTATGTTAATAAACAAATACTAATAGCATATAAAAAGTTAAAAGTATTAAAACCACCTCCTATTTTTTTAACAAAAATAATTGCCACTTGAAACCCTGGCTCAACCCACCCACTAAAAGAAACACTTTGGATATTATCAAATATATTTTTATAATTCTGTAAATCCCAACCTCTATCTCTTAATAATAATAATAACAACATTAAAAATATGGGAATAAAAACAACATTTTTAGCAAACCCTATACGAGATGACGTATGGCATAGCATTAGAGATGCAGAGCCTATCACTGTAAATGCAATGTAGATAAAATTAAATTTAGTCAATACTTCCATTTTGTTATAATAACCCATTATTTTTTTAATTATTTTTTTTAAAAATAAAGTAAAATATATATCTTACGTAGAGGTTGAGTTCTGGATAATCACTCTAGATTCGAATAAATTCGACATTATTTAATGGCATATATTCTTGAACACTAGATCCATGATGATAGATCACAACATCCTTATAATTTTTTGAAAGTTTCAGAATAAATAATTCAGCAGGGATACAATTGCTAACAAATTCCACTTTAGTAAAATAGGCACTAAACGTATTTTCTTTCAAATGAGGGTGGAGCTTAACAAACGCATGCCCATGATTATTTTCAAAATTTTGCAAGATTTTCTGATCTACATCATAGGAAGTTATATAAAGTTCAACTTTATCCCCTCTAGTTACGCTTTCTTCATTAAATTCATACAAATCGCATAATTCATCATAATACTCCTTCATATAATCTAGTATGGATTGAGATAATAAATTAACTTCAAAACTTTTCTTCCAGCCATGGACTTTTATATACAACTCAGGATTGAAAACATACACACCATTACAGAACCTGCTTCCTCCAAAATAAGTCGCTATGCCGAATTTTTCTAATAACCTTTTTTTAAATCCATTAAGGTATATGTCATTACGATATGTTCCAATCCCTTCCTCATAAACATAAATACATTTACACCCCGATAACACTTTAAACATGAAAATATACAATGCCAATCGGGTACCAATATCACCATCTATATATAATTTTTGAGGTTTACGTAATGCAGCAAGAAAAAAAGACTGGAAGCGGTTAGCAACAAAAAACACTTTTGCCCAGCGCTTTTGTTTTTTCAAATTTTCAAAAATACCGCGTGCATTAAAGAACATATCGGTAACAAAAACCTCTGAGCTTGGCTCTCGGTTATTAATTATTTCAGCTACAGATAACTGCAAAGGTTTAGAAATGATATATACAGATTTAGACACAGTAAACTCTCAATGTGAAATAAAAATAAAACTATCCGCTAGTTTTTAGCACAAAATGATGTGCGTAAGCAGTTTATACAAAACTATAATCATACAATATTCGAAAACAATTAGTGCATAAGGTAATAACTCAATACTAAAAACTTTCCAATAAATACGGTAAACGCATGAACATTTTTTAATCAAGAAACAGCTTTTCTCTATACTTATTAATCATTTCATTTTAGCCAAATTCACACTGTCTTTTCCTTTATTCTTCTTAAATAAATTAATTTATACCTAGAGCATTTATATATTGTATTTACTTGATTAAATCAAAAGACAACGCAGTGCCTCTAATAATATCCACGGTTGCAATACTTCCGATGACATCTTCATAATACTTTGGTGCAATCCCAAATCCAGGGCGAATGCTTCTTACATTCTCAGATGTAAACTGTTCACCAGCCTTAATATCTTTTACTACATATAAAGAGCGACGGAATTTAACATTGCCTTTTTCTGCTTCTGTTCGTTCGTAATTTACTTGTCCCATAGCAGCCCAAGCTGTTTTAGAATCTTTACATAACTGAGCTAATTCATGAGGTTCTAATGAAAAACTGTCGTCTGGACCTCCACCTTTACGATCCATCGTAACGTGTTTTTCAATTAAACAAGCACCTAAAGCAACAGAAGCAACAGCCGTTGCATTATCAATTGTATGATCTGATAAACCTGACAACACACCAAAACGCTCAGAAATATCAGCAATAGTTTTTAAATTATATTGATCTGCAGGTGCCGGGTAACCACTTACACAATGAAGAACAAGAAGCTCCTTACAACCATTATTTCTGGCTGTGTCAATCGCTTCTTGGATCTCTTCTTGATTTGCCATACCTGTTGACATAATCATTGGTTTGCCCGTTTGAGCAACACGCTTGATTAAAGGTAAATCCACCAATTCAAATGACGCAATTTTATAAGCTGGAGTGTTCAATTCTTCCAGTAAATCCACCGCGGTAAAATCAAATGGAGAGCTAAAAATAGTAATACCTAACTCTTTCGCTTTTTCAAAAAGAGGTTTGTGCCATTCCCATGGCATGTGAGCACCTTTATAGAGCTCATATAACGTTTGACCATCCCACAAACCACCATGAATTTGAAATTCTTCTGCATTACTGTCCATGGTTATGGTTTCGTGTGTATAACTCTGCAATTTAACAGCATCAGCACCCGCTTTTTTTGCTTCTTCCATAATCTGATATGCACGATTTATATCGCCGTTATGATTGGCTGATAATTCTGCGATGATGTATGGAGGGTAGTCAGCTCCTATTTTTCGGCCCGCAATTTCAATATAATTCTTCATAAGACTCTACTTTATATACTCTTGAATTCCACGATAAAATTTAGTTCCCGCTTTTGGCTCTTGATATGAACTTAAAGACAAGTCTAATATCCCTTCGATAGCCCAAACTAAATCGGTAAAGCCGAGTTTATGCCTAAACATAACAGTACTCGATAATCGGGGGTTAATCTCAAATAACACCGGACCTTTATTCGTTAAACGTAGTTGAAAATTAATAGCACCTTGAACATCAAGATTTTCGGCTATGGTCGAGATATAATGTTCAATAATAGGATTTTTAATCACCTCACCTTTATCGGTAAAACCACCGCTAAGTGTTCTTCTCATCAAAATACTACGACATTCACCATTAGCGTGTCGATAAACTCCGCAAGTAAACTCTTGCTCATCAGGTAACAACAGTTCTTGCCAAATATACCCTTCAGAGCCAGATAGACTTTGAGCTTCTGAAAGTGTATGGACGACTTTCAGACCTTTACTTCCCTGGCCACTTCTTGGTTTAAAGATACAAGGAAGTGATTTTGGTAGCGATGTGGCAAGTTCTGTCCAAGGCGCATTAACTCCCATTACTTTTAATGCATTCGCTGTCTCTAGTTTATCCAATGCAATAAGTGCTGTCTTTTCATTCGTTATCAAAACAGGAACACCAAACAACTCACCGTTCACGAGACCAAAATCAAAAATAGCTTTAATCTCTGCTTCACTGGTCGGAATAAAGAGTGCGACTTTATATTGCTCAAAGGTATTCTTTAAAAACTCAAAATAATTATCATCATTCGCTAACGGAGCTTGAGAAAAAAAGTCAAACACACATTCCCCAGCATGCTCTCTCTTTACATCGCACCCAATAACATTAGAGATATTAAGTTCTTGAAGAATACGACCAATGGCGACACCAATATCCCCTCCACCGCCACTGACCAATACTGCGTCTAATAATTTATTGATGTTATGCATATGGGTTATTTCTCTTTAATATTTCAGTTAAATAATGGTAATCAGGATCATATTCAAGTACTTTATTTCTCACTTCATGACTATCAAAAGGGACTCTTTTAAAACTGATCGCGCGATTTCTTGTGTTTAAAATAAGATAACTCGCTAAAGAACCTACATCCCTTGGTTGTCCAACAGATCCAGGATTAGCAATCACGGTACATCCTTTATTAAAAACAACTGGGTAATGTGTGTGACCAAAAAATATAAAGTCAAACTGGTCATCAGGGATCTCTTTTATTCGGGACTTAGAAACATCAGGATAAAGATATTCATCAGTTTCTCGTTCACTACCATGAAAAAGCCCTATTTTTAAATTATCAATACATACTTCTGCGGAAGTAGGTAATGAATCTAACCATGCCATTTGTTCTGTTGATAAATTTTCAATACAAACATTTAAGCCATTGCCATATTTTCTATAACATTCCATATTAAATTCTTTGTTATTTCTGGCTTTAACTAACAAATCTTCATGGTTACCACGAATAACAGTACAATTATCAAGCGTCATTAATTCTTCAACGACATATTTAGGCCAATGATAATAACCGATTAAATCTCCGAGAACGAAAATATGAGTACACCTATTATTTTTAATATCTAGAATTACAGCGTCAAGAGCTGGCTTATTTGAGTGAATATCTGAAATAACCGCAATTTTCACAGATCACGACCGCACATAAACATTAGCTTAGCCGCAACATCTTCTGGTTTCTTTAATTGCCCTTCTTGTTGAATTTTTTTGAAATTATCGACAGATGGCATCGCATCCCTCTCTGAGCCTCTTATTTTTTCTTGCATAGCCGTATCAATTACACCAGGATCAAAATGCTCGACTTCAACAAAATCATTTTCTTTTGAAATTACATCAAAAAACATTTTTATTCCTGCTTTAGACATGCAATAACTTCCCCATCCAGCTATCGGATTATTTGCAGCACCGCTAGAAATATTAATCACTCGAATTGAGACTGAATTGCTTTCAGCCCAAAGAATCAGACTCGAAATCATTTCTATAGGTGAAATTAAATTTACGTTTACCGCTTTTCTTAATATATCAGCATTGTTAACTGTAATTCTTCCGATTGGATCGATCGTGCCAGCATTGGAGATAAACGTAATTTTTTTAGGCGGTTTCTTTCCATAGACTGAAGTCCAATCTATATGGCCACTTTTAGATAAGTCCAATTCATAATAGGTTTGCTTTACTTGCTGATTCAAACGCCCTAACTCTCTTCCAATAAAGATATATTGAAAAATTGGAGAAGAAGAACGAGTCACAAGATCATGAAAGGCCAACCCGACACCACTAGTACACCCAGTAATAATAACGCTACTCATAAAATTACATATCCTCTGTAATTAAAGTAATGACCTTATCCAAACCACCACCAATGTCCATATTAAGTGCTGACTCAGAGACATTGCTATAATCTTTTTCCATATTTTTTAAAGCAAGTAACAATGAATTCTCACATTCTAAGTTTTCAAAATACCCTATTGCGGCACCAGATCTAATTACCCTTTGAACAACATCAGTTTGATTTTCAGCTGTCTTTACCAATAAAGTAGGCAGACCAAGAAAGCAACGCTCCCAAGTACTAACACCCGCTGCACCTATTGCTAAATCTGAATCTTTAATTAATTCAGCCATCGAAGTCGAATCAATATATAGCTTTACCTTATAAGGTAAGGATTCAGAAGCCTCTTTTATTTCGTAAATAAAAGGACAAGCACTACCAACAACAATCAATACTTCTACATCCGTCTCAACCGCATACCGTTTCAAGCCTTTTAGGGCCTTGAGCGTATGGCCAGTAGGATCAGTACTTCCAAAATTTATAAGTAACTTACGTACAGTTTTAAGTTGTTTCCGTCTGGAAATCGCACTCTCTCTTAATTGAAAAAATTCATCTCTTAGCAAACAATAACGCTCACCAACAAAAAGCGTCGTTCCTCGAGAAACCAATCCCTTGTACTCTTCCTCTACACGGCCACATGTTTGATCTAACAAAAAACGAGACGAATGTGTTCTATTAACCAAATCATCGATAACGCCAATCTTTAT
Source organism: Aliivibrio logei (assembly GCF_001691055.1). Taxonomy (NCBI): domain Bacteria; kingdom Pseudomonadati; phylum Pseudomonadota; class Gammaproteobacteria; order Vibrionales; family Vibrionaceae; genus Aliivibrio; species Aliivibrio logei. Next base: position 47,867 of record NZ_MAJU01000024.1, read on the forward strand.
GCCTTTCGACAAAAAATATTCTTCCCAGCAAGCATCGAGACCATAATGGTCTACTATCAACCAATCAACATCATGATTGAATTGTTCGGTCATTGCTTTTAGAGTTTGTTCAGCATCAAAATCCCACGAGGCGCCAACCCAACTAGTATACGAATTAACATCAACCGTATTTTCATTTTGAAATGGCAGTAGAACCAGGGAATGTCCTGCATTTGTCACCTGATGACTAGGACAGTTAGGATGGTTTCTTAAAATAAATAAACTCGTAAAACCTTTCTTTTTAAGCCCATTAGCGAGAGTGAGGCAACGACTTAAATGCCCCCCGCCCATATGAGGAGCAGCATCAACTCTAAAAACAATATTCATCATGTTTATTCACTTTCCAAAGCAGAATACAGAAGCTCTGCAAAACTCCAATCTTCTGCCGTATCAATATCTTGAACTCGGCTTCTAGGTAATAAAATAACAGTTGAGTGCTTAGCAAACATGGCTTTCCTCTCTAAAAAAGAGTTCGCTTTACCCCAGTAAAATTGGCCGGCATCATGATAAGCCTCCTCCAGATCTTGAGAGCGTGTTTGCTCATATTCTGGAGAAAACATTGAAACTTCCCCTTTTTCCGTTAATTTAATTGCTCTTTGAATTGGAAAAGAAAAGGTAGCAGCACTGAATACAAAATCTGCTTTATTTTTTATAAGCTTTTCATAACCTTGAATTAAATAATCAGACGTAATAAAAGGGGCTGTTGCATAAAGACAACATACGGCTTCAACATTCCATTGTTGCTCAATACACCAATTTATGGCGTGTTGCATAACATCCATTGTGGTCGCATAATCATCAGATATATTAGATGGACGAAAAAAAGGAACATCAGCACCATATTCAATGGCAATATCCGCAATATCCTGATCATCCGTCGACACTATAACTTTATCAAAACAACCGGACTGAATAGCCGCTTCAATTGAGTAAGCAATCATTGGTTTACCATGGAATAACTTAATATTTTTTTTCGGAATTCGTTTACTTCCGCCACGAGCGGGAATGATTGCTATATTCATGATTAATTCTCTAATATTTCAGATAAAACACGGACAACGGTATCTTGTTGCTCTTCTGTCATGATATGGAATATTGGTAACGATATTGCTTCTTGATAATAACGCTCAGACTCTGGGAAATCGCCCAATTTGAAGCCCATATCTTGATAGTAAGGTTGAGTATGCACTGGAATATAATGCAAGTTTACGCCAATCCCTTTATCTCTTAATTCATCAAAGACTTCTTTATGCGTTTTCGCTATAAGATCTAGTTTCAAACGGATCACATATAAATGTAAACCTGAATACGTCTCTTCAAGCTGATAGGGGAGCGTGATCGCCAATCCTTTAAGTAATTGATTATAACGTGTTGCTAATTTATGACGAGCTGACACAAAATCATCTAAACGAGACATTTGAGTTACCCCTAATGCAGCTTGCAACTCAGTCATTCGGTAATTAAAACCTAAATCAATTTGCTCGTAATACCAACCACCATGAGACTCATTTTTCATTTGAGTAACATCACGAGTAATACCATGACTTCGATATAAAGCCATCTTATCCGCCAGCTCTTGGTCGTTCGTCATCACTGCGCCACCTTCAGCGGTGGTCACGATTTTTACAGGATGAAAGCTAAAAACCGTAATATCTGAATACGCACAATTACCGATAGGTTTATCAAAATAACGACCGCCAATAGCATGAGATGCATCTTCAATAATTTTAAATCCATACTCTTTTGATAATGAATAGATTTTCTTCATATCACAAGATTGTCCACACAAATGGACGGGTACAATCACCTTAGGTAGTGTATTACTTACTTTTGCGTTAATTAACTTCGCTTCTAAAGCACTTGTACTCATATTGTAAGTCTGTGGATCAATATCCACAAAATCAACATCGGCACCACAATATAAGCCGCAGTTTGCAGAAGCAACAAACGTCACAGGCGTTGTCCATAGCTTATCGCCTTTGCCTAAGCCAAGCGCCAAACACGCAATATGTAATGCGGATGTCGCACTATTTACGGCTAATGAATATTGTGCACCGGTATGGGTTTTAAGTGCGTCTTCAAATGCTGGAACTTGCGGACCTTGTGTCAAAAAATCAGACTTAAGTACATCAACAACGGCATCAATATCTTGTTGAGTAATTTCTTGCTTACCATAAGGGATCATATTTTATTCTCAACTATACTGAAAATTTAGAATCTACATGTTCAACAATTAACTCACGTAGGCCTTCAACCGTTTCCCATTCAGTATTCGTACCTGAATTGTATTTAAAACCAAACGGCACTTTTTCTGCTTTATGGTGATCCATGTACTCAGCTTCAGTATAGGTAAACGAAACCGATGGTAAGATTGCATAATACTTACCCAAATCGATCGTGTTCAACGAGTCGGTATCCGTGATCATCTCTTCATGAAGTTTTTCACCTGGGCGAATACCAACAACTTTCGTTGGGCACCCAGGAGCAATAGCTTGAGCAATGTCTAAAATTTTATATGATGGGATTTTAGGTATGAAAATTTCACCACCTAAATGATTATCTAACGCATACATCACCATGTTTACGCCATCCTGAAGGGAAATATTAAAACGTGTCATCTCTTCATGAGTAATCGGTAATAATCCTTCTTCTTTTTTCTGCATAAAGAATGGAATAACCGAACCGCGAGAGCCCATAACATTACCGTAGCGAACAACACTAAAACGGATATCTTTAGAGCCCTTAATATTATTTGCCGCTGCAAATAATTTATCAGATGCTAGCTTTGTCGCACCGTATAAATTAATTGGTGCACATGCTTTATCTGTAGATAACGCAACAACATTCTTAACCCCACACTGTAAAGCAGCATGAATAACATTTTCAGCACCAGTGATATTCGTTTTAATGCATTCTGTAGGGTTGTATTCTGCCGTATCTACTTGCTTAATGGCTGCTGCATGAATAATAACGTCTACGCCTTCACAAGCTTGGATCATACGTTGCTGATCACGAACATCACCAATAAAGAAGCGTAACTGTGGGAAGTCTTTATGTGGGTAGTTTTGTTTAATCTCAAATTGCTTCAACTCATCACGAGAATAAATAATGATTTTTTTTACGTCTTGGTAACGCTCAAGAATTGTTTTGATGAATTGTTTACCGAATGAGCCTGTGCCACCCGTGATTAAAACTGTTTTGTTATTTAGCATATTATTTTCTCATTATTTTTTTTAACATTGATTTTAATTTCAATAATTCAATAATTTTTATCATACAGCACCTTATTAATTTTAAATTAAATAACAAAAACATACCCTTAATATCAGACATTGACTTGTAATAATTAAATTTATTAGACACTTTAGTAAAAAAACCATTCCCCCAAATTAAATATGACATACTAAAACATATACCAGAAGCAAACTCAGCAAGGTTAGAGTATAATATCCTCCTATATTCACAAGATTCAAAAATCATATCAAAAATACGTACATATTGTTTAAATAGAAATAGTCTTTCTTTAAAATAATAATAAGCATTTTCATCTACTATATGAGACTTCCCTGGCACCCCTTGATAACAGCATATATCTGATAAGGTTATTATATCATTATCATTATTTAATATAGTTAAAACCATAACTTCTTGAGGGTATAATAATCGTTTTTCATTCTCAATCAAATTACGAACAAAATCAATATCTATATAATCTTTATTCAGCAACATACCTGACATATAAGGATGTTTTAAAGCAACCTCAGATATAGCCTTACCCTTAGAGTATATCCCATTATTATATTTCAAATAATATTCATTATTATATTCTTTTAATATACTACCATATATCAAACCAACCGAATCAACATTAAGGGAATTTGAATTTATCAAATCATCAATAAACTTAGATTCTAGTAAATCATCATCACTAAGAAGAAATATAAAACTTGTTTTAGCTCTACTTACAATATCGAGTAAATTTTGACTGAAACCCACATTTTTATTCTGTTTATACAGCTTCAACCTAGGGTCTGTGAACTTATTAATTTCCTGCCAAGTATCATCTTGAGAGTTATTATCTGAAACGATAACATCGATAGCTTCACTTTTAATTTTCAGTACCGACGTTATAGTGTTCTTTACCTTTTCACAACGATTATATGTTGGTATACATATAGTTAATATTTTTTTCATTTTTTAGCCCACAATCTTATAACATTACTTTTAACAAATAAAAATATATCTTTGTTAAAATAAGAAATTGACATTAGGAATATAAAAGAAATAAATATTTTTAGACCAATTTCTATCCACATACTTTGCTGATTAATTAATGGTTCTAAAGAAAAAACCAAAAACAATGAGAAAAAAGGAAGTCCTATTAATAATTTAAAATTAAAATCTAACCTATCTTTAGATTTATACCCAAAATAACTATATAAAAAAACAGATACAATCTTACTTATTAATGTAGCAATAGCTGCACCATAAATATAATATATAGGAATCAATAGTATATTTAAAATCACATTTAAAACGGAAGATAATATACTTACCAAAGCATATATTTTCGTTGAACTAACAAGTAAAGGCCCAGCTGTAAATATATAAACTGATTGAAAAACAAAAACAAATATAAGAATCATAGCATATTTATAAGCCTCTAAATAATCATCCGATACCATTACCATAATAATTTCTTTAGAAAAAAAACTTAGTGATACTCCGATAAAGCAAAAAATAGGAACACCAATATTAGCTATTTTCAACAATTCAATTTTCCCTTTTTCTTCACCTTTGATTTTTTCAAAAAAAACAGGCCCGTATGCCATAGAAAAAGCACTAATCAAAACACCAAAAATAAATGATACTTGACTAGATATTGTATACAAACCAACAGAAGAAAGTGTAAGAAAAAAACCTATCAATATACGGTCAGACATTGAAGTAACTACACTTGAGATACTATGAGGGAGTAATGGAAATGAATATTTCAATACTTTCAATAACAATTTAAAATCATAGAAAAAACCATTATTTTTAAAGAAGCTTATTGTTGAATAGCAGAAAAATATAATATTGACACATAGTAACCCATATAAAAGGCCTTCTGACTTCATACCAAATAAGACAATTAAAACTACATTTATAATCACTAACAATAAAGTATATGAAAAACTAATAAGACCATATTTCTTTGCATCTTGCTTTACTTGATACATTTGCTTAAACATCGAATAACAAGGAAAAAAAACAATACAAAGCAAGCCTGTTTTTAACAATTCATAAAGTTGTTCATTTTCAGAGAATTTAAAAAATAAAAAATCATACGATACAAAAAATAGAAACGTAAACATAATTGATGCAAAAAAAACAGATGAATATATCGTACTAAATAATATCTTAACCTTATGGTCATCATCTTTATAATCGTAATAAAACTTACCTAACCCATGCTCTAAAGACAATGAATACAATAAAATTAAAAATGCATTAATCGCAACGACTAAACTATATTGCCCCAAATCCTCAGGAGATAAATATGCCGTATATACAGGAAGCATAAAGAACATGAAACTTTTTTCAAATATACTCAATGTTGTATACAATATTGAATTTTTAACTAACTTCGACATAATTCAACTTAGATTTAATATAATTCTCAATATTATCTTTTATATGTATCATTTGATAATCTGGATCAGTCCATAACTTCATCAATTCGACTGCACGATATTTCACCGCACCGAAATCAACATCAATTTTTTGGTGTTTTCTTATTATCCGAACTAAATCTCTAGGTGTGCTATTCACATCAGATAAGATCTGAAATCTATCACCCTCTAATTTAAAACAAACATCAATAATACTGCTACAAACATCATCAACAAAGCTTAGGTTAAGCTCTTGATTTCCCTCTGTTAAACTAACCTTGTCTTGTTTGTTAGACATGGTAATTAAGTAATCTAAAAGTTTACCTCTTTGATCACTTTCTCCATATGTCCCAAATAATACAATTTCTTTACATATTACCTTTGTATATAATCTATAATAATCAAGAAATGAAACCATTGCTTTTTTAGATGATGAATATAAGTCAATTGGCGTCTCTTTTAAACTAGCATCACCAAATTGCCAATAACTGCCTATATATATAAACTCAATATGATTATTAGCCTCAAGTGAACTTAATATTTCTAATGGCTTTTTTATATTTATATCCACAATACTTGAAACATCAAGATTATTAAAACATGCTGACATATATATAATTTTATCCGGTAAGAACTCTTCTAGTACATCATTAATGTTATCGTCAAACAAATAATTATCAACATAAGGAATCATAGAACTCTGTCGACTTACATTGCCAACCTGATGCCCATAGCATAATAACTGCCGAGCTAACACATTACCGATATAACCTGTCGCACCATAAATTAGAATTTTCATAAATTAACCAGAGGCTTCATAGTAAAACTAAAAGCTCACACCAAAAAATTCTTCAAACTTTTCGATAACAAAGTCTAAATGATCTTTAGTTAAACCAGGATACACACCAATCCAGAATGTATTATTCATAATTAAATCAGTGTTAGTTAGTTCACCAACAACGCGATACTCAACATCTTTAAAGTACGGTTGACGAGTCAAATTACCAGCAAACAATAAACGAGTACCGATCTTAAATTGGTCCATAAACTTAAGAAGTTCAACACGTTTAATACCACTATCTTCTTTAATTGTAATAGGAAAACCAAACCATGATGGATTTGAATTTTCAGTTGCTTCTGGAAGAATAATAAACTCTTCACATGAAGCTAGACCTTCTTTTAAATGCGCATAATTATCTTTACGAGCTTGAACTAAATCTTCAACACGATCCATTTGTGCTAAACCACAAGCGGCTTGCATATCCGTAATTTTCAAATTGTAACCAAGGTGAGAATACGTATATTTATGGTCATAACCATCAGGTAAAGAACCTAACTGTTGATCAAAGCGCTTACCACACGTGTTATCACAGCCTGGTGGACAGTAGCAATCACGACCCCAATCACGGAACGATTCAACTAACTTACGAAGCTCTTTATTTTTAGTGAATACCGCACCACCTTCACCCATTGTAATATGATGAGCAGGATAAAAGCTTACTGTTGAGATATCACCAAATGTACCAACCATTTGATCATTGTATGTAGATCCTAATGCATCACAGCAATCTTCAATTAACCATAGATTGTATTTATCAGCAACACGACGCGCTTCAGACAAATCAAATACATTACCTAAAGTATGAGCAACCATGATCGCTTTTGTTTTTTCAGTTACGGCCGCTTCAATCATCTCAGATTTGATTTGATATGTTGGAATATCAACATCAACGAAAACAGGGATTAATCCGTTTTGAATCGTAGGGTTTACCGTTGTAGGAAAACCAGCAGCAACAGTAATTACCTCATCACCTGGTTTTAATTGACGCTCACCTAATTTTGGCGACGTTAACGCTGTTAATGCTAATAAGTTAGCCGAAGAGCCAGATGTTGTTGTTAACACATAAGGTACACCTAAGTATTCCCCTAAACGCTTCTCGAATGCATCATTAAAGCGTCCAGTGGTTAACCAACCATCCAGCGATGCTTCAACCATCATTTTTAATTCATTCGCACCCAATACTTTTCCTGATGGTGGCACTACCGTTTCACCAGCAACAAATTCTTTAGGCGCATATTCAAGTTCTGCATATTGATCAACAAGATCTGCAATTTTACTTCTTATTAGCTCTTTAGACATTATTTATTTCCTGCTCTTGCTGTCATGTATTCTTTAATTTCATTAATCGTATATTGCTGCATATCTTGCTTATCTAGCCAAGCTTTTTTCCAATTTACAATTTTTGTCAATGTATGTTCGAGATCCCACACGGGTTGCCAATTCAAACGCATTTTCGCTTTAGAGCAATCCAATTTTAAATAATGGGCTTCGTGCGGATGCTCTCCTTCACTTAAATACCACTCAGCACCTTCTCCCCATTGTTGTGTTAATCGCTCAACAATCCATTCAACAGGTTTTGCATCTTCTTCTTTTGGACCAAAGTTCCAGCCTTCAGCAAAATCAAGACCTTTCTCATATAGATGCTCAGCAATGGTTATATAACCAGAAAGTGGTTCTAAAACATGTTGCCAAGGTCTAATTGCGTAAGGGCTGCGGATTTCTACTTTTTCATTATTAGAAAAAGCATTAAGCATATCAGGAATTAGTCTATCGTCAGCCCAATCACCACCACCAATAACATTACCAGCACGAACTGAAGCTAGCGCACAACCATGTTGTTCATATTTATCTTTATTAAAGAAAGATTGTCGGTATGAAGAAGCAACTAACTCAGCACAGCCTTTACTGCTACTGTATGGGTCATACCCCCCCATAGCTTCATCTTCACGATAACCCCAAACCCATTCTTTATTCTCATAGCATTTATCGGACGTAATATTTACAACCGCTTTAACGCCGCCAACTTGTTTCACCGCTTCAAGTAAATAAACAGTTCCCATCACGTTAGTAGAATAGGTTTCCATCGGTTCATCATAAGATAAACGAACCAATGGTTGTGCTGCCATGTGAAATACTATTTCAGGTTTAAATCCAGAAATCACTTCTCTAAGGTGTGGGAAATCTCGAATATCACCTTCTTCAGTCGACATACCTGCCCACACTTTTGCTTCTTCAAACAAACTAGGTGTGGTTGGTGCAGGTAATGAATACCCTTTTACTATCGCTCCCATTTCCTGAAGCCACAACGACAACCAGCCACCTTTAAAGCCAGTATGCCCTGTAATAAATACTTTTTTCCCTTGCCAAAAACTAGGATTCATCATTTACTCCCAAATTTTCCAAGGTGCTTTGCCATCTTGCCAAAGATCTTCTAAATACACTTTATCTCTTAACGTATCCATTGGTTGCCAGAAGCCGTGATGTTCATACGCCATTAACTCGCCATCTTCTGCTAATTTGTTTAATGGATATTGCTCCCAAGTACAACTATCATCATCAATCAGCTTTAACACTTCTGGCGACAATACGAAGAAGCCACCATTAATCATAGCTCCATCACCTCTAGGCTTTTCTTTAAAGCTATTTACTTGTCCTTCAGAAATATCTAACGCACCGAATCGACCAGGGGGGAACGTTGCTGTTAATGTTGCGTTTTTACCATGCGACTTATGGAACTCGATCGTTTTTGTAATATCTACATCACCTACGCCATCACCATAAGTAAAGCAGAATGCTTCTTCATCTTTTAGATAATCTGCAACACGACCTAAACGGCCACCAGTCATTGAATTATCACCAGTATCTACTAACGTTACGGTCCATGGTTCAGCTCGCTTTCTGTGTACCTTCATTTCGTTATTTTCCATATCGAAAGTAACATCTGACATATGAAGGAAATAGTTAGCGAAGTATTCTTTAATTACGTAGCCTTTATAACCACAACAAATAATGAAATCATTCACACCATGTGCTGAGTATTGTTTCATTATGTGCCACAAAATTGGCTTACCACCGATTTCAACCATTGGTTTTGGTCTTAATGCTGTTTCTTCACTTAAGCGTGTTCCTAAACCACCAGCTAAGATGACTGCTTTCATTTTTATCTCCATAATTAAATCTATTTCGCGGGGGTAAATGCATCTGAAAAAAATGCACCCACCGGAAGATGATATTGTAAGAATAAGGCTTTCGCATCCTCTATCATACTAAGAGAACCACAAGCGTAAATTTCAACACCATTTAATGAATTAAAATCTCGAACAACTGCATTTTGGACATAACCTTGTTGATAATCAGGTAGTAGTTCAAGTTCCCGCGATAATACTGCGGTAAATGATATATTCTGATTTTGATTGGCTAATGCGACTAACTCATTACAATATAGTTCTTTCTGATATTTCATCCCCCAATAAATATGAACATCACGCTTATCTTCTTTTGCTATGAGTTCTTCTACTATAGCTTTTATTGGAGCAATACCTGTACCTGTCGCTATCAAAATTAATGGCTTAACATTATCTTTTACAAAAAAAGTTCCTTTCGGTCCTTCTATACGCATTAATTGGTTTACTTTCAGATCACCAAACAACAACTTTGACATTTGTCCATTTGATACTTTTCGAATATGAAGCTCTAACTCTTTTAATTCAGATCTGGCATTTGCGATTGAGTAGCTGCGTTTTACACCTTTAAAACTTAAATCCACATATTGCCCTGGCAGGTAATCAAGTTTAGCGGTTGATGGGAATCGAAACTTAATTGAAACAATATCTTTAGTTACATATTCAAAGCTTGCGACTTTGCATGGTAGCGTTTGTTGTTTGATATGAACTAATTCAGGATAATAATTAGTTTTTAGTATAACATCTGATTTCGCTTTTGATTGACAGGTAAGAATATTCCCTTGAGTTACCGACTCACCATTTTCATTTTCAACTATTCCTGAAATTATTTCAGCATTACAAGCACCACAATCACCTGTTTTACAGCTGTGCTCTAATGGTATTGATTGCGATAATGCATCATCAAGAAGATTCTCTTCACTTGTATAGCTAATACCTGCTGGTTGGATTTTGATATTGTATTGCATTTAAACTCTACTTATCGCTCTCATAACTGTAATTATAATACCCATAACCATATGAGCTACTTGCTTTTTTCTCTACTGCATTCAAAATAAAGCCTTTCACCTCTATCCCTGCTTGCTCAAACCTGTGTCTTGCTACTTCAATTTCTTTAATTGATGTTTGATCAAATCGTCCAACCATTAAGGTAGTTCCAGCTAATGCACCAACAATGCTTGGATCGGTTACTGCCAGTACTGGTGGGGTATCAATAAGTACTAAATCGTAATTATTTGATACCCAATCAATAAAGTCACTGAAACGCTTAGTCATTAGTAATTCAGATGGATTTGGAGGTACTTGGCCACGAGTCATCACATCTAAATTGTCGATCCCTGATACTTGAATTGATTGTTCTAAGGTCAGTTTACCAGAAAGATAGTCTGATAATCCATTATCCCACTGCATACCAAAATAACGTTGCATATAACCCTTACGCATATCCGCATCAACTACCAATACTTTTTGACCCGTTTTCGCGATAACGGCGGCAAAGTTAACCGCAACAAACGATTTGCCAATATTGGGGGCAGGGCCCGTGATCATCACTACATTATTTTTGGCTTCCATCATGGCAAAATGCATACTGGTGCGCAAACCTCGTAATGCCTCTATAGATAAATCGGCAGGATTAGATTCAGCAAGTAAGGTTTCTAAATGCTTAACTTTCTTTTTATTATAACGAAGATCGAGCTTTTCTTGCCAATTTGATTTCGGGATACTGGCATAAACGGGGATACCCAACGCTTCTATCTCATCAGGGTTCTCCACTCCACGATGCAATGCCGCTTTAACTAGTACCAACGCCACGCTCAACATACCCCCTAATAATGTGGCTAAAACAACAATTAATGATTTCTTAGGTTTTACTGCATTAGAATACGCTTGTGCAGTGTCTAAGATGCGAACATTACCAACGGTGCCGGCTTTAATGATGTTAAGTTCTTGAGTTTTATTTAACAATTGAATATAAATTTGCTGATTTAACTCAACATCCCGTTGCATACGTAGTACTTCACGCTGGGTTTTTGGTAGCTTTTCAATTTGCTTGTTTAGGCGTTTACGCTCACCAAGCAAAGTCAGGCGCTTATCTAACAATGATTTATAAGCAGGGTGATCTTTAGTAAAGCGTTGACTAATTTCACTTTCTTTAAAGGTTAATTCATTTAATTGCGCTTCAAGCTTTACTATTACATCAAGAGCAGAGCGAGCTTCTAGGCTTAGATCAACCGATTTACGCTCTAATCTAAAATCATTCAAAATATTTTCTGAATCTGTTAGTTTGTCTTTAATTGCAGGAAGTTGCGTGCTTAAAAAAGAAAGGCTTTTTTCTGCTTCAGCGCTATCACGAGCGATATTTTGTAAAAAATAGTTTTGGCTAACATCATTAATAATGGCTTCTATTTTGGCTTTATGTTCCCCTTGAAAAGAAAACTGAAGCACGCCTGATTGATTCCCTTTCTCAGCTATAGATAACCCTCTTTGTAAATTTAAGATCGCATCAAAACGAGATATTTTAGATAGATTAAACACATCTCCGTTTTCTCCCTCTAATCGCATCACAAATAAATGGAATTCTTGTTTTTCTGCAAGTTCACCCACTTTACCTGAAAGCACTTTGCGTTCTTCTGCATCAAATAACGTATAAATCCCTTTTTCGGCATCATCTAACACTAATGAAAAATTAGGTGACTCGATATAAGAAGGGATATCAAAACGACTGACGTTAATGGCTTTCGTTTCTCCCATTAAACGAGAGAACCCTTTACCTATAATAGGCATGTAGTGAGGAGAGGCGATGGTTGTTAAATTTAACTTATCAACGGTATTACCCAAAATCATCCTAGATTTAATGATTTCAATTTCTGTGGTAGCCGATGATTCTGAGGCAAACATTTCTCCCATATCACCCATCAATGATGATATGCCGCTACCGCTTTTTTGTTCTACTTGTACCAGAGCATCTGCTTTATAAATAGGGGTCGATAAAAGAGCAAAAGCAATGCCTGCAATAGCAAATAAAGTAGTGATACTGATAATTAACCAACGGCCATCAATTAAATAGCCAAACAGTTTAGATAAATCAATTTCATCAGATGATTCGTGATTTTTTGTTGAAGATGATGACATTAGCATTCCGAATATAAGCAAGAGGAGGGGATCTAAGAGCGAAGTAAAAGCGCCAATGAAATGGCTTGCATTGCTTCTCCATAATTCCTTTTAATTTTCACTATAATTTTTTAGCCCACTCTTGAGCTGCTTTCTCTATTAATGTATAAGCATGTTCAAACGCTTCACGACTTTGGCGATACGGATCAGGAATATCTTGTTGCCCTATCCATTGCCCAAATAACATGGTTTTGCTGCGCGCTTCTGGAGCTAACCGAGTCACAGCCTCTTTATGCCCTGCTTCCATAACAAGAATGAGATCGTATTCACGGCAGACTACGCTAGTTAATTGGCGTGCTTGGTGTAAATTTAAATTCACACCATTGTCTGCTGCTACCTCTATTGCCGTAGTATCTGCAGGTTTACCAACTAGCCGGCTTTTTTCCGTTGCAACGCCTGCAGAATCAATCGTTTTATTTGGTAATAACGCTTTTAAAAGATACTCACCGGTCGGCGAACGACAAATATTACCCACACACACCACTAAAATTTTATTAAACATATTATGGCCAATTCTTAATTCGTAACACACCTTCCGTTAATTCATTAAAACCTGTAATTGTAGGCATTAATTGCAAAATTAAGCGGTTCCATCTTGCGATAGGAGCAACAGTCACATAAACGACGTCATAAGGTTTTAAATAAAATTCGGTGCCAATAATAAGAGCAGAAGCGTCTTGAATATCTAATTGATAGATATCCGCCATGCGTTCTTTTTTGTCTTCTTTATTTGATGAGCGAATAACAAAAACACCGGTTGCATCAGCCGCCAGTTCATTAATCCCTCCCACACTGCTTAACGCTTCGGTCAAACTCATGCCTGAACGATCTATCTTAAGGAGTTGCGGATTCTTCACTTCACCCATCACGAATACTTTTTGAGCATCATTACGCGGGACATGAATGATATCACCCGGCTCTAATAAACGATTTTGAGTGAGATCACCACGTTGCATTAAAGCATATAAAGAAAGTGTTTCTTCTTTACCTTTACGCGTTAACGTGACATTTCGCCAATCGGCATTTTCAGATAAACCACCAGAGCGATTTACTGCATCTAATAACGTAAGGGGGATATTTGTAATCGCTTGTTGACCTGGTTTATCCACTTCACCCGTTACGTATGTTTTTTTCGCTCTAAATGCAGCGACGTTCACATCAACTTGTGGGCTTTCAATAAAACGTCTTAGCTGTTCAGACACATCGGTTCGTATCTCTCGAACGGTTTTCCCTGCAACTTGCACGGTGCCGATATAAGGGTAAAAGATGGTGCCATCCGCATGCACCCAGTTGCCTGATTCACTTGAACTACGATAAGACCCTGCAGGAATCGTTAATTCTGGGTGGTCCCAAATAGTGACATTAAGTATATCTCCAGGACCAACACGGTATTCATAATTAGCGATTTGCGCTTCAAGTTTGGGGTTAGATTGTGCGCCAGCTTTTTTAACCTGATATTCAGCCACTTTTTGAGGCGTCAAGGCATACACATTAACGGCCGCAGAATAGTCAGTTTCTGATTGTTCGTCTTCAACTTTATTTTTATCCGACGTTGATAAATGTGTGCCAGGGAAAACGGTACAACCACTTAGTATGAGTAAGGCTACCCCTATCAACACTGATATTTTTATTTTTCTCATGGGTATGGTCAACTTATCGATAACAAAATTTGGATACGCTACCGCCCAGAGGTATTAGCACGTTCCCTCTCAGCGCAATGATATGAAATCAATAAGGCATACCCTACTGATTTTATGTGATAGCTATGAACAAATCTGTTGTCAACTCACCTATATTAACAAAAACATCATTAAAAATCTGTCTCATTAACAGCTAAATTTAGATTTCAAACGAGTTAACAATTGCATTCATATTCATTCATAAGCGCGGCATTATACCTATCAAAAAACAAACTTGAAACCATAAAAAAATAAAACATTCAATATATAAAACTATCAATAAGGGTCTTTAATGTAACATTTATAAGATTTTATTAGGATAATATTACATTTGATAAATAATTTTTATATTTACCCTATAGAACGACTTATGGTACCGTGCACGACGTTTGCTCATAGACTGAGTAAATATTCATCAATATATAAAAAAATAAGGTTATCTTATGAAAAAAACTGCTATTGCTCTTATGCTAGCTATGACGGCAGGATCTGCATTTGCTGCTGCTGAGGTAGCAACGGTTGCTACAGAAGCAACTTCTGGTGCTGCGGCTGGTACGGCTGGCGCTTCTGCTGCTGCGGCTGGTGCTGCAACAACGACCGCTATCGCTGTGGGTGTTGCTGCTACTGTTGCTGTCGTTGCTGTTGCTGATTCAAGTTCAAACTCTACAACGACCACTGTTTCTAAGTAACTTTGTAGAATTTAGGGACGAACAGCCAAAAATTATTTACCTTTTGACTCTCGTCCCTTTCTATTTTTATATCTAGAAATCCCATTCTTTATTATTAACGAGTTTTCTGTGCTTAAATTCCTCACAATCATCAGTGTTCTCTTTCTTTCTGCCTGCACTCAAAAATTCAACGATGTAAACGCGACTCTTGATGAAGCCATTTTTGGTGTAGACGATGTCTCACTCACTGCACAAAAAATCATTGAACTGCCTTACGCAAGCAGCTTTGTGCGGATTAATGGCGGGGCAAAATTATTTATGGTCTTGGCATTTGCAGAGCCAAACCCAGCAACAGGGGCAATGCAATTAAAGTGGCTCTCTTCCGATAAAGCGATGATCGTGACTGAGAATGGTCGAATCGTTAAAACTCTGGGTTTACCGCAATTCAATCTCACTGAAATAAACACGCCTTCTGCCCCATTGCCTTCTCTAGCGGCAATCACGCAAAAACAAACCATTTGGTCGGCACATTATGATTGGACCATTGGCGATCAGTATTTATTTAATTATCACGCCACTATTACGCCAATATTACGAGGCGAAACTCGCTTAAAAAACACAGTATGGGAAAAGGAGGTCACTGAAATTGTAGAGGTTGTTTCGATCCCCTCGTTAGGCGATACCTTTACGAATCAATATTGGGTCGATAATGAATTAAATGTCGTAAAGTCTCATCAATATCTAGGACCAAACATGGTCAGTATTGAGATGACGATTCTAAAACCATTCGCCCTACAATTAGAAACCAATATATAACAACCAATAACTTAAAGTGAGCTAGAGCAATTATGCGTTTTCTTTATTCTCTTATTACTCTACTGATAATCTCCATACCATCAATCAGTATTGCCGATACACAACATCGTGTTTCTGATCAAAAAAACACGGTAACCGTGACGTTACCGAACCAAAAAAAACGACTTTATTACCCTCACCCCGTGCGACTAGAGCAACTGATTAAAGACGTAAATAAGCAGACTGATTTTTATCATTTAGGCGCGGTATTAAGTGACAGTAATCAACAAAAAACCATGGATGAGACATACTCTGACATTATGAATGCGCTGTCTTCTCTTTCTCGACAGACATCACTGTTTTCATCTAGACATACGTTTAAACAATCTGCGACACACCTCACTAATCAACTCCGTAAACACACCTTTGTTGATCGTATTTTTACTTCATTAGATGTCGATTTACTTCGAATCAATGACAAAATGAACCCCCTTATCTCTGGAGAATATCAGCTTACTTTAGGCCCTCGTCCTATTGATGTGTCTTTTTTTGGTGCGATTGATTCTGAAAACAGCCTTTTATTGCCACTTATTGAACATGCAACCATCGATGATTATCTTGAAAAAGTGCCTCTTTCTCCTTTTGCGGACACTTCGATTATTTATGTCATTCAACCCAATGGCGACGTTCAAACCACCGAGTTTTCAATTTGGCAAAATAAAACCGTTTACCTCGCACCAGGCGCAACGGTATACGTCCCCTTTGCCAATTTACCTACCGACTTTCATACTCTGAACGACTCTATTGTTCAGTTGCTTCGCAATAAGGCGTTTTAAATAATGATGAACCCTAAATTTTCTCTTTCGCTTATTGCTGGTTTTATTGTCTCTTCTTTACCTTATTCTTCTCTTGCGAATGACGCTAACAGCGTATTCACCCCGGTGACACTCTCGACATCCCAAACGGATTTTGGAGGGGTGGGTTTAATGCAAATGCCTTCTGGGCGAATGGCTCCAGAGGGAGAGTTCAATGTCGGTGGCACTTGGAATAATGAATATCAGCATTACACTGTGTCTTTACAACTCATGCCTTGGCTAGAGACCACCATTCGCTATACGCTCGTGCAAGATTTACTTTATAGCAATGATGAGAATTTTAGTGGTAGCACTAAATACACCGATAAAGGCATCGACTTTAAAATTCGTTTACTTGAGGAAAGTTCTTGGTTACCCGAGACCTCAATCGGTGTGCGTGATTTTGGTGGTACCGGTTTATTTGATGGTGAGTTTGTTGCAGCAACCAAACGATTCGGAAATCTTGATGTGACCGTTGGGATGGGCTGGGGCTATTTAGGCCAAAGTGGCAATATTACCAACCCTCTTTGTAAAGCGTCTGATAAATTTTGCTCTCGAGAAGGTGATTATAAAGGAAGTGGCGGCAGTGTTGATTTTGAGCGTTGGTTTAAAGGCCCTGCGGCTATTTATGGCGGTGTAGAATACCAAACCCCTTATCAACCGCTGCGTTTAAAAGTGGAATATGACGGTAATGACTACAGTCAAGATTTCCCTGTGACTCGTGGTGATGTGGATATGACCCAACACACCCCTTGGAATTTTGGTGTGCTTTATGGATTGGGTGATTGGGGTGATATCAAACTGAGTTACGAGCGTGGTGATACGTTAACGCTTGGGGTTAATTTAAGCACCAACTTTAATGACATGAAAGCCATTTGGCGTGATGAACCGACCATTGCTTATACCGAATCAACGACTCAATCTATCGATGAGGTGAACTGGCAACGAGTGAATCAACAACTGAATAGCAATGCTGGCTATGAAGAGAGTCAAATTTACGCAGACGATGATTCGGTCACCGTTATTGCGACACAAACAAAATACCGCGACACCAATGAAGCCCATGAGCGTGCGGCCACTATTTTAGCCAATAACGTTCCCACAACAATTTCAACCTATCGCATTATTGAAGCTAACCAATCGATGCCATTGTCTGAAACAACCATTGATGCGGCACAATATAAAAAAGTGGTCAATAATACGTACTTTCATGCGGATATTACGGATGCAACTCACGTTGATGACGTCACTTATTTGGCATCAGAAGACGAGCTAAAAAGTGATAATCTTGAGCGTTGGGATTATTCTATTTCTCCTACCCTAGCGCAATCTATTGGGAATGCCGAAGATTTTTATTTATATGCTCTTGGTGTCAATACTGATGCATCAATATGGCTAACAGATAATATTCAATTTTCTGGTGGATTGTATTTTAACTTAATCGACAACTACGATAAGTTTAATTACATTACTCCCCCTGATGGCACCGGTAATTCGGTTGCTCGAGTTCGAACCCTGTTTAGAGCGTATGTGCATGACAACCCTGTGCGTTTAAATACGTTGCAATTAACTTGGTTTGAAGAGTACGGTTCCGGATTATACAGCCAAGCGTATGCTGGTTATTTAGAAAGTATGTTTGGTGGCATTGGCTCAGAAGTAATGTACCGCCCATTAAACAGTTATTGGGCTATAGGTGTTGATGCTACGTACATTAAACAGCGTTCACCAGACAGTTGGTTTGGGTTTTACGAACAAGATTTCCAATCTGGTGGTACTGATGGCAATGATTACTATGTCATATCCAGCGGTATGACCGGATTTGTGACAGGCTATTACACCCCTCAATGGTCGTTCTTGAAAAACACATTACTTAAAGTCGGTGTGGGCCAATTCTTAGCGGGCGATAAGGGGACGCGAATTGATTTTTCTAAACAGTTTGATTCGGGTGTTATCGCAGGCGCTTACGCAAGTTTTACCGATTTATCAGCAGAAGAGTTTGGCGAAGGTAGCTACACCAAAGGGTTTTATCTCTCGATACCTTTTGACATCATGACGGTGAAACCAAGTAAAAACCGAGCTGGCTTTAATTGGCAACCACTCACTCGTGATGGCGGGCAGATGTTGAATAAACAGCATGAATTGTATGAATTGACGGATGAAAGATCCCCTTGGTTTACTCGAAAGGGATTATAAAACGAAAATTTATTAATAAGTAATCAGACTAGAATTAATAAAAAAGCGAGCCGATTTAGTCATCATGCTCGCTTTTTCAATAAACTATATAGGATGGGGATTTTTACGACTCTAGTTCATCTTCTTTTCTGAATGCGAATCTAACCAATACAATAGCAACACCGAGCATTCCCCCCAATAACGTTCCTAATACCGCGATTAATGCACGTTTTGGTTTATCTCGGGTAAAAGGTTGCTCCACATTTTCTAAATAACGAAAGGTTTGAAATTGAATATTTCGGTCAATTTTCATCGATTTTAACATATCAAGTTTTGCATCAATCTGTTGTAATCTTGGTTCAATCACACTTAAATTCGTTACTGATTTAAGGGCTTTAATCTTTGCACTTAACGCCTGAGAACCCAAACCAATCGCAAATAACTCATTATTTCCCATATTTTGAATCGGTTTATTCACTTGTGCTGCTTTCGCAATCTCTAATCCATACTGTGAACGCTCAATCTCAACCGTTAAACGATTTTTTGCCTGTGTTTCTAGGATTGTTTTTTGTTGACGTAATTCGTTTCGCTTACCATTAACAATCGCTTGAAGGTTATTTAACGCATCATTAAACACAACCGCTTTTACTGAAGTAATGTATTCATTGAGTAACGTATAACTGCTTTCTTTCGTGGTTGCCTGTAAGCTAATACTGTATGGAGACACATCTGATTTTTGATCAATAACAACCGCACTTATCTTTTGGAACCATTCTGAATATAATTGTCGCGTTGCTTCCTTCTTATCTGTATCTGTATCTGTATCAAGTTGTGCTTTAAACGATTGAAACTCCTCACTACCATCTAAAAATTTCTTTTTGTTATTCGACGAATTATAGGCACTAATAAAGTTATGAAATAATATTTCATTGTCTACTAATGAATCTAATTCTTCGCTTACCAATACAGTTCCATCCTCTTGATAGATATCAAAAATGGGTTGATACTGCTTTACTTGCTCTTGATATTCAGCAAAATCATGGACTTGAGGGATCATCACCTTTGCTTTAGATGACCACCATTCTTGAGCCGTTAACGCATAAAGCACCGCACCAATAGCAAATATCAATGTACATACTACAATCGTGATCTTACCTTTCCAAAGTGCAATAAAAAGTTCTTTAAGATCAATCTCATCGTTTTGAAATGATGGAGATTGAGGGTAATGAGGTACTTGTGTTGATGGGTTATTCATTTATATTCCTAAAAAATAATAATACTTTTGTTACTTATTCTTACTTTTAAATGAGTTAATCAAACAGAGAATCTACTTCATTCGCTCTTTATAATGCTTTTCTAATTCTAAAATCTGTTGACGACCTAGTTCTGTTGCAATCGGTCTAACCACATTCAGCATTTGAATCATACCTTGATAAATAACCGTTTCTGTAATTTTTACGTCAGATGACATCACCGTCTGATAATTAATCCAACAAGATGACACTAAGTGTAATGTTTTGGTCAATGCGGCAAGTTCATCATCATCTAAATCAATTAACTGAGCATGACGAAAGTTATTCATTATGCCAATCAGGTTATCGTTCAAATCTTGTTGAGCTTGAAGGTATTTTAGCTGCAAACTTTGATCTCTGCCTAATATATCCGGTAAATTCGCATAAAAGAATCGATAACTCCACATCAACACAAAAATAGAATCTAAATAGTTGAGCATAACTTGCAGACTCGGTGTCTGTGATTGCTCATCTAAATGAATCGGTTGAAAACGAGTTTTTAACTCTTGCGCGTAATTATTAAAAATAGAATGGATGATCTCTTCTTTATTGCGGAAATGATAATATAAATTACCTGGGCTGATTTCGAGGTGCGCCGCAATATGGTTCGTCGTCACATTACGTTCACCATCTTGATTAAAGAGTTCTAAGGCACCATAAATAATTCGGTCTTTTGTTTTCATGACTTTTCAGCGCCTTTTGAGGTTGACATCAATACTGTTACTTACTGAAGTATAGCGGAAATATTGACGACGCTGAACTCTAATCCTGCATAATCTTGAGCTTTCTCTCTAATTCATCACGTGCGTCTTTCTCTCCATGAACGATATGAATCTCCTTTCTCCCTTCTTTTATTCCCTCGACGAATCGAATCAAATCGACTTGATCTGCATGGGCGGAATACCCTGACATGGTATGAATCTGTGCATTTATCTCAATCTCCTTGTTGTCTATCCATACCGCTTTATGTTTATTTTGAATATCTCGACCTAACGTTCCATGCGCTTGGTAACCAGCCAGAATAATATCGGTTCTTTTATCTGGGAGTAAGGCTTCTAAGTAATTCATCACCCGTCCGCCATTACACATTCCACTGGCAGCGACAATAATGCACGGTTCTGCCGTTGTTTTTAATCGATTCACCAAGCCCATGTGTTCTTTATGACTATCGATGGTAATGCATTGTTCAAAATTTAAGGGATGTCGTTGATTAACGATTTTGTTTTTCGCCTCTCTACTCCACAATTTTTTGAACCGTCGATATTGTTTGGTGACTTTATTCGCGAGAGGAGAATCGAGGATGACAGGGATTTTAGTGTCGATTTTTTGATGGTGAATTAAGTGTTCAATATCAAACAATAACTCTTGAGTTCTTCCCACAGAAAAAGCAGGAATAATAATCGCCCCACCATCTTCGAGTGATCGTTCTATAATTTCTTGTAATCTCGATGCTCTGGTTTCTACACTGTCATGCCTTTTATTACCATAAGTACTTTCTATCACTAAGATATCTGCGCGTTTCGGAGGAATAGGATCGGGCAATAATGGGGTATTTGAAGGGCCTAAATCTCCTGAAAATACGATAATCTCATTATTCGGTAATTTAATCTCAACATAAGCAGAACCAAGAATGTGACCTGCGGGTTGGAAGCGTACATAAAGAGAAGAGCAAGAACTTAGTGGGATTCGATGCCATTGGTTGTATGGGATGGGTTTTATTTGTTTTCTTATTAAGCCTAACACTCTTTCTCTTTGGCCTTTGTTTAATCCAAGTTGCAGTTTTAAGCCATCATCTAACATTAATGGAACCAGCTCTGCGGTTGCAGGGGTGCAATAAATTGGTTGTTTAAATCCTTTGGCCAGTAACCAAGGTAATCGACCAATATGATCAATGTGGGTGTGAGTAAGAATTAATGCTTTTAGGTGTGATATTGAGAACTCTATATCTAACTTTCTTTCGTTACCGTTTTTATCTTTCGCGTCTTTTCCTTGAAATAATCCGCAGTCGATTAATATGCCGTGGTTGTTGCTGTTGTTATTAATACTGAGTTCGTGGCAAGAGCCTGTGACGCCTAATTTTCCGCCATGATGTTTTAATTTCACGTCTAGGTTTATGGTTTGCGTGGAGTTTTTTTGGGGTTTTGGCATTGGCAGTCCTTTTGGGTTTTAGATCTTAGGATTCAAGTAGCTTGGCTTTCTGGTTTCAGGGATGATCGTTGTAATAAAAGCGATAAAGAATGTTCTCCCCCTTTAACGCCGTATGTATGAAAGTGATTAAATCAATACAAGGGGGAGTTAGAGGGGGTTATAGCTTTTATTTCTAAATATTCCATCAACAATAGAAGAAAAAAATAACATTCAATTAAAGAGCGAAAGCAATTGCGAGTATATTCAAAGTTATTCATTAACAACCCCTCCTAACCTCTCCTTCTATCAACATCACCAATCCCAATAATTTATCTATCAAGGGGAGGAACGATTCTTTGCTACTATAACTTCAGTGATCATCTCTTAACCCTACAAGGGAGCCTGCAATCGTTCTGAATTCCGCTCTTTCCGCTTTACCCTGAAACCTGAAAGCGAAGCGACCTGAAAACCCTTCTCCCACGTAGCGCCTGATTTTGTTCTCTGCTACAATTCAACCAATTATATTAAATCTAGTGGTATCAAAATGATCATTGTAACTGGCGGCGCTGGCATGATTGGCAGCAATATTGTTAAATCATTAAATGACAAGGGCTTCAACGATATTCTAGTGGTTGATAACCTAAAAGATGGTAAAAAATTCAAGAACCTAGTTGATCTTGATATCACGGATTACATGGATAAAGAAGATTTCATTACCCAAATTATGGCGGGTGATGATTTTGGCTCTATTGATGCGATTTTCCACGAAGGCGCTTGCTCTGCAACGACGGAATGGGATGGTAAATACATCATGATGAACAACTATGAGTACTCTAAAGAAGTGCTTCATTTTTGTATCGAACGTGAGATCCCATTCTTGTACGCTTCTTCTGCTGCTACCTACGGCGATACCGATACCTTCATTGAAGAACGTGAGTACGAAGGCGCATTAAACGTCTACGGTTATTCAAAACAACAATTTGATAATTACGTTCGTCGCTTATGGACAGATGCTGAAGCGCATGGTGAAACCGTGTCTCAAATTACGGGTTTCCGCTACTTCAATGTGTATGGTCCTCGCGAACAACATAAAGGCTCAATGGCTTCTGTTGCTTTCCATTTAAACAACCAAATGAATGCTGGCGATAACCCTAAATTGTTTGAAGGCAGTGACCAATTTAAACGTGACTTTGTTTACGTCGGTGATGTTGCCGCAGTGAACCTTTGGTTCTTAGAAAATGGCGTATCTGGTATTTATAACTGTGGTACTGGCCGAGCTGAACCTTTCCAAGCGGTGGCGGATGCGGTGATCAAGCATCACAACAAAGGTGCTGTAGAAAGCATACCTTTTCCTGACCATTTAAAAGGCGCTTATCAAGAATTCACCCAAGCCGATTTAACAAAATTGCGCGCTGCCGGTTGTGATGTTGAATTTAAGTCAGTCGCCGATGGCGTTGCTGAATATATGGCAATTATTAATAAATAACACAGATTTCAGATTATGTGACTTGCTGAATTAAGAGCGATTTGTGAACCGCTATTTTTCACTATATACATCTCTACATTCTTTTAATAGCTTGTGACTAATCTGAACTTTTAATCATTGGTATGACATGAAGATTTTAATTATTGGCCCTTCTTGGGTTGGTGATATGGTGATGTCTCAATCACTGTATATCACGTTAAAGCAGCAACACCCTGAAGCGATTATTGATGTTATGGCTCCAGCTTGGTGTAAGCCAATCCTAGAGCGTATGCCAGAAGTGAATCAAGCAATCGAGATGCCTCTAGGTCATGGCGATATTGATTTACTTGGCCGTCGCCGGATCGGCAAAAAGCTCAAAGCCAATAATTATACTCACGCTTATATTTGTCCTAATTCCGCTAAATCGGCCTTAATTCCTTGGTTTGCTGACATACCTACACGCGTAGGTTGGAAAGGCGAAATGCGTTATGGCTTATTAAACGATTTACGTCCGAATAAAAAATCATTTCAATACATGGTTGAGCGTTATGTTGCCTTAGCACACCCAAAATCTGAAATGATTAACTCTGAATCACTTGGGGGGTTAGATAACTTACCTCATCCTAAGCTTTCCATTGATGCAGATGTTCAACAAACGACATTGAACAAGTTTTCTTTATCCGTAACAAAACCAGTACTTGGTTTGTGCCCTGGTGCTGAATTTGGTCCAGCGAAACAATGGCCAGTTGAGCATTATGCCGCTGTTGCTAATGAAATGATTAATCAAGGTTATCAAGTTTGGTTATTTGGCTCAGCAAAAGATAAAGAGACGACAGAAAACATTAAATCGTTAGTCGATAGTAATAACCAGCATTGTGTTTTTAACCTTGCCGGAGAGACAAGTTTAATTGAAGCCGTCGATTTATTAGCGGCATGTAAAACTGTCGTTAGTAACGATTCTGGATTAATGCACGTTGCTGCCGCTGTAGGTTGTCATGTTGTCGGTGTATATGGCTCAACCTCTCCGAAATACACGCCGCCTTTGGCTAAAAAAGTCGATATTGTAAGTACTGACATTGAGTGCCGACCTTGCTTTAAGCGTGAGTGTCCATTGGGGCATTTAAAGTGCCTAAAAGAACTCCAACCAAGAAATGTCATCGCTAAAATTGGATTATAGAAGTATATTTATGACAATTAATAAAGTAGATATTGTTTATACTTGGGTCGATGGAACTGACCCAGTTTGGCAAGAAAAAAAACAATTTCATTTAAATTCGGAAGAAGGGTATCAGCAATGTCAAAATAATCAAATAGGTGATAAACGATATCTTCATCATAATGAATTGAAATATTCTCTCCGCTCACTATGCCAATTTGCAGAATGGGTTAATCACATTTATATCATCACTGATAATCAAAGTCCTGCATGGTTGAAAGAATCTAACAAGCTGACGATCATTGATCATAAAGATATAATTCCAGAACAATTATTACCAACATTCAATTCAAGTGTGATTGAAAGCTATTTACATAAAATACCAAATTTATCTGAACATTTCATTTATTTTAATGACGATATGATGCTAGGTAAAGAAACATCTATATCGGATTTTTTCAAAAAAGATATGCCGAAGCTATTTACATCGTCAATATTTCAATCTAGAAAAAAAATCAAAGAAAATGCGACTTATAATATGCTCGCAATAAAAAATAGTCGTAATAAAATAAAAGAACTCACCGGAAGTTGCGTAAATTATGGATTACGACACGGAATTAGAGCAATAAAAAAATCCAGATTAGAAATGGTATTTAATTTATATTCTAAAGATGTAGAAAACTGGTCAAAAGAAAAATTTAGATTAACTCCTTTTTCATTATTATATCTTTATTCATTTCATGACATTGTAAAAAAAGAAATGATTACTTGTTATCAAAAAAACTTAAAATCTTCAAATTCTATGAATTTATTCCCCACATTTTGCTATATAAATAATGACAACATTTTGTATTTTTCATCAAATTTTGAAAAATTATCTCCACTTGTATTTTGCATCAACGAAACTAATATTCCACTTGAAAAGTTACCTTTATTTACTACAGGGAAACTCTCTCATAAAAGCGAATTTGAACTATGAGAATTTACATTCATAACTTTTTTGTATTTATTTCTATTCTATGGATTATGGCTGGGTTATGGCTATTACCTGATGGTCTGAAATTATTATCTGGAATTTCTATTGTTTTTCTATTATTCACCTTATTGACAAATAAAACCACTATATTGCTCAACCGAATCAAACAAAATAAAATAATAATTTTATCATTATTCTTCACTTTAATTGTAATTATTACTAAAGAGCTTTATGGTGGGATATATGGAAGCTTTATGCGATCCTGTATTATATTTTCAGTTTTATTTATTTGCATCTATTCCCAAAACACAACTAAACGTTCCCTATATATCCCTATATTATTAGGCATTCTCTTAAACAGTAGTTACCTTATCTACACAACTATTATTAAAGATATTTATCGCCCAGTAGAAATCATGAACCCAAATTTATACGCCCCTTTATTTGGTATTTTCCTGATCCTATCCTTTAATTTTGTTGATTTTAAAAAGCCAACTCTCCTCTCTGTTGTTAGTTTAATTTCATCTCTACTATTAACCTTTAGTGTTGTAGTTATGCAATCAAGAGGCGTTCTTGCTGCATCACTATTTGCATTACTTGCTCTATCATTCAATACTATTTTAATAAACAAATCAAAATTAAAAACAATTGGAATTTTGCTCTCAATTGTATTTATTTCAATTTACTTTAATCAAGAAAAAATAGATATCCTTTATAAAAAAAGCATGACCGAATACGGTCGTATATCAAATGGGGATTTAAACTCATCTGTTGGGTTACGTATTCAAATGTTAACCGTTGGTATGTCAATGATAAAAGAAGCCCCTTTATTTGGTCATGGCAAAGATTACAAAGAAATAAAAACTAAAACAGTAGAAAAAAAATCGCTGAATAAAGTAATAAATACATTCAGCACATTACATAATGTTTACATCGATTCTTGGGCAAAATTAGGCATATTAGGCTTTTTAATGACAATATTACTCACGTTACTTCCTTATTTATTACTAAAAGGCAGTAGTTATTGGGTGCTCGGCCTCTCCTTATCTAGCTTTACCTTTATAATTTCGATGGTAGATACAGTATTGTTAGGTGGTTCATTCCTATTAGCTATAATTACGATCTGCCTCATTCTAAAATACCAACCTTTAAACAAGGAGAATCTAATATGAAAATTGCGGTGATTGTTAATTGTTTAAAAATGGGTGGCATGGAACGCGTCGCGGTAAATTTAGCAGATGCATGTCATGAAGCTGGACATGATACCGATTTGATCTATCTAAAAAATAGAAAAAAAGAAATTGAACCGCGAAATAATGATATCTCGGTACGACTTTTTAATCTTAAGAAGGCGGTTCTCTTTAGCGGTATAGGCGTTATTTGGTTCATCATCTGCCAATTTTTAAATGTTATTTTCAGAAAAACCTTTCCAATTTGGTTTGCGTATGCAGAGGCTATTGTCTTTAAAAAACAGCTAAAAAATCTAGAAAAAGAAAATGGTAAATTTGATTTAATCATTTTTAGAGGCCAAGGGACATTTGAGCACATCTGGCCAATACAAGATAAACGATTTGTTTATGTTTGTGAAAATGTTCAAAATAAATACATGTATGGCAAATTATCTCAATGGGTTTTAACTCAATTATTCAAAGATAGAAATGTAGTTTGTGTATCTAATGGCGCATTAGATAGCTTTAATGACATGATTTCTACCCATAGCATTACGACAAACAAAGCAATTACATTAAATAATCCAAATGATTTTAATAAGATCAAAACAGATGCGATGAGAAATAACATAATTTTACATCCAAAACCTTATGTTCTTGGATTAGGCCGTCTTGTCCCACAGAAGAACTTTACATTGCTTATTAAAGCCTATCACTATGCAATTACGAAATATCACATAGAACAAGACTTGATTATTGTTGGTGCCGGTAAAGACTTAAATAATATTAAAACGATTGTAAAAGAGTTACATCTTACAGATCGAGTTCATTTTAAAGGTCAGCAAAACAACCCATTCCCTTGGTACCAACAGGCCGATTTATTTGTATTAAGCTCAAAGTTTGAAGGTCTTGGTATGGTTTTAATTGAAGCGCTTGCTTGCAACACCAAAGTGGTATCAACAGACAGTAAAGGTGGGGTTCGTCAAATTATGAATGATCAATTAGAACCCTTCTTAGCAAAAGAAACACCGGAGGCACTTGGTGACAAAATTAACTACGCACTACAATATCAGTGGGACGATAGCTTTTCTCACTTTGTTCAATGCACATTAAGTAAATTCGATGGCGAAATCATCGTTAACCAATATATCGAAGAGTTTATTTAGTCTATGATTCGCTTTTTTTATACCTTAATTCTAAGTATCTTTTCCCCCTTTCTTCTCTACTCTCTGTATAAGAAGAAAGAAGGGAAACCACCTTTTGGGGGACGTTGGAAGGAACACTTCGGATTCACTCCCAAATTAAATACAATAAAACAACCGATATGGATTCATGCTGTCTCTGTCGGTGAAGTAATTGCGGCGCTCCCAATAATAAAAGCCCTAAAAAAACAAAACCCAACACAAGCAATTCTTGTTACGACAACGACAAGTACTGGGGCTGAACAAATAGAAAAACTCGGTGAATTAGTAGAACATCGATATATGCCGATCGATTTTTCTTTTGCTATCCGTAACTTCTTAAAGGTAACTAATCCTAAAAAAATGCTGATCATGGAAACCGAACTTTGGCCAAATACACTTTATACCGTAGCTAAACATGATATTCCGATCTCGGTATTAAACGCCCGTTTATCCCAAAAATCTTATCTAGGGTACAAAAAAATTCAGCCCATTTTTAATTTATTAGCAAAAAACTTAACCCATATTTGTTGCCAATATCAAGATGACGCAAATCGTTTTATCGCCCTTGGTATTCAGGAAGAGAAAGTTCACATCACGGGTTCTGTTAAATTTGACATTGAAATCACAGATAACATTATTACATTAGGAAAAAACCTTCGCGAACAACTTGGTACTGAACGTCCTATATGGATAGCAGCAAGCACTCATAAAGGCGAAGATGAACAAGTCTTAATCGCGCATAAAAAGCTGCTAGAATCCATCCCTGATGTGTTGTTAATACTAGTCCCTCGCCATCCTGAACGTTTTAATTCTGTTTTTGAATTATGCTGCGTAGAGAATATGACAGTAACAAAAAGAACGTCAAAAAAATGCATAACAGATGATGTTCAAATTTACCTTGCCGATACTATGGGAGAAATGCTTACTTTAATTGGAGCCTCTGATGTTTGCTTTATGGGGGGGAGTCTAATAGGAAATAAAGTTGGTGGGCATAATATAATAGAACCAATTGCACTAAATATACCTACCATAATAGGACCTAGCTATTATAATTTTCAAGAAATAATAGATAAGTTACTACAACAATCAGGTTGCATTGTATCCAACAATAATGAACTATGCTCAAATCTATTAACTTTATTAACAAATACGAAGAGTGCAAACAAGTTATCTTATAATGCTTATCAGTTTTTAAAAAAACAACAAGGCTCTATTAATAAATCAATTACCATTATATCTTCAGTTAATAAGGTTTCATAAATGTTAGACCACATAATTAAATCTCGCTTATTTGAAAAAGATTTTTTCTGGTTACGACAAAAAATTCCATTTTTAAGTCGTCGTTATAATGAATATTATAATATTAATATATTGACTCATTCAAACGCTCTTTCACACTCAAAACAAATAGAACTAAACGTAGCACAAAATGCATTGCGCTCTTTAGAGTCAGCTTGCCGTGAGCAAAAAAACGCTAAAGCCTCAATGCCCAAAAAGCTTTGGTTATATTGGAATTCATCACTAGAATCAGCACCAGAAGTAGTCAAAATAAGTATTGAATCATGGACAAAACTAAATCCTGATTATGAAATAATTTTACTAAATGATGATAATTTAAAAAAGGTGTTAGGATTTGATTTTAATGCAGTATTTAAACTATCAACCGTGAATCTAGGTTTTGCTATGAAAGCCGACATCTTACGATTATATCTTCTCTCTACTTATGGTGGCGTTTGGGCAGACACTACCACATTTTGTTTACAACCATTAAGTACTTGGCTTGATAAAGAAACGGAAACAAATTCTTTTTTTGCATTTCGCCATAAAACAAATCAAACTCGGCCATTAGAAGCTTGGTTTATTGCCGCGCACAAAGCATCCAAAATAACCAAGCATACTCTAGCGCTATTTATTGAACATTTATTCAAAAGCAGACAACACAGCTTATTCATTTCAAATAGCATAAAAAAAATAGGTTTAAAAGATTCTGAAAATACACGTTTTTTTAAAGATTCGGTGAATACAGCAGAGACTAAAGGGTTTATGCCTTATTTTTCTATATGTTATTTTTTTAACGAAGCTTTAAATCAACCAGAAACGATGAATAATTGGGTTAATTTACTCAAAACGACCAATAATGATGTTGTTAATTATGAGCCTTTAGAAGAATTCAAAAATGCTTATGTCGCAAAATTAACATATAAAAAAGGTTATCAGGAAAGCCACACATTCAAAGAACGAGTAGCTTATATAAAAACCTTGTTCTAAATATTTCCTGACTTAATCGATTGAAGAAAATGCTTTGGGTCATTCATTAATGGGATGGCCTTTTTTATTTTTTCATCATCCCAAGTCCACCATTTAGATTCCAACATCCCATCAATGATATTACTCTCAAACCGATATCTGATGACTTTAGCAGGAACCCCTACAACTACAGCATAAGGGGGAACACTTTTACTTACGACTGCACCTGCACCAATAATAGCTCCGTCACCAATAGTGATCCCTGGGAGTAATGTTACATTCGCACCAATCCATACATCATTACCAATCGTAATTTTTTGGTCTAGAATTTCTTGGTTTTTACTCACACAACCATATTCTTTGTTAAATAGAAATGGATGTGATGACACTAAATCTATAGGGTGATTACCACCGACAACGGTTATATTTATTGCAAATGAGCAATAGGCACCTATTGATTCTATTAAGCTGTCATCTTTCCAAAACTGTTGATATCGATAACTATACATTCCAACTTTGAAGCCAAAAAAACGTTGACTTATGTAGCGTTCACCTTCGGTAAACCGACCATAAGGCAGTGTATACGCTGTTTTTTTCAGGTAAAAATAAATTAATTCTTTAATTAGATCAAATTGCATTTTCTTTTGTTTTTTTCTAATCAAATAAGGTCCAATCCAATCAATAAGCCTTATTTGTAACTTGGTTAATTTATAATTATCCATATATACCTCTTATAACAGCCTACTTATTGAACCGACTAATCTGCTCCAGAGCTTCTTGAAGATGTTGATAATTCAACTCTCCATTTTTCACTGGTCTATTACTTTTATCTAACAACTGATATTGACCTGTTGAGCCAACTTCTAAAATTGATTCTTTTTCTATAATGGCATAGCCGCTGTAATTAGACGACATAATCCAACTGCGATCGACATGCTTTCCAAGTAAATCCTCACCGACGGAATAATCTTTAATATCATTCGTCACACCTAAATAATTCTTCATCAAGGTAGGTACGACATCTTCATGACTGGTTAATTCATCCGCTGTCCAATCTATCGTTTTTTGACTTACTTTAGGCGCAATAATCACAAAAGGGACATTCACTTGAGCATTAGTAAAGTTACTGTTATGCCCCCAGAAATTCATTCGATTATCATTCATCTCTTGCCCGTGATCGCCCGTAATAATCACAATGGTATTATCTAGATCACCCGTTTCTTTTAATTTATCTAATACCTTTTTAGCCATACTATCAACAAAGTGAACACTGGTTTTATAACGATTAAAAAACAAGCTTGGATCACTGTCGTTATTCAGTTCTAAATAATTAATATTATTTAGCATTGGTTCATAGCGATGTGGATAATTTTTAGGAAAATCATAACCATGTGGTGCATCATAAAATAAGAATGAAAAAGCAGGCTTAGACGTATCTCGCTTGCTGTACCACTCTAACCAATCGTTGGTTAAATAGGTATCTCGCTCTGATGGAGAGCTCCCTTCAGATTCGATACGCAGATTAGGAATGTTTTTAAATACCGTTTGATTAAATTCAGGCTTCTCAAGTTGAGCGGCAGTGAATATCCCCATCTCATAATTTAATTCTTGCAAGCGATCAACTAACACCGGAGATCTTTGGTTAGCTAAGAACCCATGCCAATAGGTCCCTGGAATACCATAAAATAAGCCAAAAATACCCGTACGAGTCGCATTCCCTGTAGAGATATGATTATCAAACACAACACCATTTTTTGCATATTCCCACATGTTTGGAGTATTTTCAGCATTAAAGGTATCGGCACGCCATGAGTCTACCGCTAAAATCATAATATTAATGGGTTTATCTACGGCTTCTTTCTGCAATGGCGTTAATGGATAATTTAAATCACTCTTCTTGTTCATTTTCATTGAATTTTGACGTGCAATTGCCTCTTCATCCACCCAACCGTATTTTTTCATCATACTGGTTGATGTTGCAGGATAAAACACGGGTAAATAACGTTTTACTGTTGTCACCGGTTGATATGCATTCGCTGCTGCCCAAATATGAATACCATGAGTAGCTAATAAAGCAAAAAAGGTAATAATGGCAAACTTACGTCCAAGTTTGTATTGAGTGATTACCGCTGGTTTTTCTAACCATACAATCAATACATATTGAGCGGCAATAAGTGCTATCACACCACCAACCACAGTCAACCAGGTAACTAATGGAAAACTAACTACCTGTCCAGATAATACTAATTCTAATACCACAGCGTTAATATGGAATCGATACTGAGCAAACACTAATGTATCAATAAATAGTATCGCGATACCTAATGAGGCAATTAAAGCCTGGGTACCGTTCCGCAATTTTGCATTCTTAATAAAAATAGCAGGTAGCGCCACTAAACCAATAACACAGGCTAGTAATACCATTTGACTAAATGTACCCGACAGGAGAAAACTCAGGCCTAAAAGATCGGTTGGGATCTCAGGCAAAAAAGCAAAATAACGAGAGGCAATAGCCATGGCTACAAGGCTATTGATTAATATAAACCAACCATGGCTATGCAGTTTTTGTTTTAGAGTAGGTGACATCAGCATAATAAACTCGCTAAAGATCTTAAAAATAAGAACATAAATAATAAACTAGACAACATAAATAATAAAAGAGCACACAGAATGTGTAATAAAAATATTAAGCATTCAATTTGTTAAGTAAGAAATCACGACGGCTTTTGTATACATCACTAGAAAGATAACTATTAATATACGTTTGTTTTGAAACAAGCGCATGCTGATAGACCTCAAATGTATCATTCGTTAAAGCATACCGATTCTGAGATGCGTTTCTATCACAACTGTTTAAATATTCATTTAACTCTATTGGATTAATGCTTTCCATTGAACTATAAATAGAATAACCAGTTGAAAAATATGGCATAAACCCTAGAAGCTCAGCGCGTTCCATTGTTTTTACATCTTGAGGGGCATTATAATCTATAAATACTTTGTTCAATAAAGACACTTTTCCAGAAATAAATAACGTGTATTCACGCTCAGCAAATATATAAGAGACAAGCTGAATAAGTGTATTATTTATTACTGATGCGCTTCTTGGAGATGCGATAAACCATACCTCGACAGGGCGACTAGGATTATTTTTATGTTTAAATGTGAGTAAATTACAGCATTTATTTGCAGTGTCTAACCATTTTGATAATGGCTTTAAACAAAATGTGGTTGCATCTGCCCAAATCCCACCATATTTTGATAAAAGATATAACCGAATTAGATCCGCTTTTATGGCAGGTAGGCAATGCACACTAGAAAGCTGAAAAATTGCATTAAAATCGAAACCAAGTAATTCTTTTAAGGACTCATCTGTTAATAATTTTACTTCATAATCAGGATTCATTTTCTGCCATGATTTCACACTCAATTTAACAACTTCGGGGGCATTATCAAATCCGCTATCCCAAAACATCCAAATTATTTTAGGTATCTCGGTTAAATTCGATTTAGATTCCGTTGGGCTAAGCAGCACATCTAATGCTATTTTAGCCTCCTCCATTAACTCGTTCTTTTTCTCTTCATTATGGAAACTATGAGTGACATTAATGCCTAAAACATGATTATACAATTTATTTAACAAGGTGCTTCTTTGCCTATAAGACGCAAATCGACGGTCTAAAGATTTAATTTGTTTGGACAGTTTCATATTAAATATACTCAGCTTATGTTCCGTTAATTATTTTTTCTCAAATTCTATCAAATCACTAACTTGATATCTAATTATCTAAAGATGCAGCCACTCTTTTTCATTCCAATGAATATTTCTTTTATTCACTTCTTTTACAAATGAACGTTTCAACCTATCCCAGTTCCCTTGCTTCCAATCGCTGCCATCTTGTTGATAGCATTTATCAAAATCAATAATCCAAACGTTATCTTTATTATCAATCAATATGTTATGAATATTTAAATCAGTATGATTGACTTGCGCTGCGTGCATCTTACGAATTTCATTACCAATCTTTTGATAGATTTCTTTTGATAATGGTTTTTCTTGTAAAATCGCCACAAGATCTTGTGCATTTGGTATTTTTTGACTCAATAAATCCGCTTGATAGCAAAACGTTCTTTTTATTGAACGAGCCGCTATGGGCGCTGGTACATTAACCCCCGCCTTTATCAGGGTATTCAATAATTGAAACTCTTGGTAACTGCGTGTTTTTTCCCAACCAGTAAAAATGTAATGATCTTTAATAATTTTGCCAAACAAGCCTCCACGGCGATAATGGCGCAATGCCGCATCGATGTTATCAAGCGCGACAAACCATGTGGTACCTCGCCCTTGGGCTGAACCTATGATTTTATTTTTCTGTTGCCAATATTCGGGATCACAGCATAGTTCTGGTGAGTCACTAAGAGTTGAGTCGTCATACCAAATGGTTTGTTTTTTTGTTTGGATTTTTTTCACACAAAGACTCCAATATCAAATAATTAGAGACTATACACTGTGCTAACTAGACCGCTTCACTTCTAAAAACTATAAGAGCAAAAGCTAAGTATTCTTATAATTTCTAATCATTCACTAGCAACCCCTCCCAGCCTCCCCTTATATCAACATTTATAGCCAAGTGGTTATGTCGATAAAGGGGAGGAGCTAAAAGCAGCTCCTCTTAACTCTGCAAGTACAGCGATCTGAATCCTGCTCTTATAGTCTCTAGTTAGTACGGCGTATAGTTTCTAGTCTCTTTCTCACTCAGTCATTTTACATTTATGACTGTTAATAGCATAATTCTACCTCATTCTTCTTGGGTTAACATCTCTATGGCTTTATTCACTTCTGCCCCTAGCTCCCTTTGTATTTTGCGTTTATCTGCAATTGGCGATGTTTGTCATGCCATTGCCGCAGTACAAGCAATTCAAAAAGAATGGCCAAGCACCAAAATTACTTGGATAGTAGGAAAAGTCGAATCCCAATTAATCTATGATTTACCGAATATTACCGTGATCCCTTTTGATAAAAAATTGGGATTTAAAGGTATGAAAACGATTTGGTCTCAATTAAAAAACCAACATTTTGATGCCTTAATACATATGCAATTAGCGCTACGTGCTAGCGTATTAACGATGGGCATTAAAGCCAAATATAAAGTGGGTTTTAATCGCAAACGCGCGAAAGAAGGCCAATGGCTGTTCACAAATAGAAAAATCAGAGATACGGCGTCTGCTCATGTATTAGATAGTTTCTACTCTTTTATTGAATATCTGGGTGTACCAAAAAGTAAACCGACATGGGATATTCCCTTATCGGACGATGATTTTTCGTTTGTAGCTTCACATATTCCGACAGAAAAACCGTATGTGGTTATATCCCCTGCCGCAAGTAAAGATGAACGTAATTGGGTCACTGAGCGTTATGCTCAATTGGCAGATTGGTTAAATGAACATGACTACCAAGTCGTACTATGTGGGTCACCCAGTGAACGTGAAAAACGACTTGGTGAAAACATTGAATCTTTAGCTCAATTACCTATTATTAATTTAATTGGTAAAAGCTCACTAAAACAATTAACGGCAGTGTTAAATAAGGCGCGAGTTGTCATTGCTCCTGATTCTGGGCCTGCTCATATTGCGACAACGCAAAATACGCCCGTAATTGGATTATATGGACACAGTAACCCTAAACGAACGGGGCCTTATAATAGCTTGCCTTATGTCGTGAGCGTGTATGAACAACACGTAATAACACAACATAATAAACCCATTAATGAGTTAAAATGGAGCACGCGCGTCAAGGGCGAGCATGTAATGCAAGATATTAGTCTTGATATGGTAAAAGCTCCATTAAAAACCTTACTCCACTTATAATAATTAAATCACACTACAATACACAAGGCGCACCTATGATCACTGGCATTGTTATTACCTTAAATGAATCTAAAAATATTGTTGAATGCATTACATCACTACAAAAAGTGTGCTCAGAAATAATTATTGTTGATTCAAATAGCACCGATAACACCGTTGAGCTTGCTGAGCAACTTGGTGCTAAAGTTATCACTCAGAGCTACCTTGGTGATGGCATACAAAAGAATGTAGGGCTCGATTATGCCACTAATAACTGGGTATTAAGTCTCGATGCTGATGAACGCTTAACCGATGAAATGGAAAGTGCAATTAACGCATTAGATTTAACATCAACCCCCCATGATGCATTTGCTTTTCGTCGTCGTAATTACATTGGTAGCCGCTGGGTTAAACAATGTGGTTGGTACCCCGACTTCTGTATTCGCCTTTATGATCGTACAAAAACACGCTTTGCTGATGTGAAACAACACGCGTCAGTTCAAGCCAAAAACCCAGATCGCATTAATGCCGACATCATTCATTACTCTTTTGAGAATTTAGGTCAGCTGTTTGCAAAACCAGGCCGTAACTTCAGTGGCCGTGCTGCAAAGATCATGTATAAAAAAGGAAAACGAGCGAATAGTTTTTCTCCTTTTACTCATGGCTTAAACGCATTTATTCGTAAGTATATTTTTCAACGAGGTTTTTTAGGCGGTGTTGATGGTATGACCGTTGCGTTAAGTTCTGCGATTAATAGCTACTTAAAATACGCAAAATTACTTGAATACCAACGCGATCCTAAAGTGCTTGAAAACGAAGATTTCAATAAGGTTTGGTAACAACTATGCATATTTGTCATGTGAATTTAGCCTCAGGCTTTAGTGGCGGTGAGCGCCAAACCTTACAGTTGATCACTCGCCAACTAAAAGAGGGTTATCAACTTACTGTTGTTGCTAACCCTAAAAGCCCTTTTGTTGATGAAATCAAAAAGCTAAATTGTCGCTTGGTACTCACAAGTCACTTTTTAAAACAGCATAAAAAATCAATTACGGCTGATTGTGATGTTATTCATGTCCATGAAGGCCGAGCTATTTATTGGGCACTGATTCAATCAAAACGCTTTAATGTGCCTTACATTGTGACTCGAAGAATTGATAACCCGCTTAAAAATAAATGGTTATCAACCTTTGCTTATTCCAATGCAACTGCGCTTGTTGGTTTAAGCAATGAAATCGTCGATAAGATTAAAGAGCATCACCCAGAGAAAACCATTTATAAGATCCCTAGCTCACCTGTCAGCTACTCTGTAATACAAGACAATGTGGATATTATTTGGCGACAATTCTCTAATCAATTTTTGGTTATTCAGGCGGGTAATCTGTTGCACCATAAAGGCCATGAAACCACATTAGCGGCGGCAAAACTGTTGCAAGAAATGGATAGCACAGTGCATATCGCTTTGCTTGGTGATGGTCCTGAACGAGAAAAACTAGAAACGATAGCAAAAGAAAGCGGACTTAATAATGTCACCTTCTTAGGCAGACAAAACCGCATGGGAGATTGGTTTTCTGCTGCGGATTTATTAATCCATCCGTCTTATAGTGAAGGATTAGGATCTGTTATTTTAGAAGCAATGGGCGCTAAACTTCCAGTTATTGGTAGTGATGCTGGTGGAATACCCGATATTATTGATGATCGCGATTCTGGTTTATTAGTCAAAGCAAAAGACGCACAAGCACTTGCTAACGCTATCTATGAAGTCGCGACGGATAAACCGTTACGTAATAAATTAATTAACGGTGGCCAAGAAAAATTAGCGTTATTTGATATCAAATACACAACGTCGCTTTACCGTGATGTTTATCAAACCATTATTGATGGAAGAAAAACGTCATGACGACTCGTGTAATTTACCCAGGTACGTTTGATCCCATCACAAATGGCCATTTTGATATTATTAAACGTTCCGCGGCTATGTTTGATGAAATCATTGTCGCGGTGGCGGCTAGCCCGAGTAAAAAAACCTTATTTACTCTTGAAGAACGAGTTGCATTAGTTCAAGACTCGGTTCAGTCTTTAGCCAATGTTTCTGTAGAAGGCTTTTCAGGGTTACTGGTCGATTTTGCAAAAATAAAACAAGCGAACTTATTAGTTCGTGGCCTACGAACGACAATGGACTTTGAGTATGAATTCGGTCTAACGAATATGTATCGTAAGTTTATGCCAGAACTGGAAAGTGTCTTTTTAACGCCTTCAGGAGAGTATGCATTTTTATCGTCAACGATAGTAAGAGAAGTGGCACTGCATGGAGGAAGTGTAGAAAGCTTTGTTCCTAGTACGGTTCATAAGGCATTAAAAAATAAAATACGTCTTAAATAAACCGCTCTTTAAGAAAATGCTTCAAATAAATAAGGCCACCTCTTTTCTATAAAGTGGGTGGCCTTAGTCTATTCTTGTTTTAGTTTGCGCCTTTTACTTGCCCATTAATATATAACGTCTGTAATTTATGGTATTCAGGCCCTATATACCTCTTATCATTAGCAATAAATTGATGCCCAACCTCTAGACCTGATCCCCAAGGGTATAGCTTTTCAGGGTATGCGTTTAAATAAATCCCTTTATCGGTATACGTCATTTCCGAGTGATAACCAAATCGTGGTGTTGAATCTGCACTCAATAAATTAGCGCCACCTAAACTGTAATAATCCGCGTCTGATAAGCTAAAAGCGTATAACGTCGGAAAAATATCCTTATGAGAACCAACACGGTTTTTGTTGTATTGATGCGACACTTGTTCTTGTATTTGACTAGGAACATAAAGATAAAATGGCACCGAGTTAGTCACTGCAAGATCGTTAGGGTATTTCATAGTAAACCCTCTCAACTTGTGATCACCCGTTGCGGCGATCAAGGTTGAATTGCCTAATGAAGACGCTTTTATATCGGCAACAAACTCACCCAGTGCATTATTCGCATATTGGTACGTTTCATACAATCGGGTAGCTTGCTCTTCACCCGCTCGCATTCTATTAAGCAGACGGTCGCTGACTTTTAATGGTTTCACATCATAATTCGTCGGCACTTCATACGGAGTGTGATTCGTAATCGTAAGAATGTAGATCATCACGGGTTGCTTCGCTTCTTTTAATACCTTTTCCGCTAATTTAAAAGAATACTCATCAGATAAGCCCCACTCCCCTTTAAAATCTCCAGCTTCTGGAAAGGCTTTTAATATGGCATTTTCATCCAGAATTTGATCAAACCCTTGAGCCGGTAAATAATTCGCCACATTGCGCCACATGCCATTTGTTGCCGTGATAAAGATGGTTTTATATCCCGCCTCTTTGTAAGGTCTGGCTGCCGCTGCCGCAACGTGTACTTTTTGAGCTGAAGAGTGACTAATGGTCGGTACGTTACTTTGACCTAGCATATTCACTAATGAATTAATGGTCGCGGTTGTTTCTGCTAAAAATCGAGTAAAAACAAAATCAGATTCAAAAGCAGGTCGTAACGCCCCTAAAAGATCATTCTCAGGATAATCATCTTCAACGAGCACGTTCATACCCATGCCTTCCATTAAAGCGATAACGACATGAGGTTTATTCTTTTCTAAATACGCATTATTTGCTGTTTTAAATCGGCCTTCAGAATTGCCAACCACTTTAGTAAATTGGTTTTCTAATTCTGATTTACTAACGGAATGAAATTTATTTTGTTTTTTATAATCCGTCTTCGCCCATTCCAATGCCACCAGTGCATTAGGCGTCACTGCATTTAAAACTGCATAATCAGAAACTTGAGCGTGATAACGTTTTAGTGGATGCGAGCCTAATGTTCCTCGAGCAAACACAAATACAATGAGGATCATTACGATAACCGATACCGCAGTTATGCCTTTATGCTCTGGCTTCCACGAGTATGCTTTCATTTTACGTATCGCTAAACGTACAACGCCGGTGCATAAGCACGCAATAATCACGCTACTAATAAAAGAGTATAAAATAGGATAATCAGCCCACGCATTGGCTAATACCGCTTTCGTGTCATCATCAGCCAAACCGAAGATAAACACATCAATGTAGTTACCATAAGTAAGATAATAGTAATAATTACCGATTGAAAACCCTGTGACTAAAAAGAAAATAACCCCAGAATACCAAGGGAATACTTTTATCAATATTCGATAGCATTTTGGAAAAGCGGCGGTGATTAAGCCAATAAGCAATAATGGCGCAAACCCAATAACCGCGACTTTTAAATCAAAGCGAGAACCAATAAACATCGCCTGCCAAAGATCTTTTCCTCGGTTAGCCAGCTCTGCACTATCGACAATATTAAATAAAAATAATGATCGACCGACAAGTAATATCGCGGCAGTTATAAATACAGATAGCCAAATTAATCGGCTGAGTTGCTTATAATTTTTTTGAAAGTTCATCCGTGTCTCATTTTAATTTATATTTTAGTAATTATTTATTCTCATTTAACGCTTGGCATTTATCACACCAAAAGCTGTTTCTTTGTCCTATTTTCTCTTCTTGAATAAGAGAATGACAAACAAGACATTCTTTTCCGGCTCTTCCATACACATTCAGCTCTTGTGCAAAGTAGCCCGGTTTCCCATCAACTTGATTAAAGTCTTTTAACGTGGTTCCGCCTTGTTCTATCGCTTTTGTCAGTACTTTTTTTATCTCATTAACCAATACAAATAATTGATCATGAGTTAATTGTCCTGTTGGTGTTTTAGGGTTAATCTTCGAGCTAAACAATGCCTCACTCGCGTAAATATTCCCGACGCCAACCACGATGGCGTTGTTCATAATAAATTGTTTTACGACGACTTTTTTATTCTTTGCTTTATCCGCTAGATACTCACAATTAAACTCATCCGTCAGAGGCTCTGGGCCTAATTTCGCAAGTACTTGATGCTGCACTCCAACGTCTGAGTACAACCACGCACCGAATTTTCTAGGATCGTTATAGCGAAGAATCGTTCCATTATCTAAAACAAGATCAACATGGTCATGCTTTGCAACGGGGATCGAAGTATCTAACACTCGTAAACTGCCCGACATGCCTAAGTGAATAATTGCACTGCCTGCTGGGGTGTCGATAAATAGATACTTAGCTCGACGACGAATAGATTGAATACGTTGCCCAACAAGACGCTGTAGCTCTTGTGGTATTGGCCATCGAAGTTTTTCCGTTCTAACGGTAATCGCTTTAATGGTTTGGCCTTGAAGGTGTGGGGTAATTCCAAGACGACTGGTTTCTACTTCAGGTAATTCAGGCATGAGGGTCCTTATTGCTTAAATAAATACGATTTCTCTGCACTTACTGCGATCCATTCACCTTGCCAATTTTGCATCATCCAAAAATTAGGCGCTTGATAAACCGTAATGCGCTGTGGCTCTTCTTCTTTTTCAAACCAAACTTCAACAGAACTTGGCGCAGGTAACTTAGTTTTAAGGACTTTCACTGACTCTGCATCTAAAACCGTTCCCTCGACACTCGACCAGTTATTTATGTACTGGCTATCTTGTTCTGATTCCTCTGCCTTCAGATCAAAATTAGAGAAGTGCATCGTTTGAATAGAATCACTGCTATCGAATAGAGACTGCACCCCTGAGGTTATTTCACTAACGACAGGCTCTGGCTCAAGAAGATACGTTTTAATCAACTGAGGTGCCTGTAGGACGCCAATAAAGACCACTACAGATATCATCAGTATATTATTATATTTACGACGTGATGGCCTTTTCATTTTTAGTCCTTTTTAAGATCCTGCGCTAGGGTTCATTCCGAGAACGAGCGACCCTTCAGATAAGTGCGCTAAAACTATACGACAAATGT
This sequence comes from Aliivibrio logei, assembly GCF_001691055.1. Taxonomy (NCBI): domain Bacteria; kingdom Pseudomonadati; phylum Pseudomonadota; class Gammaproteobacteria; order Vibrionales; family Vibrionaceae; genus Aliivibrio; species Aliivibrio logei. Next base: position 90,238 of record NZ_MAJU01000024.1, read on the forward strand.
CATTAACTAAAGATTATAAAATACACGTAGCCACTTTAGATAGTTAAGACAACAATAAGGGAAAGCGTGATCGATTACTCTCTGTTTTTAATCCAAAAAAAAACCCAGCAACAAGGCTGGGTTTTCAATATAGTCAAAGTTGCAATCAGTAATCGAATTACTTGATTTTAGCTTCTTTGTAAAGAACGTGCTGACGTACAACAGGATCAAACTTTTTGATCTCCATTTTGCCAGGCATGTTACGCTTGTTCTTATCAGTTGTGTAGAAGTGACCAGTGTTAGCAGTTGATACTAACTTGATTTTCTCACGTGCGCCTTTAGCCATTTTCTAGATCCTCTTAAACGTTCTCGCCACGAGCACGCATTTCAGAAAGAACGACATCGATGCCTTTCTTATCAATGATACGCATACCTTTAGCGGTAAGACGAAGTTTAACGAAGCGTTTTTCGCTTTCTACCCAGAAACGATGAGTTTGTAGGTTCGGCAGAAAACGACGCTTGGTGGCATTTTTTGCGTGTGAGCGGTTGTTACCAACTGCAGGACGCTTACCAGTTACTTGGCATACTCGGGACATTTCTGTCTTCTCCAAATCGTTTCAGCTTGATATCACCTTGGTGGCAAAAAACCACAATGGAAATTCCAAATCAAGGCTATCAAAGGTCGCGCATTATACTAACTGAATGCGCATTGCTCAAGACCCTAAGGGGTCATTTTTGCAGTTTTTTGTGTTTTTTTTACTCAATCGCTTAAAAAAACACTCAAATCCATCCTCTTTCGGCAAAAGAGACAATTTCTCCATCACCGATCACGAAGTGATCAAGGACTCGGATGTCGACCAATTCGACTGCATCTGAAATACGTTTTGTAATTCTTCTGTCAGCTTGACTTGGCTCTGCAACACCAGATGGGTGATTATGCGCTAAAATGATGGCGGCTGCATTATAATCTATCGATCTTTTTACAACTTCTCTTGGATAAACCGCAGCGGAGTCAATCGTCCCTTCGAACAATACCTCGCCTTTTAGTACTCGATGCTGATTATCAAGGAATAAAACGTAGAATGCTTCTCGATGACGATCACGCAATATTCGCGTTAAATAGCGTTTAGTATGCTCAGGACTGGTCAAGGCATCTTCCTTCTCTATCTTCTCTAATAAATACCGCTCCGTCATTTCGACAACGGCTTGTAACTGTGCAAATTTTGCAGACCCCAATCCTTTATGACTGCAAAATTGACGTTGATTTGCACTTAATAACTTGCGTAGTGATCCAAATTCTTTAAGTAACGAATCTGCCAGCTCTATCGCATTCATTCCTTTAATTCCCGTACGCAGAAAAATCGCGAGTAACTCTGCGTCGGTTAATGACTTTGGGCCAAGCGCAAGCAGTTTCTCTCTCGGTCGAGATTCCTCCGGTAAATTCATTAATGACATCGTGTTTCCTTAAACGTTAACGTGTCGATGAAATGACTCTACGGGGCTTAATGGTGAATTGCTGTGCAACAAACCATCCCTTCGGCTTATCTCAAACCTTGATTGCAATTATGTTTTTCGTCATTTACTTGTTTCCTCGCAAGAATTGCGAATTGAAGTGCATCCCTCTGAAAAAAAATTATGATATGGTTAGCCCTGTTATTTTTCAGTGGTTCACTAAAGGTATTTCATGGCATCTCTTACAGGAAAACGCATCCTTCTTGGTATTAGTGGTGGTATTGCCGCTTATAAATGTGCAGAACTGACTCGTCGACTTATTGAACGAGGTGCAGACGTTCGCGTAGTAATGACAACAGCAGCAAAAGAATTCATTACCCCTCTTACTATGCAAGCGGTTTCAGGCCACCCTGTTGCTGACAGTTTATTAGACCCTGCTGCGGAAGCTTCAATGGGTCACATTGAGTTGGCTAAATGGGCTGATATCGTACTGATAGCTCCTGCAACGGCCGATTTAATTGCGCGCATGGCAGCAGGCATGGGAAATGATTTACTGTCAACATTGGTGCTTGCAACGGACTCTCCTATTGCCGTCTCTCCTGCCATGAACCAACAAATGTATGCCAACCTAGCCACTCAAGAGAACATTGCGACACTCACTCGTCGTGGAATGAACATTTGGGGTCCTGCCGCAGGTCAACAAGCCTGTGGTGATGTAGGAATGGGCAGAATGCTTGAGCCGATGGACTTAGTGCATCGTTGTGAGGCTTTCTTTCTATTGACTGCTAGTGAACCAAAACGACTTGAAGGAACCTCGGTATTAATTACCGCGGGTCCAACACGTGAAGCGATTGACCCTGTCCGTTATATCTCGAATCACAGCTCTGGAAAAATGGGGTACGCCATTGCAGACGCAGCGGCTCAGTTGGGTGCAAAAGTTACCTTAGTGAGTGGCCCTGTAAGTTTAAACGCACCATCACATGTGGACCGAATTTCGATTGATAGCGCAGAGCAAATGCACCTTGCGGTGATGGAACACGCACAATCTCACGATATTTTTATTGCTTGTGCGGCTGTAGCCGATTTCAGACCAAGCCACATCGCAGAACAAAAACTAAAGAAAACATCTGATGAAGATGGCATGACAATCACCATGATTAAAAATCCAGATATCGTCGCTTCTGTCGCCGCTTTAACTGAACAACGCCCATTCACCGTTGGATTTGCAGCCGAAACTCAAGAGGTAGAAAAATACGCTCGTGCTAAATTAGAGCGTAAAAATCTTGATATGATTTGTGCTAATGATGTTTCAATTCAAGGCCAAGGCTTTAATAGTGACGACAATGCACTTCACCTATACTGGAAAGATGGCAATAAAGCCCTCCCTTTAACGGCCAAATCTGAATTAGGTAAGGCGATTATGCTCGAAATCGCAATAAGGCTAAAAAAATAGGAACGAGATTCAAAAATTACACCTAAAATACCCTATTAATAATCGTTTCATAAAATAATGAAAAACAAAGGAACAACAATGACGACAGCTAGAAAATCCAATCGTCGTGATGAAATATTACAAGCATTAGCTCAAATGCTGGAATCAAACGAAGGCGCGTCTCGCATAACGACAGCCAAATTAGCAAAGCAGGTGGGCGTATCCGAAGCCGCCTTATATCGCCACTTTCCAAGTAAAGCAAAAATGTTTGAGGGCTTAATCGAGTTTATTGAAGACTCTTTATTTTCTCGTATTAATCGAATTCTTGAAGAAGAGAAAGATACCCTTAAACGCATTGAGCTATTATTAAAGCTTCTCTTGGCATTTGCTGAACGTAATCCCGGTTTAACTCGAATCATGACTGGCCATGCCCTTATGTTTGAAAATGAGCGCTTACGTGAGCGAATTAATCAATTATTCGAACGTATAGAACTGCAATTTAAACAAATACTTAGAGAACGCATGCTGCGTGAAGGAAAATCGTTTCCTGTTGATGAAGCCATTTTAGCCGCGCAGTTGATTGGTCAAGTTGAAGGCAGTTTCTGTCGTTTTGTTCGCTCTGATTTTAAATATCAGCCTACTGAAAATTTCAATGAATATTGGGCGCTACTCAGTGCACAGATTCAATAATTCATTTAGATAAAACAGGTTCACGATGTCAAAGTATCAAGCTCCTACATTTTCTCGCGCTCTGCTACACCCTAAATATTGGGGGGTATGGCTTGGCTTTGGACTGTTATTCGCGTTAGTTACCCTTCTTCCCTACAAAGCGACTTATCATCTTGGTCGTGGGTTAGGTTTCTTAGGTATGAAGGTATCAAAGTCACGCACTCATATTGCTCGTCGTAACTTAGAACTCAGCTTTCCTGAAATGAAATCTTATGAACGTGAAACGATTATTATGGAAAATTTCAAGAATTCAGGATTAGCTATATTTGAAACAGCAATGGCATGGGTATGGCCTGATTGGCGCGTTAAAAAACACTTTAGCTTTGAAAATGTAGAGCACTTCCAAGAACTTAAAGATCAAAAAAGAGGCGTGTTAATCATTATTGTACATGCCCTAAACCTTGAGCTAACTTGTCGAGCAATGGCGCTACACCACACAGGATATGGTGTCTACCGACCTCATAACAACGATACCTACAACTTCATCCAATACTGGGGACGAACCAATAACGGCAATAGCGTTGTCGATCGTAAAGACGTAAAAGGAATGCTTCGCTTATTACGTACTGGTGAGCGTGTTTGCTACTTACCTGATCATGACTACAACCGTAATAAATCCGTTTTTGTTCCGTTCTTTGCGGTTCCAGATGCTTGTACAACCATGGGATCTGATATTTTAATTAACGCAGGTAAATGTGCCGTCGTGACCGTTTCTGGCTTTAGAACGTACAACAATTACCATTTTAAAGTCGATAATGACATCAGTACTGAGTTTCCTAAAAAAGATCCAATAGGATCGGCAACTCGAATGAACCAAGCGGTAGAAATGCTTATTCTTCGCTGTATTCCTCAATGGATGTGGTTACATAAACGCTTTAAAACCATGGAAGACCCAGCGATTAAAAAAGGCATTCGCTACGATTAATCGCGTCAGGATAGACAATGAAAACAAATCTTATTACCCGTGAAGGCTTCAATAAGCTTCAAGATGAATTAACCTTTCTTTGGAAAGAAGAGCGCCCAGAAGTCACCATAAAAGTGACTTGGGCGGCAAGTCTTGGTGATCGCAGTGAAAATGCCGATTACCAATACAATAAAAAACGCCTTCGTGAAATCGACCGCCGTGTACGTTATTTACGTAAACGCTTAGAGCAAGTTAACGTGGTTGATTACTCCCCTCAACAAGACGGTAAAATCTTCTTTGGTGCCTATGTAGAGATAGAGAATGAACACGGTGATACTCTCTCTTTTCGCATTGTGGGTCCTGATGAAATTTTCGGCCGCCACGACTACATTTCTATCGACTCTCCAATGGCGCGAGCACTCATCAAAAAAGAAGTGGATGACGAAACGATTGTAAAAACGCCAGAGGGTGACAAAGAATGGACCGTAAATTCGATTAGATATTGAAGAGCAGGACGCTTCGCTTAAGGATTTAGGAAGCGGAGGACAAAAGCAGCACTTTTACGCTTTTCTCTCTTTCTGAAGCCTGAGCCTTGAAACCTGAAATCTCACTTTACTCTTGAAAATTTTTTAACAAATAAAAGAATCTATAATGATAATTAATATAATTGCTCAAGAACTTAATGTTCGCCCTCAACAAGTTGCCGCTGCTGTTAAATTGATTGATGAAGGCAGTACGATTCCATTTATCGCGCGTTACCGTAAAGAAGTCACCGAAGGCTTGGATGATACGCAACTTCGTACGCTTGATACTCGTTTAAGCTACTTACGTGAACTCGATGATCGTCGTCAATCCATTCTAAAATCGATTAAAGAACAAGATAAATTAACACCTGAATTAGAACGTGAAATTTTAGGCGCTGACAGTAAAACTCGTCTTGAAGATTTGTATTTACCCTTCAAACGTAAGCGTCGTACGAAAGGTCAAATTGCGATTGAAGCAGGCATTGAGCCCCTTGCTGATTTACTGTGGTCACAACCAAACACCACCCCTGACGATGCCGCTCAATCGTACATTGATGTCGATAATGGCTTTGCTGACACTAAAGCGGTATTAGATGGTGCTCGCGCAATCCTAATGGAACGCATGGCCGAAGACGCCAATCTCCTTGAGAAAGTTCGCGGTTACTTAATTAGCAACGCAGAACTGTCGTCTAAAATGGTTGATGGCCAAGAACACACAGGCGAGAAGTTTAAAGACTACTTTGATCATCATGAGCAATTAACTAAAGTCCCTTCTCACCGTGCACTTGCAATGCTACGTGGTCGCAACGAGGGCTTCTTACAGTTAGCCATTGATGCGGATCCAAAACAAGAAGAAGGCGTTCGCGGTTCTTACTGTGAAATCATTATTGCCAATCACTACGGCATTACCTTAGGTTCTCAACCTGCCGATGCATGGCGTAAACAAGTGATTAGCTGGGCGTGGCGCATTAAAATTTTAATGCACATGGAAACCGAGTTGATGGGTGCACTGAAAGAACGTTCAGAAACCGAAGCAATCACGGTGTTTGCAACCAACCTAAAAGATTTATTAATGGCGGCACCTGCTGGCCTTAAAACAACCCTTGGTCTTGATCCCGGTTTACGTACAGGTACCAAAGTAGCCGTGGTTGATGCAACAGGCAAAGTATTAGCGACTGACACCATTTATCAAAACCAACCTCATAATAAAACGGCACAATCAGCACAAATTATTGAAACCTTAATCAAACGCCACAATGTCGATTTGATTGCGATTGGTAATGGTACAGGCTCACGTGAGACCGATGCGTTTGTGGGTGACTTACTGAAAAAATCAGGCTTATCCGCCACTAAAATCATTGTGAGTGAAGCAGGAGCTTCTGTGTATTCCGCCTCAGAATTGGCCGCAAAAGAATTTCCAGATTTAGATGTGTCGATTCGTGGTGCCGTTTCTATTGCTCGTCGCTTACAAGATCCTCTCGCCGAATTAGTGAAAATCGATCCGAAAGCCATTGGTGTGGGTCAATATCAACACGACGTAAGTCAAAGCCAACTTGCCAAAAAACTGGACGCGGTGATCGAAGACTGTGTGAATGCCGTCGGCGTTGATGTGAATACGGCTTCAGCCGCTTTACTGACTCGCGTCGCTGGATTGTCCACCACCATCGCTCAAAACATTGTTGACTATCGTGATGAGAATGGCCGCTTTGAGAATCGTACGACATTGAAAAAAGTCGCACGTTTAGGGCCAAAAGCCTTTGAGCAATGTGCCGGCTTCTTACGAGTGATGAACGGTAAAAACCCACTGGATGCTTCCGCCGTTCACCCTGAGACCTACTCTGTCGTGAAACTTATTGCAGAGAGAAATGGGAAAGCAATTGATGCCATCATTGGCAATAGCGAGTTTTTACGCTCTGTGGCTGCCAATGATTACATTAGTACTGATTTCGGTTTACCGACCGTGACTGACATCATTTCAGAGCTAGATAAACCGGGTCGAGATCCTCGTCCAGAGTTTAAAACCGCCACCTTTGCCGACGGTGTTAATACGGTTTCAGATCTAGAGCTTGGTATGATTTTAGAAGGGGTTGTTTCTAACGTCGCAAACTTCGGTGCTTTTGTGGATATTGGTGTTCACCAAGATGGCTTAGTGCATATTTCAGCGTTAAGCGATGGCTTTATTTCAGATCCACGTGAAGTAGTTAAAGCCGGTGATATCGTAAAAGTAAAAGTCATGGAGATTGATGTACAGCGTAAACGTATTGCACTAACAATGCGTTTGAATGACCAACCGGGGGAAGATAATCGCCCTCAACGTCAATCAGCCAAACCACAACAACGCAATGAACGCAATGAACGCAATGAACGCTCACAAGCACCAAGACCCGTTTCTTCTGCAAGACAATCTCATTCAAAGAATGACGGTGGTAATGCTGCAATGGGTGGCGCGTTTGCTGCCGCGTTTGCAAAGGCGAAGAAGTAAGAGCAAAAATTCAAGGGAGGTTGGGAGGGGATCAAGAACTAACAGCGTATTATCAAGGTAGATTTGTATTCAATTCTACCTGTATCGCACTACCCCCTCCCTAACCCTCCGCTTATTAAAGGGAGGGAACCGTATTATGAACACTGTAATCACAGCGATCACCCCTGATACCTGAATCCTTCGCTTTTGCTCTTATAGAAGCGAAGCATTCTAGTTAGCGCAGCGTATAGTCTCTAGCCTTAAAGTACCGCCAATATATCCGACGGATTATTCGGAACCACCGCTTTATCATAATGGAAACTGATCACACTTCGACGGCGAACCATTTTTCCCATTTCAGCCAGTCTTTCTAATAATTCTTTCGGTAGGCTAAAGCGCATTGTATAACCCGTACCTTCGCCTTGCGCATAGGTATCCAAAGACAACAACCGAGCCAACTTTGCTAGATCATCATCAATATCATATAACGTTCCGATGTGTGGTTTGGGTGCTTCTTTTTCTTCTGTCACATCATAACCGGGGTGATCGGAGGGTTCCCACGAATCACGCTTGTATTGTTTATCATCGCCTTTAATTGCTTTTTCTGATGTCGCTTTACTCATTTTTGTTGTTGGTGCCACTGGCATCTTCGCACGATTTTCCCGAGCAACTTGTTCTGTCGGCAAGTTAACAGAAGGTGCAATAAGCGGCACGCTGACACTGTTAGGAGAAAAAATCATAAAGAATTTCCTTAATCTAGCAATTCAAAAAACACGTTAATTCAGCGATAAATTCATCGCTATGAGAAATAAATGGCGCATGAGAAGCCTGTTCAAAAATCACTTTCTTGGAATTAGGCAGCAATTCATCCACATCATGAGCGACCTTAACAGGAACCAACCCATCCAATCGACCATACATACGACAAACCGGCATTGATAATTCAGACAAGACTTCTCTTAAGTCTGTATCGGCCAAAATAGTTAAACCTGTAGCTAAAGCCGCTTGATTTGGCGTCGGCCTAGAAAAAACAGCGCTCTTCACTTGTTTTACGTCTTGCCTTGCATTCGGGCTTCCCATCGCCTGTAAAGCCATAAAACGCTCAACCGTTAAGGTAAAGTCGTCTTTTAATTGTTCGGTAAATTGGGTTAATACCGCGGGTTTAATTCCGCGCCATCCTTTCTCAGCAGCAAAACAAGGGGAACTGGCTACCGTGATGAGTTTTGTGACACGAGCAGGGGCAATTAACGCCGCTTTAGTCGCAATCAACCCTCCTAAAGACCAACCTAGCCATGCTGCTTTCTCCGGGGCTTGCGCTAAAACTTGCTCGACCATCGTATTAAAATCAGCACTGCCCAAATCAGCACTGTGCCCATAGCCAGATAAGTCCACCGTATGCACGCAGTAATGATCACTTAATTGCTCGATGATAGGTTGCCATACTGCCCCATTCATTCCCCACCCGTGAATGAGAACCAGATCGGAACCTTTGCCTTCCGTTTGCCAATAAAGAGAAGTTGTCATCTACACTGCCTATCCAAGAGAATTAATTAAGAGAAAATAAGTGTTCATTAAGTTGCTACGTAGGTCAATGCAAAAGTTAGGACCACATCATTGTGATTATTGCCGTCTTGCTATGCCACCTTCGGAGACAATCTGGTGTTCTTATTGTCTTGCTCTCATCAAATCCCTTCCTCGTTGCCAACGTTGTGGATTACAAACAGAGCATGAAGCAGAGCAATGCGGTGAATGCTTAACGGATCCACCACTGTGGGATCGATTATTCTGTATTGGAAATTACACTGATCCATTAAAAGAATACGTTAACGGTTTAAAATATGGACAGAAGTTCTGGTATGCTCATGATCTTACGTCATTGCTCGTCCCGAGGATTTCGACTCCTGCTCCTTTATTGTTACCCGTTCCTTTGCATTGGAAACGTCGATGGTGGCGATCGTACAATCAAAGTGCCATGCTCGCTTGGGCATTAGAAAAACAACTTAACGCACGACCAAATAGCACTAACGTTCGCTGTGATATACACACCCTTCAACGCATTAAAGCCACTCAACCTCAGCAAGGGTTATCTCGCGTTGAACGTCAAAAAAATCTGATTGCGGCTTTCCATATCATCAAACCCATCAAAGAAAAACACGTGGCCATTATTGATGATGTGGTTACAACCGGAGCCACCATTAATTTACTCTGTATCGAGTTACGTAAAGCCGGCGTTGAGCACATTGATGTTTATACTCTTTGTCGAACGGGTAAGCGTTTTGAGTAAAACCGCCTCTCATTTGACGCCTTCTTTCGCTATCAAACTGGCCCTCTTTTAAAATTCATAGCAAACGATTGCTTTCTGCTTAATTATCCGTAAAATACCGTCCAAATTGATCGAGTACGTTATTCATGACTCCTCAATAACACCCCAATAGAGATAGGTTCTGATTAACAGCAATCACAGATTGATGCCTTCTCACTTCATGCTCCCAGTCAGCGAACCATGAAGACACGTTACACCATTAGGAATATCGGCCATGACCGTTCAAAACAGCACCACAAAACCATCTGAGCTTATTTATCAGTTAGATGATCGTCCACCACTACCGCAAACCTTATTTGCTGCACTTCAGCATTTATTGGCTATGTTTGTTGCGATCATTACCCCTTCTCTGATCATCTGTCAGACACTTGGTGTCTCTGCTGCAGAAACAAATACGATTATTAGTATGTCTCTGTTCGCTTCTGGTATTTCTTCTTTTATCCAAATTAGAACCTTTGGTCCAATTGGATCGGGGCTTCTTTCTGTTCAGGGCACAAGCTTTAACTTTTTAGGTCCCATCATTGGTTCAGGTCTTGCTCTTAAGGCTGGTGGCGCAGATGTCCCAACCATGATGGCCGCAATTTTTGGTACCATCCTAGTGGCATCAACCGCTGAGATTTTCTTATCTCGTGTATTGCAGTTTGCTCAAAAGATCATTACCCCGCTTGTCTCTGGCATTGTGGTTACCTTAATTGGTCTTACGCTTATCCAAGTTGGTCTTGTTTCTATGGGTGGCGGTTATGCAGCAATGGGCGACGGGTCATTTGGTAGCTTAGATAAACTGGCACTGGCAGGCACCGTTCTGCTTATTATTGTCATTCTAAACCGTTCAACCAATCCTTATCTTCGTATGGCCTCTATCGTCATCGCGATGGGTGTCGGTACACTTGCCGCATGGGCAATGGGAATGCTAAACACCACAATGTCTCATGATGCTGAGTTAATAGCTCTGCCTATCCCAATGCAATATGGGTTGAGTTTTGATTGGTCTTTGTTTATCCCGCTGGTGTTGATTTTCTTAATCACCGCATTAGAAGCGATTGGTGATATCACGGCAACATCAGAAGTATCAGGTCAGCCAGTGAAAGGGCCAATTTACTTAAAACGCATTAAAGGTGGCGTGTTAGCGGATGGTATTAACTCGGCAATCGCTGCCGCGTTCAACAGCTTCCCGAATTCGACGTTCAGCCAAAACAACGGCGTTATCTTATTAACTGGCGTAGCAAGTCGCTATGTGGGTTATTTCATTGCGGGCATGTTGGTGATTTTAGGCCTATTCCCAGGCGTAGCAAGCATGGTTCAAATCATTCCTGAACCGGTTCTTGGCGGCGCAACGATTGTTATGTTCGGTACGATTGCCGCTGCCGGTGTGCGTATTATTTCTCGTGTTGACTTAGATCGCCGCGCAATTTTAATCATGGCAATGTCGTTTTCTATGGGGCTTGGCTTGGCACAAAAACCTGAGATTCTTCAATTCATGCCAGAGATGATTAAAAACATTTTCTCTTCGGGTGTAACCGCTGGTGGGGTAACGGCGATTCTTCTTAATATTATTCTTCCAAGTAGTGAAGTGTTTGAAGAAGAGAAAGAAGAAGCTAAGATCTAAGGGCAGAGGCGAGTACGCTTCGCTCGAGGGACGAGTAAAAACAAAAAAGACCGCAGATGATTATCGTCTGCGGTTTTTTTTATGTTTGGGTGGTGCAGAGTTCAGATCGCTTCGCTGGCAGAATTCTGAGATAGGAGTTGTAATTACAACGGTAAAGAATGGTTCTCCCCCTTTATCGCTATGGCTATGAAAGCGACATAGTTAATACAAGGGGGAGTTAGAGGGGGTTGGTTATGTTGTATTTACACTACGATAAATTCAAATTCATCATTTACAACCCCTCCTAGCCTCCCCTTATATTAACAATTACTATCAAGTCACATTAACGAACAAGGGGAGGAATTGTATTGTGCACGCTGCAAGCAAAGCGATCTAAATTCTAGCTCTTCCGCTTTTGCTCTCATAGGAGCAAAGCGGTATAGTTAGCGCTAGCGCATAGTGTCTAGTTTCAAATCTCGAGCACTATTATTACAGCGACAAAGAATGGTTCTCCCCCTTTATAGCTATGGCTATGAAAGCGACATAGTTAATACAAGGGGGAGTTAGAGGGGGTTGGTTATGTTGTATTTACACTACGATAAATTCAAATTCATCATTTACAACCCCTCCTAGCCTCCCCTTATATTAATAATTACTACCAAGTCACGTTAACGAATAAGGGAGGAACTGTATTGTGCACGCTGCAAGCAAAGCGATCTAAATTCTAGCTCTTCTGCTTTTGCTCTTCCTCGCCCATCGAGCGAAAGCGTCCTCTTATCTCGTCCCTACTCTTCTCTTTTATTTCCTCAGCGGAAACACTACCTGAACCTTCAAACCGCCTTCACTTCGGTTAGATAGACTCACCTCACCTTGGTGTTGGGCAACAATCCGCTTCACGATAGCCAAACCTAATCCTGTCCCCTCACTGCCCCGCGCGGTATCACCCCGAGTAAAAGGTTCAAATACCGACTCCAACTGAGAGGGGTCAATACCGGGGCCATTATCTTCAATGATTACCCACGCTGTTTTATGGTCTGCCGAAATGCGCGTCGATACCTCAATCCAATCTCCCCCATAACGAATCGCATTAACAATCAAATTCGTGATAACTCGTTTCACAGCAATGCCATTACCATGCAATGCTTTAGGAATATCCACTAGATTCGTTTCAATTTCACGCTCGTACCCACCTTCCGCAATGATCACCTCATTAATGATGGTATTGATATCCACATCAATGAAATCTTGTTTCGCGATAGGTTTAAGGTAATCCATAAATTGACCGATGATCTCATTACACTCTTCCGTGTCTTTAATCATACTTTCAGCTAAATAGCTGTCTGCGGGTGACATCATTTCTGTCGCCAAACGAATACGAGTCAATGGTGTACGAATATCATGACTGACACCCGCCATCAATAATGCTCGGTCTTGCTCTAACTGTTGGATCCCTTTTGCCATTTGATTAAAGGCGCGAGTAACGGCTTGGATTTCAGAAGCCCCTCTTTCTGGTAGTGGCTCTGGGATCTCACCTTTCCCCACTTTTCTAGCGGCGGTTTGTAACGCCATCAAAGGCCGGTTCTGAATTTTAATAAATGCCCACCCTCCAAGAATAACCAAAAGAGCAATGAATAAACTGTTTCTAAAGAGCGGAACAAAATCGTCTTCTTGCAATTCAGATAAAGGAATACGCATATAAAACTGCGGCATTGCATCACTCTTCATCCATAGAACATAACTGTCAGCGCCTAAGATCAAACGCACCTCTGTTGGTGAATTTAATTCTTGAGTCATCTCCTCACTTAAAAATTCGATTGGACTCGCGTGATAATATTCGACCATTTCAGGATCATCTTCGGTGTGCATACTCACGCCTAATTGCTCTAACAATTGACGACGTAGTGGTTGCCCTAAGTGAACACTGTTTCCATTTTTCAAAACGACATCTTCTGACAGCATCAAGCGAACTTCATAAGCCAAAATACGGTTAAATTGCTGCAAACTAGGCAATAACGCATAGTTAAATACAGCAAGATAAGAAAATATTTGGCTTGCCGTAAGAAGAGAGGCAAGTAATAGAAGTGTTCTGGCGAAGGTGCTTTTCATGGGCATTCTCAGAAGAAGTAAATAAAATGGACGCAAAGTATAGAGGATTTAGACACAGAGGGATAAAACAAAGCGTGATGATAGAGATAAGTTCTCCCCTGACTATCTCAGGAAAGAACTTATTTTAATGGTTTATATTACGAAGATGCGCCATCAGGGACAAATACATACCCTAAGCCCCATACCGTTTGAATATAACGAGGACGACTTGGATCTTCTTCAATCATACGACGAAGGCGAGAAATCTGAACATCAATCGAACGTTCCATTGCCGAATACTCACGGCCACGCGCCATGTTCATCAACTTATCACGCGACATTGGCTCACGCATGTTCGTCACCAACGATTTTAATACCGCAAACTCACCAGAAGTCAGTGGCATCGGTTCTTCATTGCGGAACATTTCACGCGTGCCTAAATTTAGACGGAAGTCGCCAAACTCAACCACTTTATCTTCTGCACTTGGTGCACCAGGGGCTTCTGTTACTTGACGACGTAATACCGCACGAATACGAGCCAGCAGTTCACGTGGGTTGAATGGTTTTGGTAGATAATCATCCGCCCCAACTTCTAAGCCAACAATACGATCGATCTCGTCGCCTTTCGCCGTTAGCATTAAAATAGGCAGCAGATTATTGTTACTGCGTAAACGACGGCAAATAGAAAGGCCATCTTCACCGGGTAACATTAAATCCAATACCATTAAGTGAAACGTTTCACGAGCCAACAAACGATCCATTTGCTCACTGTTTGCTACGCTGCGTACTTGAAAGCCCTGCTCAGATAAATAACGCTCTAATAAAGAACGAAGACGGGCATCATCATCAACAACTAAAATCTTATGGTTTTCTTGCATGGGCTTAACCTCAATATATAACTTATTTCAGTTTACGCGTTACTTTTACAAAAAGTACGCTTTAATCGATAAAAATGAAAAGTAAAATTGTTACGTTTTATGTAACAGCGTCAAATTTTACGTATAGAATGAAGTATTACAGATTATTTACATGGCATATTAGTTACTTAGTTATAAGCAATGATAAGTCCGCCAAGTTAGCGAGTTAAGTATGTTAGTTGGATATAAACGAGCACAGTGTAAAAAAGTCCTTGTTATCAACCGTAAAGGGGGGGCAGGTAAATCAACCTTTGCTATTGCAATGGCGTCTTTTTATGCGCATCAAAACGTAAAAACTGAAATTATCGATCTAGACCCTCAAGGAACCAGTCACTTTTGGGGCAATAAAAGCGAAGGGGTTAGAACCACCAAGTTTTTACCTTCATCCAATCTGCCCTTTTCTTTAGCCCTACGATTAGAAGCAGACACAAAGATCACGGTGATTGATTCTCCGTCTAATTTTAGTCAGTTTGAAATGGAAAAGTATATCTCGATGGTAGACAAAATTATTTTTCCAATTCAACCTTCACCGATTGATGTGCATTCCATGCTGGGCTTTATTAAAGATCTTATCAAGTCACCAACGTTTAAAAATAAGAAGGTAGAATTGGCGTTTGTGATCACTCGCTGCAAGGAAAATAAGCAAGGGACAGAGTTTGTTCACAAGGTACTACAACACATGAAATACCCATTACTTGGGGTCATGTCTGAAGACAAAGCCTATCAGGATATGTTTTCGGAAAAGAGCAGCTTTTTGATTAACCACCCTGAGTTAGATCAAACGCTGTGGCAAAAAATGTCGCAATGGTTAGATGTCGATATGACGCCAGTAACCACTGAACCAAAAACAAAAAAAGTGGCAGAGCCGAAGCCAACCACTTATCGTTCTTTACTTAAGAGACGCTACTAACAACTTGTCTATGCATTAAGTATTTGGTATTAAATACCAAACTCTGCACGATACGCTTTCACTGCGTCTAATTGCTCAACATTACAGCCTTTTTCTTCTAAGAAAGAAATTAGGTCTGTTAGGCTTACGATTGAGATGATAGAGCAACCAAAGTCACGCTCTACTTCTTGAATCGCAGATAATTCGCCTTTGCCTTTTTCTTGGCGGTCAATCGCAACAAGAACACCCGCAAGATCAGCCCCATTCGCTTGGATAATTTCCATTGATTCTCGAATTGCTGTACCTGCCGTGATCACGTCATCAACAAGCATGATGCGACCTTCAAGTGCGCTACCGACTAAGTTGCCACCTTCGCCGTGATCTTTCGCTTCTTTACGGTTAAAGCAATATGGTTTATCTGTATCGTGGTGATCAGCCAATGCTACCGCTGTCGTTGTTGCAATTGGAATGCCTTTGTATGCAGGACCAAATAACACATCGTAATCAATACCTGAATCAACCAATGCCGCCGCATAAAAACGACCTAAACGCGCTAAATCACGACCGGTATTGAACAAGCCAGCGTTAAAGAAATATGGGCTTTTACGGCCAGACTTTAAAGTAAACTCACCAAACTTTAATACTTCTTTCTCAAGGGCAAATTCAATAAACTCACGCTGGTATGCTTTCATCTTCATTCTCTCTTTTTTGGTTAATAATTATAACTTATAAATCAGTAAAGTCGGTCTCAGGTAACTACGCTGCAGGATTCAGAGGCGATCGTCTTTATCACAGTGGCAAAGAATCGTTCTCCCCCTTTATCACTATTACCATGAGATCGACATAGTTAATACAAGGGGGAGTTAGAGGGGGTTGGTTATGCTGTTTTTACGTTATTCAGATAAACCGAATCTCATCATTTACAACCCCTCCTAGCCTCCCCTTATTATTGGTATTGAAAACCAAGTCACATTTGTGAACAAGGGGAGGAACAGTATTGTGAACACTGTAATAAAGACAATCGCCCCTGAACTCTGCAAGAGAGCTTACGACCGATCTGAATCCTGCTCTTAAAATACATAAAAAAATAGCCCCTGAATCAGGAGCCATCACAATCGATTATTCGGCCAACGCCGCTTTCTGCTGCTCAATGATATCATTGATGCCCTGTTGCGCCAGAGCCAGCATGTCTAACAATTCCTGATGAGAGAACGGCGCTTCTTCTGCCGTGCCCTGCACTTCAATCATCTTACCGTCTTCCATCATTACGACGTTCATGTCGGTGTCTGCGGCAGAGTCTTCTAAATACTCAAGGTCACAAATCGCTTCGCCTTTATAGATACCAACAGAAACAGCAGCAACGTGCCCTTTCATTGGGTTCTTTTTCAGCTTGCCTGATGCGATCATATGATTGATTGCGTCAGCTAATGCCACACTTGCACCAGTAATAGACGCGGTACGTGTACCGCCATCCGCTTGGATAACATCACAATCGACGGTGATCATTTGCTCACCAAGAGCTTCAAGGTCAACCGCGGCACGTAGGCTACGAGCGATCAGACGTTGGATCTCCATCGTACGGCCGCCTTGTTTACCACTTGCTGCTTCACGACGGTTACGTGTGTGTGTTGCACGAGGTAGCATGCCGTACTCAGCCGTTACCCAACCTTTACCTTTGCCTTTTAACCAGCGAGGAACATTTTCTTCAACACTTGCAGTACAAATTACTTTTGTATTACCAAATTCAACTAATACAGACCCTTCTGCGTGTGCAGTAAAGTGACGAGTAATCGTAATTGGACGGACTTGCTGAGCTGTTCTTCCGCTAGGACGCATGGCAGATACCTTGGTTATGACAAATTGTCGGCGATTATACCCAAGTACAAGAATAAAGCATAGCGTCTGTTTCTTTGATAAGCGCCACTTACTTCCGAAAGCGCTTATCTGCTATAGTATGCCCAATATTTTATTCATCATCCTTCCTATTGATGATTTGAGGACGCTTACATGATCTACAGTATGACAGCTTACGCACGCCGCGAAGTAAAAGGCGATTGGGGAACTGCTGTGTGGGAAATCCGCTCAGTAAACCAACGTTATTTAGAAACTTACTTCCGTATGCCTGAACAATTTCGCAGTTTAGAGCCGGTATTACGTGAGCGTTTTCGTAAACGCCTTGCTCGCGGTAAAGTGGAATGTCACTTACGCTTTGAAGCAAACAATGCCGCAAGCAGCGAATTAAAAATCAACGAAGACCTTGCTCGCCAAGTAATTAAAGCGGCACAGTGGGTAAAAACTGAGTCAGGCGAAGGCGGTATTAACCCTTTCCAAGTACTTCAATGGCAAGGTGTCATGGAAGCCCCTGAACAAGATTTCGATTCAATCAACAAAGAACTGTTGGTTGAATTTGAATTAGCAGTGAATGATTTCGTTGAAGCACGCGCAAGCGAAGGCGAAAACATGAAAGCGCTGATCGTTCAGCGTTTAGATGCAATCACAGAAGAAGCGGCAAAAGTTCGCGCACGTATGCCTGAAATTTTAGAGTGGCAACGTACTCGTCTTCTGACTAAATTTGAAGATGCGAAAATTGAATTAGATTCTGGCCGTGTTGAACAAGAACTGATTCTTCTTGCTCAAAAATCTGACGTCGCTGAAGAACTAGATCGTTTGGATTCACACGTAAAAGAAACAACAAATGTGATGAAGAAAGGCGGTGCTTGTGGCCGTAAACTTGATTTCATGATGCAAGAATTTAACCGTGAAGCAAATACGCTCGCGTCTAAATCTATCAGCACCGATGTAACGGCATCTGGCGTTGAGCTTAAAGTACTTATCGAACAAATGCGTGAGCAAATTCAGAATATTGAGTAATTCGGTTTGAATTCGTTACTAAAAGCCCGGAACTGAACAGGGCTTTTTTATTGGCATCAATAACGCATTCGTTCTTTTATTTACCCTCTATTTTCTCTCTCAGCCATACCAAATGAAAAGAGCTTAGTCCAAAAAGACACTTCAAGCTTAGTAACTAAAATTCCACAAAGTAATGGCAGCAACAATAAAACAGAGGTTGTTGATATGCTATTTCCCGCAAACCAAACCGAAAGACTCAAAGCAATAAGTGGAAAAAATAAGAAACAAATAGATGCGGTAAATGGCGAAGATACCTGACCAAGCTTAAAGTAGGCAACAATCCCGCCAACACTTGCAAAAATACCTAAATACAAGAGTGAAGATAACGACATACGATTCAATTCACAATAAGTATTACGTTTTTTTTACACAATCCTTACAGCGAAAAAACACCCTTCTATTTCAGCTACTTCCTAGTAAAACGCCCCAATAACTAATAGCTAGAGGGGCGTTTGTTGTTACAAACAAAAAATAATGCTTAAACTATTCATCATAATGCTTATTTTCGTTCGCTTCATACGGCCAGTAATGATGCCCAACACGGTTCAATAATTTTGCCGTGTCAAAAATGGGTAAAGCAAGTAGTTGTAAATCTGCGAGATAAACGCTCACAAGAAGCGCTAAAAGTACTTAGTAAACATAACTGTGTACACTGGGCCGATACTAACGAAGAAGCTATTCTGGAGCTAGTAGGAGATTGGGTGCTGTATAAAAAGAGTCATCCTGAAAAACAATTCTTAGTAATCACTCGTGAGTGGAAAGACGTTAAAGAGCTAAGTAAAGCAATTCGCCAGATCTACATTCGTGAAGGCAAAGTGGGAACGGAAAGTATCAAACTAACGTGTTGCATTGCGGATAAACAGTTTAAATACGAATATTCCGTAGGTGATCGAATTAAATTTTTCCGCAATGAGTATCGACGCTTTCAAGTTTCAAACGGAACTTTAGGCACCATTAAAGAAGTCACGGAATTAAGTGATAGTTATACAAAGCTTTCGATTGAACTTGATGATAAGCGTATCGTGTCATTTAGAGCTTCAGAATACAGCGATCATATAGGTTTAAATATCTGTCATGCTTACGCGTTAACCGTTTTCAGCTCTCAAGATACCACTATAGACGGAAACACATTCACTTTGTATTCTGGCCGAATGGGCCAACGAGAAACTTATGTAGCGCTTAACCGCCATAAGAACGAATCTCATACCTATGTTAATAAAGCCGGAATCAATGAACGAGTGAAAGCTAATTCATTAAAACTAGACATCCGATTTTAGCAATTGGATGCCTAAGTTTACAATGCTCTAATCAAAATTGTAGCCATAATTAGTGGACATAAACTCCTTGTAGTTCGAAGTATCATATCCACAACGACCCAACCATCTAATCATATCATCAGCGTATGAATTAAGAGACTCTTTATCTTGTTCTAAAATATTATCTACATCGATACTATTTGACAGTCTATCTAATGCTGGAGTAGCTATTGTGTCAAAATCTACTTCATTGGCAGCACTTTCATTACCTTCACTTAACCCTAGTAAGTCCGAAGTGAACTCTTCCTCTTTTTCAAAGCTAAAAACAAAAGAGTGCATATCAGATTCTCGAGAAAATAGATCAACGGAATATTTCATACTACTTTTCAAAGCAACCTTGAAATTTCTACCAGTAGCTTCTTTCAATATCCATAGAACCAAGCATATTTGTAAAATCTGGTTCATTAGAGTGTCATCTTCGACACCACCTATATCACCTTCAGTTTCTCTATCTGAGAAGTAGTTATGGACTTCAGAAAAGCATTCTTCTATTTTCTCATTTAACTGCTGAGTTCCCAATGACTCAGTTATTATATCCCTAAACCTACTAACAATTGCTTCTGTTGTACTATCTCTATTTAATCTAGTAGTTAAACAGAATAACCATGGGATACCAATAACTTTCTTCATTTGATGTTGTAGTAAGTTATAGATAGAAACCAAAGTTTCATGAGACATCACATTGTTGCAAAAGTCTAAGTTTATGAAGTGATAATCACCAAAGTTCTTTACTCTAACCCAAGCATCAGAATTGGTTTTTTGTAAGTCTTCAAAACGAAATCTTTCTACAACTGACCTACCTTCAATTCTATCCTTATCTAAAATTTTAGATAACTCACCTTGAGCTTTATTAAAATCAGTAGAACTGTTAATAAAACCATGAAACCCTAATCTCTTGCTACCACTCCTACTACTATTGAGCATTCCTTCATACAAGTAGTTAATATCAAGTAGGTCTCCACCGGGTAAACCAAAATAATTAACAGTGTCAATACTTCTATATTTACTACTACCAAGTAGACGCTTAAATTGTTCAAGCCATTGCTTGTCTCTAATAAACTGCTTTCGAGGCTTATGCCAAGGTTTAAAGTCTTGCGACAAGCTTTGTGATACAGAACCAAAAACTTCATCATCAATCAGGGAGTCATCAGAATCAAATAAGTTCATACATTAACCCTCCAACTTAATAACTTCTATCAAGTCAACGACTAAGCTTTCCTGTCTCTCTACTGTCATATTCTCCAACAGCCCATATGAATCTAATATCTGAAGTATTGCTTCTGATTTGTTCATTATTTGTGTTTGCTTACTTTTATTCCTTCTTATAGGCTCAAAAACTTTATCAATCCGTTCTGAAGAAACAACAAAGCTATCAGCTACAACGAATTTATCATTGTCATTTACTTCTTCCTCCTCATTGTCATTTGAAACAAGCAAATTAGATCTTTCATGTGGATCTTTTTTATTAGAAATATAACTTTTAGAAACTATATCATCTAGAGCTTTAGAGAAGTCGTCCTTATAAGTTTCCTCTATTTCTTTTTTCTTTTCCTTTTTTATTTGCTTATATCTATTTACAACTTGTCTTAATACACTGTGTAGCCATCTCATAACAATTTGATAATGAGGATGAGCAATATTAAAAGACTCACGATCAATATTTAAAGCAGAATCCAAACCTTTACTCACGAAGATTTCAATAGTAAGTTGACTTTTTATAGTGTGTTCTGCCACCTGATGCTTCATAAATGTTTCATCAAACATTATTCCCGACGCATTATTGATTCTAATTAATGAACCATTATGATCTCTTGGGCTAACCTTTGGGCTCCATAAAGCATATGCTTCAAACTCTAAGTTTCCAGCTGAATCTTCTAGAGCCATATCAGACAAATTAGTTTGATATTTTCCCACAAATAGTATTGGCTTCTTCACCATAGCTTTTGATTCAGGCAAATTGGTAAATTTAAGTGGCCTAAATAACTTTACCCCATCAACTATAACATTAAAGTTCGATTTTATTTTTTGAGAAGAAAAGCCAAACTTATCACCTAATCTATCATTTTCAGAAAGTAATTCTGAAGTATCACTTACTTGACCTTTTTTCTTATTACTAATTACATATATATCAGATATATCCTCCTTAGTTAGATCAAATGGGTGTTTTTCTATATAAGGAAGAGGGATCGAAAGACCAAGAGTCCAAAGCATATTTAGATAGTTATCCAAAACTAAATTCAATTTTGGACTTACAGCATTCTTGGTTCTATCCAAAATACCTTCATAAAGTTTTTTAAATTTTTCCTCAGGTAAGGTATCATCTGTCCAAGGTAGTTCTGGGGACCTCGCCATTTCTTGTTGATAGACATCGGTGCCTTCAGAGTCTTTCTCTAGATACCCAACATGGAAATCGGGAAGAATAGCTTTTGAGGAGTCTAGAATATCATCCGACTCCTCATCTTTATCAGTTTCGTTTTCTGTTTGCCCCCAAATATCCACACTACGTAATTGATCTTTTGCACTTATCTTTATATTGTTAAGTATGATATCTGTACCGTGAGCACTAAGGTTATCTGTTTCCTCCTTCCAAATATCAACATTACCGGTCTGAAAGCTTTTACCGCGCTCATCGCCAGATTGTTTCTCTATGTTCTCTTCAGAATAGTTAAATAATGAAACCTTTGCTCTTGAATAAAAATCATCACCTTTCTGCTTAGTAATGATCTCAAAATCCCGAGTCAACTGAGCCACACTGAAAAGGCCAATGCCTATTTTACCTATTAGCTTTCGTTTTTTATTGGGACTTAATGATGAGTCATTATCATCCGTTACTTTTAGCTCTTGACCTTTAGCTGTTCTTTTGGCACTGCCACCAATATGGCGAATCATATTAACCAATGTATCTACTGACATTCCATTGCCATCATCTCTAATGGTCATGGAATTGAATCGAGGGACGTCAGTACTTACATATACATTTTCAGCATCCGCATCATAAGCATTCGAAATGAGCTCCCTTATGGCAGATCCAGGTAATCGATAGATCCCATCTGTAACCCTAGCTAGAACTTTATCATCCGTTTCAAGCTTAGTGGTTTCACGACGACCTTCTTTTATTCTTTGAATAAGCTCTACTTCAAACCTAGATGCTTCATCTATTTCACTACTAACAGTATCTTCAACTTCAGTTTCATTACTTAAGCTTTGAACATCTAGGTATTCATTAGGAGCATATTTAATACGCTCTAGCATTTCATAAAAATCAGAAGATTCCGTTAGGGTAAGCGGACAATTATCCGATAAATTTAAAAGTACAACATTATTATTTTCAGCAAATAATGCAAACACTTGCTCTGAAGATGCAAAATCACGAAACCTTCCAGGCCAAAAACGCTTATCACCTCGAGTATTTGCGCAATATAATGAAACTTTAGTCTCTTCTCTAATGCCATTACTAAAAATTATACATGGAAGCATTACTTTATGTTCAACCCCTTGAGACTGTAAATCATAGTCATGTAATTGCTCATTTTTTAGCAAATCAACTATAGGGGCAGTAGCATCCAAAATACTTTTAGTTAAACCCGTATTCGTCAAAAAAAGAAGTTCATAAGTAGTACCTGACTCATCTAAAACTTTTGTCTTTCCTAGCTCATCTGGTGTAAGTTCTCTTGTATTCATATTTGTATAAGTTCCATTAGTATACCGATTCTTAAATAAAGCAATTACATAACATCAATAAACAATAACTGCAGCAGTTAAAATAAAAATTAAACATTGATATTAGATACTACATAACTAAGTAACGTAGATAGCCAAAACTAGTAACTTCAATTAAGTACATTTCCAGCTTTTAAAGAGTCAGTCAATGATCACTCATCTTATGCTCAGACTCAATAAAGTTCATAGATAATTGAGAGTTAAACTTGCACAAAAAATAACATTAATAATTATAGAATTTTTTATAACGATGCATTATACAATCTAAAAGAAGCCACTATAACTCTAAGCATAAATCATATTCTCCCTGGACTTTTAGCTCAATTTTAAATAACATACTCTTTATAAATTACAATTTCCGAGGTTGTGTGTGAATCATATTGAATTATTTTCTGGTTGTGGAGGTCTTTCTTTAGGCTTAGAACAAAGTGGTTTTAAATTAATGATGGCTAATGAGCTTTCACCAATGGCGGCAGAATCATTTGCATACAATTTCTTTAATGAAAACCTAGAAGAATTAGCCAATAAACAACAAAAAGCGAAACATACTCTTTGGCTAAATAGTAACTACTCAACATTAAAACCACGTCTACGAGAAAATCCATTTACTTTCCCTAGCTATAATTCTGATGGTAATAGTGACATACCAAATAAAACGTCAAATATTAAAGGGAAGTTAGTTGTAGGAAGTATTGTTGAACTAAACAAGTTACTAGATTCTGATGAAGAATTGGTTTCACAACTCCGAACTGCTTTTGGAGCAACCAGAAGTCTTGATTTAGTTTCTGGTGGTCCACCATGTCAAAGCTTTAGTATGGCAGGTTTACGTCAGCGTGACTGTGAAAAGAACACACTTCCGTGGGAATTTGCAAAATTTGTTAAACATACTCAACCTAAAGTAGCAATGCTTGAGAATGTAACTGGAATTTTACACGCATTTAAAGACTCGAAAGGCAATAGCTTTCATGCGTGGTATGAAGTAGCAAAAGTATTTGCTTCAATTGGTTATATTCCTCTTTGCTTACATATCAATGCACGATTAGCAGGAATTGCACAAAATCGTCCTCGATTTATTATGATAGCTGTAAATTTTGAACATTATAAAAATATAGCTCAAAGATTCGAGTTAGGAAGCCCAGATGAAAAACTATTCACACCCTCAGTTGAATTTTATAAATTAGTGCAAAAATTTGGGGAGTCACTACCATTTGGACACCTTGAGTACTTTGATGCTGTCAAGCCAGCTCATCGTAAATTATTCGAAATGTCGTTTTTGTCTAGTTTAGTAAATGGTAAAACTATAACAATCAAAGATGCATTAGATGATTTAAAGCAACATAATCCATCAAAGCCTTCTGAGTTTATAAAAAATCTAAACTCTACATTTAGAATGCTACCAAAGAGAAATACATTATCAAACCATGAGTTCCGTAGAAATGGAGACATTGTTCGTCGTCGCTTTAGGGTATACCAAATACTTCAATCTATTAACGAGCGTTCAGTAACTCAGGCAATTTTTAGTATTTTAAAAGGTAATGATACAAGTTTATCTGATGACATATGGAATATATGCCGTAGCTATAAATATCTTCAAATTAGCGGAGAGTTATCTTCATTCTCTTCTAAACAAGAGTTTATCAAATATCTTCAGGCACACCCTACAAAAAAACAAACACAAAAAGCTTTGGTTGCTAACGCTCCAGCTCCTGCTGCACTATCTATTCCAGATGATGCGTGCCATTACGACGAAAATGAACTGAGAGTACTAACCGTTCGTGAAATAGCAAGAATCCAATCATTCCCTGATGATTTTGTATTCCGTTCGAAAGTCACTACAGGTGGTCAAATGCGCAAATTTGAAGTGCCACAATATACTCAAGTAGGCAATGCCGTACCACCATTACTAGGACTAAAATTAGGTCAATGCTTATCTAAGATTCTAAAATAACAATAATACTCAGTATAAATTAATACCTTAATTCCATTCGCTATTATTTGAATACAAACAAAAAATAGCGTTAACGCTACTCATCATAATGTTTATTCTCATTCACGTCATACGGCCAGTAATGATGTCCAACTCGGATCAATAACGTCGCCGCAGCAAGGATAAAAGCCGCTAACGCTAACCAAACAACCAAGGTTGCATCGATCTCTTTCATTCCCAATGTGATGTAACGTGCAATGGCCATCATAGCGATATAAATAGGATAGCGAACGGGGATTTTTCCGTTCATCACGAATTGTTGCACCATGGCCAACACTTCAAGATAAATAAACATTAAAAGAATATCGGTTAACTGAATTTGCCGTTCAGTAAATACATGAATAAATTCGTTCACCATTGCAAACAAGGTTGCTAGCGTAATAGCAACTAATAATATGGCTTCTAAAATATGAAAGACCTTTAAAAAAGGTTTACTAAACGACTTAGGTAAATGTGAAGGCATAAGGAGTTATCCACCGTTATTGCTATAATAAATATGATAATTAATTGGTTACGCTCTAATGATAGTGCTAAGACAAGTTAACACAAAATTATTATTTCAATTAGCGTATTTATTTCGTTCAAATTAACGGTTGATTGTGCTATTCTTCGCCACCCAATTTTCTATGCTTCGCATTCATCTTTTTTTTACCTTTTAAGTGTTATTTAAAAGAGAAATGCCATAACTCCCAAGAGAATCTATCATGAGTAAAGGTACACTTTATATTGTGTCAGCGCCAAGTGGTGCTGGTAAGTCGAGTTTGATCTCGGCACTGTTAGAAAGCAACCCAACTTATGCTATGAAAGTCTCTGTGTCTCATACTACTCGTGGTATGCGCCCAGGAGAAACAGATGGTGTTCATTACCATTTTATGCAGAAAGAGCATTTTGAAGAGTTAATTGAAAAAAATGAGTTTTTGGAATATGCCGAAGTATTTGGTAATTATTACGGAACTTCTCGCGTTTGGATCGAAGAAACGTTAGATAAAGGCATTGATGTATTTTTGGATATTGATTGGCAAGGTGCTCGTCAAATTCGCATACAAATGCCTTTAGCAAAAAGCCTTTTCATCTTACCACCTTCAAATGGTGAACTTGAGCGTCGACTAAATGTTCGCGGACAAGACAGTGAAGCGGTCATTGCGAAACGAATGAGCGAAGCAAAATCAGAAATTTCTCACTATAATGAATATGATTATGTGATTATTAATGACGATTTTGATACCGCACAAATGGATTTTAAAGCTATTATCCGTGCAGAGCGCTTAAAACAAGATAAACAAACATCAAAATATAAAGGCATGTTGTCAGCTCTTTTAGCCGATTAATCGACCTTTACTTGACTATTTTATCTATCAAGAGTATTCGTATCTAGAA
The DNA here is from genome assembly GCF_001691055.1 of Aliivibrio logei. Lineage (NCBI taxonomy): Bacteria > Pseudomonadati > Pseudomonadota > Gammaproteobacteria > Vibrionales > Vibrionaceae > Aliivibrio > Aliivibrio logei. The sequence goes on from NZ_MAJU01000024.1 coordinate 116,828, forward strand.
AGTTAGCACTGATACTTGTATAATTTCTCGTCATATAATATTTTTTAACATTTTTGGAGTCCTCATGGCACGTGTAACCGTTCAAGACGCAGTTGAGAAAATCGGCAACCGTTTCGACCTTGTTTTAGTATCATCTCGTCGCGCACGCCAACTACAAACTGGCGGTAAAGATGCGCTAGTGCCTGAAGAGAACGATAAACCAACTGTTATCGCTCTTCGTGAAATCGAAGAAGGCCTGATCACAAAAGATCTACTTGATGCTCGTGAACGTCAAGAGCAACAAGAGCAAGATGCCGCTGAACTAGCAGCAGTAAGCTCAATCACACACAATCGTTAATCGCTATTATTTATCTTTAAGTAGATAAATACGCGTTAATAATAAGCAAACCTGACGGGGCGAAATTTGGATTTATTCGATAGCCTGAAAGATGTTGCCAAAGATTATTTGCCAGAGCCTCACATTGAGGCTCTTCGTCGATCTTATCTGGTAGCAAAAGAGGCCCATGAAGGGCAAACTCGCTCAACGGGCGAACCTTATATCATTCACCCAGTAGCTGTGGCTCGTATCCTTGCAGAAATGCGACTCGATCACAAAACGCTAATGGCTGCATTACTTCATGATGTCATTGAAGACACCGAAGTAAGCAAGGAAGAACTTGCAGAGCAGTTTGGCGATACCGTTGCTGAATTAGTGGATGGCGTTTCTAAGCTGGACAAACTTAAGTTCCGCGATAAAAAAGAAGCGCAGGCTGAAAACTTCCGAAAAATGGTCATGGCGATGGTGCAAGACATCCGCGTTATTTTGATCAAACTTGCTGACCGTACTCACAACATGCGTACGCTCGGTGCTTTACGCCCTGACAAACGTCGTCGTATTGCTCGTGAAACCCTCGAAATATTCTCTCCTTTGGCGCATCGCCTTGGTATCCACAATATCAAAACCGAATTAGAAGAACTTGGTTTTGAAGCGCTTTACCCTAATCGCTATCGCGTATTAAAAGAAGTGGTAAAGTCAGCTCGTGGCAACCGTAAAGAGATGATCCAAAAAATCCACGCAGAAATTGAAGGCCGTATTGCTGAAGCAGGCATTAAAGGTCGTGTGGTTGGTCGTGAGAAGAACTTGTTCGCCATCTATCATAAGATGAAAAATAAAGAACAGCGCTTCCACACGATTATGGATATTTACGCCTTCCGAGTCATCACTGATGATGTTGATACCTGTTATCGCGCATTAGGTCAGGTTCATAGTATTTATAAACCTCGCCCTGGTCGCATTAAAGATTACATCGCAGTCCCTAAAGCCAACGGCTACCAATCTCTTCATACGTCAATGGTTGGTCCGCATGGTGTCCCTGTTGAAGTACAAATTCGTACCGAAGACATGGAACAAATGGCAAATAAAGGGGTTGCTGCACATTGGTCGTACAAAGAGGGTGATAACTCAAGCAGTACGACAGCTCAAATTCGCGCTCAGCGTTGGATGCAAAGCCTACTTGAACTTCAACAAAGCGCAGGTAGCTCATTTGAATTTATTGAAAACGTAAAATCGGATTTATTCCCGAACGAAATTTACGTCTTCACCCCTAAAGGCCGTATTTTTGAACTGCCAGTAGGTGCTACTGCGGTCGATTTCGCTTATGCCGTTCACTCAGATGTTGGTAATAGCTGCGTTGGCTCTCGTGTAAACCGTCAACCTTATCCATTAAGTAAACCGCTGAAAAGTGGCCAAACGGTTGAGATAATTAGTGCTCCAGGTGCGCGTCCAAACGCGGCTTGGTTAAACTATGTGGTGACCTCTAAAGCTCGAACTAAGATCCGCCAAGTGCTTAAAACAATGCGCAAAGAAGACTCTGTTATTTTGGGTCGTCGCCTATTGAATCATGCATTGGGTCATAATTTGTCTTTGGATGATGTTTCTGAAGAAAACATGACGCACGTTTTATCGGATCTTAAATTAGCCACACAAGACGATTTATTAGCGGCCATTGGTTTAGGCGAATTAATGAGTATTGTCGTTGCTCGCCGATTACTTGGTGATGCCGACGAACTGACCGAGCAAAACTCGTCTAACATTGAAACCTCGACAGGTAAAAAATTACCGATTCGCGGTGCTGATGGGATATTGTTGACCTTCGCTAACTGTTGTCGCCCTATTCCTGGTGATCACATCATTGCTCATGTTAGTCCTGGTCGTGGTCTTGTCGTTCATATGGAAGACTGTGCCAATGTTCGTGGTTATCAAAAAGAATTAGATAAATACATGGGCGTTGAATGGGCGGACGAATTTGATCAAGAATTTGCAACCGCTCTAGATATTGATCTGCAAAACCATCAAGGTGCATTGGCTGATTTAACCAATGTTGTCGCGAGTACGGGATCGAATATCCGTGGTATTTCTACCGAAGAAAAAGATGGCCGATTGTATACAGTCACCATTGAATTAACGGCGAAAGATCGCACACATTTAGCGGAAATAATGCGTCGTATTCGAGTAATGCCGCACGCATTGAAAGTTCGTAGACATAAGAACTAGAAGCGAGGGACGAGGTTCGAATACGGACTTCGTCCTTTTAGTAAGAGCTATACGCTGCGCTAACTAGAACGCTTCGCTCTAGAAACTATAAAATCAAAAGCATTGACCGATTTAAGAATGGTCTTCCAATCTAGTAATATAATGCTCTTATAGTCTCTAGTTAGCACCGCGTATAGTTTCTAGTTCCAATTTTACTGCCCTTACTCGTCCCTAGTCCCTCTAACCTATTTCAAGAATTAAACTCATGAACTTAGAACGCTACCAACGAATCACTTCTGTATTAACTTCTCGCCAAATTGATCTGACCCTTTGCTTAGAAGAAGTGCATAAACCTAATAATGTCTCTGCCATTATTCGTACTGCTGATGCTACAGGTGTACATAAAGTTCACGCCGTTTGGCCAACAGAGCAAATGAAAACACTTGCTCATACTTCTGCGGGTGCACGTAATTGGGTTGAAGTTGAAACACATAAGAATATTGATGAGGCGTTTGCGGTATTAAAAGGCCAAGGAATGCAAATATTAGCCACTAACTTGTCTGATACTGCGGTTGATTTTCGTGAAATTGATTACACCAAACCAACGGCCATCATTCTTGGCAGTGAAAAAACGGGCATCAGCAAAAAAGCATTAGCAATGGCCGACCATGACATTATCATCCCTATGGTTGGCATGGTGCAGTCATTAAACGTATCAGTAGCCAGTGCCTTGATTTTATATGAAGCACAGCGTCAGCGTGATTTAGCGGGGATGTATGACCGTGAAGAGAGTGCGTTGCCAGCAGAGTATATTAATAATGTCTTGTTTGAGCGTGGTCACCCTGTACTTGCTCGTGTCGCAAAACGTAAGAAACTTCCTTATCCTCAATTAGATGGCACGGGACAGATTGTTGCAGATGAGGCGTGGTGGGCAGCGATGCAGGCGAAGTAAAAGTAAAAACTTAGGGTTCACGGGGATTGTTGTGATTACAGCATTCACAATACTGTTCCTCCCCCTTTTTCATCAATGTTACTTGGTAGTAATTGTCAATAATAAGGGGAGGTTAGGAGAGGTTATAAATGAAGAAGTTTCGTTTATCTGCATAATAAAAACAACATAACCAACCCCCTCTAACTCCCCCTTGTATTCACTATATCGATCTCATAACAGCAGATATAAAGGGGGAGAACCATTCTATGTCGTTGTAACCGCAGCGATCACAGTACTGTACCCTCCCCTTAATAAGGGGAGGGTTAGGGAGGGGTTATTGTGATACAGGTAGAATTGAATACCAATCTACCTTGATTACACGCTGTTAGTTCTTGACCCCCTCCCGGCCTCCCCCTTACTAAGGGGGAGGAGCTTAAAAGCAAACACCTCTGCTTTTTTCTCTTCCTGAACCCTTAAGGACGAAGTCCCTCCTTAAGCGAAGCGCCCTGCTCTTACTCCCTCATCAACATAAACGTCCCTGAAAACTCCGCCGCAGGCTTATCACCATTACACAAAGCAACCGTTACTTTTACACGCGCTCGTTTACCTGATTTCAAACGATCAAAATCCCCTTGTAAACAATTGAGCGACGTAATGCCCTTTGGGTTTTCTGTGATTGGTTGACGATAACGAATATGACTATCAACAAGCATAATACTGGTGGTATCCAAACCTCGTTCTTTAAGCAACAACCACACAATTCCCCACGCGGTTAACGTGCCCATGGTAAAAATACTGCCTGCAAACATCGTATTATGAGGATTAAGGTTTGCATTTAGTACCGCGCTAACTTCAAAGCGATAACCAGTATATTGTGTAATTTTAATGCCCATTTTATCGCTAATCGGAATTTCTTTATCCCAACGATCTTGCAATTCAGCGCACCAATCAGGCCTACGAATAACGTCTGACAATGGATCAAGCGGTTTTAACATTTGTTGATGACGAATAGGCCCACGCTCATCACTCAGTTCCCCTTGATTTGCAAACCCATTACGCACATAAAACGGAATTGCTTCTTCACGGGCATTACATACCAGACGTTTAGCCCCTTCTTGGCGTGCGTAAGACTCTAGGGCGACCATTATCAATGCACCAATGCCTTTACCGCGACAATGTGGAGAAACCGCCATATAGCGGATTTGGCCATCATTATCAGGAGTAAGGTATAAACGTCCGACTGCCACGGGCTTCCCTCTGCCATCAACAATCATCCGATGCTGACTCATGTCGTCATACGCATCACGCTCAGAGCCTTCAGGTTGACGCCAAGGTTCACGCAGTACTTGCCAACGAAAATGATAGTAGGCTTTTAGTTCGGCCTCTGTGGTTGGGGTGATCAATCGAAACATATAAATCCTTTTATAAAAATTAGAGCAGGGTTCAGATCGGTCGCAAGCTCCCTTGCAGAGTTCAGGGATGATCGTTGTGATTTCAGCGGTCACAATACTGTTCCTCCCCTTAATAAGGGGAGGGTTAGGGAGGGGTTATTGCGATACAGGTAGAATTGAATACCAATCTACCTTGATTATGCGCTGTTAGTTCTTGACCCCATCCCAACCTCCCCCTTATTAAGGGGGAGGAGCTAAAAGCAAACGAATCTAAAACCTAGTCCCTGCTCTTAGACCTGCAACCAAAATGTCACAGGACCATCATTCACTAACGATACTTTCATATCAGCCGCAAAACGGCCTCTTTGCGTAGTTAATTTTTCTTCACATAAATCAGAGAAGTGATCATATAAGCGCTCAGCGTCGATAGGGTTCGCACCTTTAGAAAACCCAGGACGCGTTCCCTTTTTCGTATCAGCAGGTAAAGTAAACTGAGAAACAACCAATACGCTACCATTCACTTGTTGCACATTTAAGTTCATTTTCCCTTCGTCGTCTTCAAAGATACGATAAGTCAGAACTCTTTCCATTAAGCGTTTTGCTTTCGCTTCATCGTCTTCTCTTTCAACACCAAGTAATATTAATAAACCTTGATTAATTTCACCTGTGATCTCGCCATCAACACGTACTGAGGCTTCACTTACTCTTTGGATCAGTGCTATCACTTTCTGTTAATCCTTTTGATTCTGTTAATCCTTTTGATTCTGTTAATGCCGTATTCTCAGCATCAAATACATGCGTATTTATTTTATCTATCAACCACTGATCGGATTCACCCAGACTTGCCGTAATTTCTGCGCCAATTAACACAATGATCCAACACAGATAAATCCACACAAATAGAATCGGTACCGCCGCTAAAGCGCCATAAATAACTTCATAAGATGGAAATTGCGTGATGTATTGTGCGAATCCCACCTTGCTGACTTCAAACAAGCACCCTGCTGACATCGCACCAATAAGCGCATGTCTTACTCGTATTTTTTTATTTGGAACCAGTAAATACAACCCTAAAAATGCTGAGAATGACAAAATAATAGGTAACCACCCCAGTAACGTTCGATAAAAACTGGAGACGATTTCATCATCCATAATTTTTAATGACGTCACATACGATGTCGCCGCTAAGCTAGCCCCAACCAGTAATGGACCTAAGGTTAAAATCATCCAATACAATGAAAATGAATACATTGGACGACGCTTTTTCTTCACTCGCCAAATGTAATTCAAGCTACGGTCAATTGCCGATATCAACATCACAGAGGCAACAAATAAGAACCCAGACCCAACGGCGGTCATCTTGCCCGTATTTGAAATAAATTCTTTCAGACTTCCTTCAACCGCATCACTGGCGGCTGGTACAAAATTCTGAATCACAAACTCTTGCACTGTCTCTCCTGCTCCTGAAAAAATAGGAAACTGAGATAACACAGAAAGTAAGACGGTGACTAAAGGAACCAATGATAACAACGTAATATAGGCCATATAACCGGCACTGACCGTTAATCGATCATGAATAATGCGTTGCTTTAAAAATAAAAAATATGACCAGCTAATCCTTAGCGAATGTTTAAACTTCTCTTCCATAATATCTGACTCTTTAAAATTGCCTTTATTTATCATAACAGATAAAAAAAATCCCTTCGTAGTTGCCTACAAAGGGATTTGATATTTATTCAATTTACAATTTAACTATAACGCTAAATCAAAAATTAATAATTACTTAGGTGTACGACCAGCACGTTTGCGATCGTTCTCTGTAAGTAGTTTCTTACGGATACGAATGCTTACTGGTGTTACTTCTACTAGCTCATCAACGTCGATGAATTCAAGAGCTTGCTCAAGAGTCAAATCGATGAAAGGAGAAAGCGTTTGTGCTTCATCAGTACCAGAAGAACGAACGTTAGTCAGTTGCTTACCACGAATACAGTTAACTGTAAGGTCGTTTGCACGGTTATGAATACCGATGATTTGACCTTCGTATACTTCTGTAGCGTGACCTAAGAATAAACGACCACGATCTTGTAGGAAGAATAGTGAGTAAGTAACAGCTTTACCAGCTTGGTTACAAATTAGTACACCATTTTTACGTTGACCAATTGTGCCGCCTTTGTGAGGACCGTAGTGATCAAATGCGTGGTAGATAAGACCAGAACCAGAAGTCATTGTCATGAATTCAGTTTGGAAACCGATAAGACCACGAGAAGGCATCATAAAGTCCATACGTACACGGCCTTTACCATCTGGAGCCATATCAGTTAGTTCACCCTTACGAGTACCGATACTTTCCATTACCGCGCCTTGGTTCTCTTCAACTACATCGATTGTTACCGTTTCAAACGGTTCCATTAGTTGACCATCTACCATACGTTCGATAACTTCTGGACGAGATACTGCTAGCTCGAAACCTTCACGACGCATGTTTTCGATTAAGATACCTAGGTGAAGTTCACCACGACCAGATACTTTAAATTTATCCGGGTCACCAGTTTCTTCAACTTTAAGTGCAACGTTGTGTACTAGTTCTTTTTGTAAACGCTCAAGGATGTTACGTGAAGTAACGAATTTACCTTCTTTACCACAGAATGGTGAGTTGTTTACTTGGAAAGTCATTGTTACCGTTGGTTCATCAACTGTTAGTGGCGGCAATGCTTCAACATTGTTTTGCGCACAAACTGTATCAGAAATTTTAAGCTCGCCTAAACCACTGATTGCAACGATGTTACCCGCTTCTGCAAGTTCAACATCATGACGCTCAAGACCTAAGTAACCTAGTACTTGACCAATTTTGCCTTTACGTTCTTTACCGTCAGCACCGATAACTGTAACCGCTTGGTTAACTTTAACGCTACCACGTGTAATACGACCAACACCGATAACACCAACGTATGCGTTGTGATCAAGTTGAGAAATTTGCATTTGGAAGTCACCGTCACGGTCAGCAACTGGTGCATCAACACCGTCAACGATCGCTTGGAATAAAGATTCCATGTTTTCAGTTTCTTCTTCTGATTCAGCGTTAGCCCAACCATTTAGTGCAGAAGCGTAAACAACTTTAAAGTCTAGTTGTTCATCAGTTGCGCCTAGGTTATCAAATAAATCAAATACTTGATCCATAACCCACTCAGGACGAGCGCCTGGACGGTCAACCTTGTTGATTACAACGATTGGCTTAAGACCGTGTGCGAATGCTTTTTGCGTTACGAAACGCGTTTGTGGCATTGGACCGTCAACAGCATCTACGATAAGTAGAACTGAATCAACCATAGACATAATACGCTCAACTTCACCACCGAAATCGGCGTGTCCTGGAGTATCTACGATGTTGATGTTGTAATCGTTCCAAGTAATCGCTGTGTTCTTAGCAAGGATCGTGATACCACGTTCTTTTTCAATATCGTTCGAGTCCATGACGCGCTCTTCAGCTTCACCACGAGATTCAAGCGTACCTGATTGCTGGAGCAATTTATCAACCAACGTTGTTTTACCGTGGTCAACGTGCGCAATAATTGCGATATTTCTTAGTTTATCAAGTTGTGGAGTAGACATGGATTCAAATTCACTCAGAACGTGTAGAGCCACCATTGGCGCTACTTTGGTTTAAAAACGGTCAATAATTTAACAGATTTTAGAGCAAAACCCACGAAATATGTGATTGAAGACACAATTTTTTTTCAATTTATTTAATCAAGCCCACAAAAACGACGAAAAAATAACCAAAAATCAAGAAACCCCATCAATTTGCATTCTTACTTTATTTTTTTCAACAAAAAACAAAAAACAATTATTATCAACAAGTTAAAAGATTAATTTACTTTTTCTAATTATTTTAACAAGGGATTATATTGACAAATATGGCATTTCACGGCTGAATAGCAGATAGAAGTAAATTAGTGATGATTTAATTTTTTATTTTTCGATACTCGACTTGCACCAAATAAGTGCAACCAAAGATCAACTTGGTGCAACACCCAAGTAAAAATGAAGATAAAAAAACCTAACTCACTAATATTAAAGGATTATTACTTTTGGCACAGTTTTGGCTATATAGTTAATAACAGCCTAACTGGCCAATATTTATATTATAACACCGGAGGTTATCCTACATGTCAGTAGAAAACGTATTCGCTCTAATTCAAGAAAACGAAGTAAAATTTATTGATTTACGCTTTACCGATACAAAAGGTAAAGAGCAACATATCTCAATTCCTTCTCATCAAGTTGATGCAGACTTCTTCGAAGACGGCAAAATGTTTGATGGTTCTTCAGTTGCTGGCTGGAAAGGCATTAATGAATCTGACATGGTTATGATGCCAGATGCAGCAAGTGCGGTACTTGACCCATTCACTGCTGATGCAACCTTAAATATTCGTTGTGATATTCTTGAACCAACAACAATGCAAGGTTACGATCGTGACCCTCGCTCAATTGCAAAACGCTCTGAAGACTACTTACGCTCGACAGGTCTTGCTGACACGGTTTTAGTCGGTCCAGAACCAGAATTCTTCCTATTTGATGACGTTCGCTTTAGCACTGATATGTCAGGTTCTTTCTTTAAGATTGATGATATCGAAGCCGCGTGGAACTCAGGTACTGAATACGAAGGCGGCAACAAAGGTCACCGTCCTGGCGTTAAAGGCGGTTACTTCCCAGTCGCTCCTGTTGATTCATCTCAAGATATCCGTTCTGCTATGTGTTTAATCATGGAAGAAATGGGCCTTGTTGTTGAGGCGCACCACCACGAAGTAGCAACGGCGGGTCAAAATGAGATCGCAACTCGCTTCAATACGCTAACAAACAAAGCAGATGAAACTCAAATCTATAAGTATGTTGTTCATAACGTAGCTCACGCTTACGGTAAAACAGCGACTTTCATGCCAAAACCACTTGTTGGTGATAACGGTTCAGGCATGCACGTACATATGTCATTGAACAAAGATGGACAAAACTTATTTGCTGGCGATAAGTACGGCGGCCTATCAGAAATGGCTATCTTCTTTATTGGCGGTATCATTAAACACGCTCGTGCTATCAATGCATTTGCTAACCCAACAACCAACTCATACAAGCGTCTTGTCCCTGGTTTTGAAGCTCCGGTAATGCTTGCATATTCTGCTCGTAACCGTTCAGCGTCTATCCGTATCCCAGTGGTACCAAGCCCGAAAGCACGTCGTATCGAAGTTCGTTTTGGTGACCCTGCGGCAAACCCATACTTAAGCTACTCAGCAATGCTAATGGCTGGTCTTGACGGAATTAAGAACAAGATCCACCCAGGCGAAGCAATGGATAAAGATCTGTATGACCTTCCTGCGGAAGAAGCAGCTGAAATTCCAAAAGTAGCTGAATCTCTAGATATCGCACTACAAGCTCTGGATTCTGATCGTGAATTCTTAACGGCGGGTGGCGTATTCTCTAGTGATTTCATTGATTCTTACATCACTCTAAAATCTCAAGACGTTGCCGCTATCAACACAGCTGTTCACCCTCTTGAATTTGAAATGTATTACTCAGTTTAATTCTGACGTAACAAATTGAAATCAATCTGATGTTTTTAGGCTCGCTTCACAAGCGAGCCTTTTTTATATTGGCAAAATCCCATTTACACGCAACACTCCCTACACACACGACAACACTCGCCATTTAACGAGTTGTATTGTTATGCATAAACTAAACGAGATTTCACTTTTGAAGTAGCTTATTGAAATCAAATAATAACCATCATCAATGGTGGAACCATGCCTCATACTTATATCGTACTTTTATTTCTTAGCCTATTCTCCCTACCTTCTACCGCAAATACCGTTTACACATGGGAAGATAAATCGGGCGTCCGACATTTCAGTGACACTCCCCCAGCAAGTAATACAAAATCAACACAACTGTCTTTTTCTTCGAATGAAAATGAAATGGAAAGCATTCCAGCCCCCACGGCCTCAAACTCTTCGGTCCCAAAAAAGAAAAGACCAGAGCAAAAGACCACCTTAGCTAAGTTAAGCATATCAATTAATAACTTATCTCAAGAAGAAACCATCCGTAGCTCTCGCGGGCACATCATGGTGTTAACAGACTTAACTCGTAAGCTTGCTGTTGATGAGAAACTTCAATTAGTGCTCGATGGCTCTCCTTATGGCTTGCCTCAAACATCAAAAGAATGGAAGCTCACCAACATAGAAAGAGGCACTCACATTATTACTGTCGTGGCTCAAAAAAACGGCAAGAGAATTGCATCATCACCAATAATAACTGTGCACTTGCATCGACCATCCAAGCTATAAGTACCTATAGCGAGTAAGAGCGTATAAATTCGCGCTATTTGGGTTGTCACTGCCTTTCATGAAAGGTAACGATGCACTAGAATGGTGCATTAGAATGTGATGACAAGGATGTGGTTCTATTTATGGATTTTTCAACGCAATTACTCGACCATCAAGTAACCGCAATTTTATTACTTGATGACCAACGTAATATTCATTATGCCAACCCTGCCGCTGAACAGCTTTTTTCTCAAAGCGCTCAACGTATGGCTCTACATACTTTTGATGACTTATTTCAACACACTCGATTTGACCTATCTACGTTAATGATCCCTCTTGAAACAGGACAAAGTGTTACCGACAGTGATGTGTGTATGATCGTAGGAAACAGCCCTCTCTACATTGAAGTAACATCCAGTCCAATTGCCATTAAAAAGTCACTGTATCTCTTAATTGAAATTCGTCAGATTGAGCAACAACGTCGTTTATCACAAGAAATTAATCAACATGCCCAACAACAAGCAGCAAAAGTATTAGTTCGAAGCCTTGCTCATGAAATCAAAAATCCATTAGGAGGATTACGTGGTGCGGCCCAACTTTTAGAGCGTATGCTCCCAAACCCTGAACTGCACGAATACACTCAAATAATTATTGAGCAAGCCGATCGTTTACGTAATTTAGTCGACCGACTTTTGGGGCCACAACGTCTTGGCCTAAAGCAACCCGAAAACCTGCACGCCATCATAGAAAAAGTACGTCAAATTATTGAATTAAACCCAAGCTATCAAGTAAAAATACAACGAGATTATGATCCAAGCCTGCCTGATTTTGAAATGGATGCAGAACAGATTGAACAGGCGATTCTAAATATCGTGAGTAACGCCGCCGAAGTATTAAAGAACCAACCGGATGGCCTCATTACCCTAAGAACGCGCACCGATTATCAAACCAACATTTATGGCCAACGCCATCGTCTTGCCGCAAAAATAGAAGTGATTGATAACGGTCCGGGAATACCAAGTCATATCCAAGACACGTTATTTTACCCCATGGTCAGCGCGCGAGAAGGCGGAACCGGCTTAGGTCTTTCTATTTCTCAAAACTTAATAGACCAACATAATGGCAAGATTGATGTCGACAGTTGGCCAGGAAAAACCATATTTACGATTTACCTCCCACTAAAATAACAATGAATAAGACCATGAAATATCATGGCAATGGAGAAAAACAATGAGCAAAGGATTTATTTGGGTTGTTGACGATGATAGCTCTATTCGCTGGGTATTAGAAAAGACACTAACAAGTGCCAACATGTTATGCGAAAGTTTTGGCGATGCAGAGAGCGTACTGCAAGCGCTAGAACGCAATGTGCCAGACGTTATTATCTCAGATATTCGTATGCCTGGGATGGACGGATTAACCCTTCTCAACAACATTCAAGAAAACTACCCCGAGTTACCCGTCATCATCATGACGGCACACTCAGATCTTGATGCAGCGGTAAGTGCTTATCAAAAAGGGGCCTTTGAATATTTACCAAAGCCGTTTGATATTGATGAAGCATTAACCTTAGTTGAACGAGCTCTTGCTCATAGCCAAGAACAAAAAAAACAACACAACCAACAACCAAAACAAGAACACCATGTTCCAGAGATCATTGGTGAAGCTCCTGCCATGCAGGAAGTATTTAGAGCCATTGGTCGACTTTCTCGCTCTTCAATTTCGGTATTAATTAATGGGGAATCCGGCACGGGTAAAGAGCTCGTAGCCCATGCTTTACACCGTCATAGCCCAAGAGTCAATAACGAATTCATCGCACTCAACATGGCTGCCATACCAAAAGATTTAATTGAGTCTGAATTGTTTGGCCATGAAAAAGGGGCATTTACTGGCGCGAATTCAATACGCAAAGGTCGTTTTGAACAAGCCAATAATGGCACCCTATTTCTTGATGAGATTGGAGATATGCCATTAGACATTCAAACCAGATTATTGCGTGTTCTCGCTGACGGGCAATTTTATCGTGTCGGTGGGCACTCACCCGTGCAAGTGGATGTACGTATCATCGCGGCCACTCATCAAAACTTAGAAAAGTTAGTATCCGATGGTGGCTTTCGTGAAGATTTATTTCACCGTTTGAATGTTATTCGAGTGCATATTCCTGCACTACGTGAGCGCCGTGAAGACATAACGAAACTCACCGAACATTTTTTACGTCTTGCCGCAAAAGAGTTGAGTGTCGAATGCAAAACACTGAGTAAAGAAGCCAGTCATAAACTCGGCGAATGTGAGTGGCCTGGTAACGTAAGACAATTAGAAAACACTTGTCGATGGCTGACGGTAATGGCCAGCAGCCAAGAAGTACTTCCTTCGGATCTTCCACCCGAATTATTCACCATTCAATCAAAAGCAAGCAATCTTGAAACATCAGATTGGCAATCCTCACTTCAATTATGGGTTGAAGAACAACTTAACCAAGGTGAGACTGAAATCTTAAATTATGTGATACCTCAAGTTGAAAGAATATTGCTTGAAAAAGCACTCACACACACACATGGTCACAAGCAAGAGGCAGCAAAACTATTAGGTTGGGGACGCAACACCCTAACAAGGAAATTGAAAGAATTAGAATAATCATTGCAGCTTTTACGATTTTGGCCGATTAATTACTAATACCATTTAAATTAATCGGCTACGGCATAGCAAAATGCGGTACCTCATAATGAAGTTACTATGATTGAACAGACACCGAAAAGACAATTCTCATTAAGAACAGCAGTTATGCTGCCTTTTATTACCGTGTTATCACTAACACTCGGTGTTATTTTTTATACTCAAAATAGTAGTTACGAAAAAATGGTTGATGATGTCAGCCAAAAGATATTGTCCTCTTACACCCAAAATACCCATGATGACCTCAACAAGTTTTTAGAAAGCCCATTTTTCGCCGTTCAGAACATGGTCGACCAAATTGAACGTTATAAAATGTACCAACCGAACAACATCACACACATTCAGTCTTATTTAGAAGGTACCTTCTTAGGCTTATATCAAGACCTTGAACAAATGGATGTTCTCTCTTTTGGTGGGGAGAAAAAAGAATACATCGGGTTCCGACGCGAGCCAAACACCGGCCTATCCTTGATGTTGCAAGACAAGAGGACAGGGGACGATCTCATCATTTACCGTGGAAAAAAAGAATCGAAAGACATACGATCCGTCATTAAAAACTACGATCCAAGAGAACGCCCTTGGTATATCCCTGCAGCAAACACATTCAGGCCTTCTTGGTCGGCAATTTACGCCAATGCGGACGAACGTAAAGACATTACCATGTCAGCAATACAGCCTGTTTTTTATAATGATGATTTTATTGGCGTCTTTGCCGCTGACATCAAATTAGACTCTTTTAATCGTTTTTTATTAAAAGAAACAAAACAGACGAAAGGGTCGATTTATCTTATTGATGAGCAACAGCAACTCATTGCACATTCCAGCATAGGAAGTGTTATTTCTTTAGGTACTGATAAAAGCCAAATTGGCTCTCGTTTGTACGCCACCGAAAGCTCAGATATAGCCATTAATCAAAGCGCCCAATACATTAAAGATCACAATTTAATTCATGCGACCACCGCGACACCCTTTAATTTCACTAATAATAAAGAACGCTATTTCAGTCAAATAACACCTTACGTAGATGATTATGGGCTGCATTGGTATATCGTTATTTCTATTTCAGAAAGCGATTTATTAGGTCAATTACAACAAGAGCAACGCAGAGGTTTAGGGTTTGGCTTTCTGCTTGCGATTGCAGGTCTTTTGATCGGTATTTATTTTATTACTCAAGTCACTAAACCGATATTTACCACAGCAAAAGCAGCCCGCAATATTGCCAGTGGTCACTGGAACAACCTTGAAGCCACAGGCAGCATCTATGAAACCACCATGCTGATGAACGCCTTTAACGATATGACCAATAAACTGCAATCTTCGTTCGAAGCCATGCGTCAACAAATTATATTCGACCCTTTAACCCAAGTATTCAGTCGCCAAGGCTTAATTGAACACAGTAAAGAAATGATCCAAGCAGGAAAAAAACAAGGTCTCTTAATCATTGGGGTGAATAACTTCCGAGATATTAACGACAGCTTAGGCATTATCGAAGGCGACAAATTACTTCAAAGCATTACTGATCGCCTTCAGTTAAGTTTTCCAGAAAAAGACATTGCCATCAGCCGAGTGGGTGGAGATGAGTTCGCTGTTTTCTTTTCGCAATTGGACAATGTAAAA
Source organism: Aliivibrio logei (assembly GCF_001691055.1). Lineage (NCBI taxonomy): Bacteria > Pseudomonadati > Pseudomonadota > Gammaproteobacteria > Vibrionales > Vibrionaceae > Aliivibrio > Aliivibrio logei. The sequence goes on from NZ_MAJU01000024.1 coordinate 132,266, forward strand.
CAATTAGAACAACACGCCATTGAGATACAAGCGCGATTTATCACACCATTTTGTAGCGCAAACGACAGCGTGTTAGTCAGTATTTCCATAGGCTTAGTGGCAGGAGATCTTAGCTCGGATTCCATGACAATATGGTTACGTAACGCCAGCATTGCACTTGGCCAAGCCAAAAAGAATAATTTCAACATCTCGCTATACACACCTGAAATGGCGGAGGCATCATTAAATAAAGCCATCATGACAAGAGAGCTCGTGTTAGCGATTGAGAACAACGAAATGGTGCCTTTCTATCAACCGATCATTGATATAAAAACAGGTAAAACCATTGGTGCAGAAGCATTAGTACGCTGGTTGCATCCGACCCGAGGGATGATATCGCCATTAGATTTCATTCCCCTTGCTGAAGATAATGGAATGATTATTCCTATTGGCAAACAGATCCTGACCCAAGCCTGTTTAGACACGGTTTCACAGATAGAAAAAGGCTTATGGTCAAAAGACTTCCATATGCACGTTAATTTATCGGTTTGCCAACTCATGCAGGACGATTTCTTAGAAGAGTTAGATTCGGTGTTAACTCAAACGACGATTCCACCACAAAACCTAACCTTAGAGATAACGGAATCTCGCTTAGTCAATCATGATAAAACCACCACAGACACAATGCAGAAAATACGAGATTTGGGTATTCAAATTGCGATAGATGACTTCGGTACTGGCTATTCGTCATTGGCGTACATTCATAAACTTCCTTTTGATGTACTCAAAGTCGATCGTTCATTTATCAAAGATTTAACCACTGAAAATGTAGAATCTTCTATCGCTGCTGCGGTCATTAATATGACCAAAGGATTTAATATCACTTTAGTTGCCGAGGGGATTGAAACTCAAGAGCAAGCCGAATTACTCGTTAAATTAAATTATCAACACGCTCAAGGCTTCTTATACAGTCGCCCGCTTCCTCTGAGTGAATGGCCAACAGAATAAGTTAACATAACAGCGCAATCGGTAAAATTGCGCTGTTTTCCCCCGTTTTGCTGCTGACATCATCATCACTACTCTCTATACTTATTCTTACTATTTATACGCATTCATGTCTTCTTTGTAGGAATAATCCAATAATGATAACTAAAACACTCCCTCTTACGGATCTTCATCGTCACCTTGATGGCAATATCCGCATTGAAACCATTTTAGATTTAGGCCAAAAATTTGGTCTTGCATTACCCGCTTATGACTTAGAAGCATTACGTCCACACGTTCAAATTGTAGAAGCAGAGCCAAGCTTGGTTGCCTTTCTTTCTAAATTGGACTGGGGTGTTGCTGTTCTGGGTGACTTAGACGCATGTCGTCGCGTGGCTTATGAAAATGTTCAAGATGCCATGAATGCACAGATTGATTACGCCGAATTGCGTTTCTCCCCTTACTACATGGCAATGAAACATAACCTATCGATTGCGGGTGTTGTTGAAGCCGTTGTTAATGGCGTTGAGGCCGGTTGTCGTGATTTTGGTATCAAGACAAATCTTATTGGGATCATGAGCCGTACGTTTGGACAAGAAGCCTGTCAGCAAGAATTAGATGGTCTTCTTTCTCAAAAAAATAAGTTAGTTGCTATCGATTTAGCAGGCGATGAACTCGGTCAACCGGGTGATCGTTTTGTAAATCACTTTAAACAAGTACGTGATGCCGATTTACGTGTGACTGTGCATGCTGGTGAAGCGGCGGGTGCAGAAAGCATGTGGCAAGCAATTAATGAATTAGGAGCCATTCGTATTGGGCACGGCGTTAAAGCCGTTGAAGATCCAAAACTGTTGGAATTTCTAGCCAAAAACAACATTGGTATCGAGTCATGCTTAACCTCAAACATTCAAACAAGTACCGTTGCTTCCTTTGAATCTCACCCAATCAAAACCTTCTTGGAATATGGTGTAAAAGTCTGTTTAAACACCGATGATCCTGCGGTTGAAGGCATTGAGCTTCCTCATGAATACAACGTTGCGGCACCAAAAGTCGGCCTGACTCAAGAGCAGATCCGTCAGATTCAAATTAATGGCTTAGAGTTGGCTTTCTTATCTGACGCAGAAAAACAAGCGTTACGAGACATGGCAGCAAAGCGTTAATCATATAAAACGTCCTCATTAATAATAAGAGCCATTGGCTCTTATTATTAAATTCACCTCGTAACACTCACTTACCCTACTCATTCATCTTAACTTTAAGAATTCCACTCATCTTACCGTGCTTATTGATAAATAGCCTCTTGAGTCATTGTTAAGACAGTTTTGTTCTCATCATTACTGATAGCATCAGACCGCTAAAATTTACTCTCTAAATTTTGAACTCTGATAGGCCTTCTCGTCATGTTGTTTAAACAAAAAATCTCATTAAAGCTCGCAATAACACTGCCTTTTTTAGTCATCTTTATTATAACGATGACTATTATGCTCAATGAACAACAAAAAATGTACGACGACATGTTAAGTATAACGAGTAAAAAGCTCCTTCAATCGTCTTCTCGTAGCATTAAAGTCGGCCTACATCATTTTTTAGAAGATCCATTCAATGCCAATTTAACGATGCGTAATACCATAGAGCACTATCAGCTTTATTTACCAAATAAAGCATTCGAATTACAAGATTATTTAAAACAGCATTTTTCAAAAGAACTTAATGTTCTCCAGCAAGTCGATATTATTGGCTTTGGCAGCAATACTGGTGATTACTTTGGTTTTCGTCGAAACAAAAGTGCTCATACTTTATCTTTATTCTTAAAAGATCAATCCACCGATAATGGCCTTAATATTTACACTAACGCATCAACCAATGCACCGCTCCTAAAAACAATTCCAGCGTATGATCCTCGCTTACGCCCATGGTACATAAAATCAAAAGAGAACCCCAAGGCACAATGGAGCGATATTTATACCAATATCGACGAAGATGACGACTCAATTTTATCTGCATTAGCGCCTGTTTATGATAAAAGACATCATCTTGCCGGCGTCTTAACGACCGATGTCATGCTCAGCTCGTTTAATACCTTTTTAAATCAGGAAGCAAAAGAAATATCAGGCAGTATTTCAATTTTAGATGAGAAAGGAAATGTGTGGATTCATTCAAATCACAATGAAAAATACGCAAACCACAAAATAGATCGCTTAAAAGACATTAATGATCCCGTCACTCGAGAAACCATTCGTTATATCTCTGATATTGGGTTTAGCAAAGCAATCACAAAGAAAATCATCACGTTAAAAATTAATGGTAAAAACCATTTTTTAACCATTACCCCGTTTAAAAATAATACCGATATTGGAGCCTACATTGTGGCATCAATACCTGAATCCGTTTTACTCGGGAAGCTCCCAGAACAGCGGGACCGTTCTATTTTATTTATTATACTACTCAGCTTACTGTGTTTTACTTTAACGGCTTATATTGCCCGTCGCTTAATTCAGCCAATCATTGATACCGCAAATTCAGCAAAAGCCTTATCTCAAGGGGAATGGGATACACCGGTACCTTCTCACAGCAGCACAAAGGAAATCTCAACATTAACTGAGTCATTCGAATTAATGGCGAGAAATTTAAAATCCTCCTTTCAAGAACTCCAAGATAAAGTGACCTACGATACGTTAACCACGCTGTATAGCCGATCTGGATTAACCGAAGCGATATCGCCTTATTTATCAAAAGAATCAGGGCTCATCTCTTTTAGTATTAACGAATTTAGAAATATTAATGATGCCATTGGGCACGTAAGCGGTGATCTCCTGCTAGTCGATATCGCGCAACGTTTAAAAACACATTATCAAATAGACAATATTGAACTTGCCAGAATTGGTGGTTCGGAATTCGCGCTCTTTTTCTATTCAGTAAAAAGCGTCGATGAACTAAAGAAGTACGCTCAACAATTGCATTCTATTTTTAACACCCCGATTCAATCAAATTCAGGGGAAATAGCCATTCAAATCTCGATTGGGATTGTTTATGAACTCAATGACAATAACGTGATGCATTGGCTTCGCAGTGCCAGTTTGGCATTGGCCCAAGCACAATCAACGGCTGGGTATATCACCACTTTTACACCTTGCATGGCGATTGCATCTACTCAAAAAACACAATTAACGACAGACCTTGCCTACGCCATAAAAAATAATGAGTTCATTCCGTATTATCAACCATTAATCGATTTTAAAACCGGTAACGTTCAAGGCGCAGAGGCATTAATACGCTGGCAATCTCCCCTTTATGGGTTAATTCCACCGAATCAGTTTATTCCACTCGCTGAAGATAATGGCATGATTATCAACATTGGCCGTTACATTCTTCAGCAAGCCTGTTCCGATACGGCAAAAAAAATAAAATCAGGAGAATGGCCTGCTGACTTTATTATTCACGTTAATGTATCAATAGAGCAATTTCACCACTCCAACAGCTACGAAGGACTTGTTCGTATTTTACAATCATCAGGGTTATCAGCAAAAAATCTAAGCCTTGAGCTCATTGAATCTCGTTTGCTTAATGAAGATGACACCATGATAGAGCTAATGCGAAAAATAAGATCACTAGGGGTTCATTTGGCCATTGATGATTTTGGTACTGGCTATTCATCGCTTTCTTATTTACACACGCTGCCGTTTGATTGCCTCAAAATAGACCGTTCTTTTGTTAAAGGGTTAAACACAGAAAATGCATCGACTTCCATTGCAAACGCGATTGTGAATATTGCGAAAGGGTTTAATGTGTCGATTGTAGCAGAGGGTATTGAAACGGAAGAACAAGCCTTAATTTTAAAAGAAATGGGGTGCGATACCGCACAAGGGTTTTTATACAGCAAGCCACTACCACTTTCTTCATGGCCAAAAGACTTAACCGATTTTTCAATCACCCCCTCGTGATAATAAAAAAGACAACCACTTAAGTAAGTCATTGCCTTTATGTGAAAAGAAAATCGAATATTGTGCTTATTTAATTAGCTCAATCGCTTCTTTTGCAAGCGTGGTTATTTTTGACCAGTCTTTAGCGGCAATGACGTCTTTTGGTAGCATCCAAGAGCCACCGACCGTCGCCACACACTCTAACGCAGTGTAGTCATTTACATTCTGTGGATTAATCCCACCAGTAGGACAAAACTGCACTTGAGGTAATGGAGCCGCCATCGCTTTCAATACAGATGGTCCACCAAACGCACTTGCTGGAAAGAATTTAAGGTGCGTATAACCTAACTCAATGGCACGAATGACTTCTGACGGCGTAGCAACACCTGGGATCAAAGGAACATCTGCCGATTTTGCATGAGCTAATAAACTGGGAGTAAATCCAGGAGAGATAATAAACTTAGCGCCAGCCTCTACCGCTTGATCATATTGTTGAGTGCTGATCACTGTACCTGCACCAACAAGGGCTTGTGGCATTGCTTTTCGAATCGCCGTAATCGCCTCAAGAGCAACCGCCGTTCTCAATGTAACTTCAAATACATTAATACCGCCCGCCGCTAAAGCTTGAGCCATTGGTACAGCATCTTCTAGTTGTTCAATAACCATAACAGGAACAACGGGTGATGCGCTAAATACGTCTGAAGGCGAAAGATTCCAACTCATATTTTTCTTAGCTCTCTTTACTTATTAAAATAACCCTATTATTTTACGCTAATTTATTATCAATAGCTCTGATAAAGGTGAATTCCAATCTATTTTAGGTGTCCTATGGCATACTGGTTTTTATTCAACTTATCATCGATTTCTGGAGTTTATTATGAAGCTTTCACTACTGACTTTCACCGCTCTTCTGTTTTTATCAGGGTGTAGCCAGCAATCAGCAATAGACACATCCACAGATGATTTTGATAACAGTCAATCCGCATCAGGGGCTCATACTTTTATACTGCGTGGTACTGTAGTCATTGGCCACGAATCACAAAGTATTCAACCTTGTGGCAGTGATCAACAATATTGGATAAACCTCACTTCAGAGCAATGGAAAGCAGGAACCGACATTCAATCAACACCTTACCAATCAATGTATGGTGAATTAATCGGTCATTTTGAAGCACCACCAAAGGGCGGATTTGCGAATGATTACCCTGCACGTTTTGTCGTTTCTCATATCAACAAATTAGTTGCCGGTGAAGGCGCACGCTGCCAACAACCCGCTCAACCAACAACCGCATCGGGTAATGAACCTTTTTGGAATGTTCAAGTAAATAAAGGGATATTTAGCGTATCGGAAATGGGTAAAAAGGCCCAACAGCAAGCCATTACGGATCAAGAATTATCCATCGAGCAACGCACCTATCAATCCGATGACATTTCTCTTGTGATGGACAGTGCTATCTGCAAAGACACCATGGTTGATACTGTTTATGGTTGGGCATCAGACGTCACGATAAATGATAAAAACTATCAAGGTTGTGCTTCAATCTCACCAAAAGATACCACGCTAAACTGGGTAAACACATACAAAGGAACCAGTACGGCAGGTAACTCAGGTTTAACCATTGGTCTAACTTTACGTCCTGATCATTCCGCCGTCACTACGTATGATTATCAAAATGGCGAACCTCAATTAATTGAAACTGGCGTGTGGCAAGCCATTAATGAAAACCAAGTTCACGTATTAATGAGCCGTCACCAACGACAATACATGATTGCAGAACGAACCTTTACCCGTAAAGGCAATACCATCAACGCAGAGAAAGAAACGGTGAATGGCGTAGTCTTTCCCATCCAATCAGGGCTAACCTTATTCTCACCAGTACAACCGTTGGATAAATAATGTCTTGTTCAATTTGTGGATTTACCTATAACTGTATTTGCTCTCACCAGCCAAGTTTAACCTCGCACATTGAATTTGCGCTGCTGTACCATGAGAACGAACAAAAAAAATTAACCAACACCGGTAAGTTGATAACAAACAGCTTACCGAACGCTCGGGCTTATTTATGGCAACGTAAAGAGCTGCCAACCGCGCTACTAGAAAAAATAGCGCGAGATGATACTGAGACATGGTTACTTTTTCCAAGTACAGAAAACACACTCAGTACAGAATATGCCAATGCAAAGACGTCATCTAAAAAGCAGTTGTTTATTTTACTTGATGCGACCTGGCAAGAAGCGAAAAAAATGGTCAACAAAAGCCCTTGGTTACAAGAGCTTCCTTGTTTGTATTTAGAGAGTGTCGATACCTCAAGCTATCATTTACGTCGAAATCAAAGCGAAGGCAATCTGTGCACTTGTGAGGCGGGAATGGAAATATTAAAGATGGTAAAAGAGCCTGAAAATGCACAGGCTCTTAATCTGTATTACGAGCGATTTTTAACCGTTTTTCAAGCAGAACGCAGTGGTCACCTTTACGTCGAATGACCCTCGACATCCCTTATTTCAATGCTTTAGGCTCACCCAAAAAGTAGCCTTGTAAATAATCAACGCCCATTTGCTCCACAATCGAGCAGACTTCTTGATTGTGAACAAACTCAGCCACCACTTTCGCATCAAGCGCATGGCACAATTGCACCATTTGCTGAGAGATCAGGCGTTGACGCTTATCTTGATGAACATTTTTAATCAAAGAGCCATCCAGTTTAATCACTTGAGGCTCTAGTTTCATGACCTCATCAATATTCGAATAACCAGACCCAAAGTCATCAATGATGATCCGTGCCCCTAATCGTCTAAAGTGATTACAAACTTCAATCATACGACCGTAATCTTGAATTTGCTCCGTCTCTAACACCTCAAAACCTACTCTAAATGGATTATCTAAACGAATAATAGAGGACTCTAATAAATCAAGAGTTCTGTCACTCATCAAATCTTGAGGCGAAAGATTAATGGAAAAATCCATATGATTCGATTGCATAATATCAAACGTACAAGAAATCATTTCTCGGCTTAATCGAGTATAAAGGTGAGTGCCCTCTACCGCTGGCAAAAATTGCCCAGGAGAAAATACTTGGTCACCTTCACGAATACGCATTAAACACTCTGTAGAGGCTTGCTCGTGGCTATTTGCTTTAAAGATTGGCTGACCATAGACCAACACACTTTTTTTAGAAATGGCGCGATTCACACACGTTAACCAATCCAACTGGCTTTGGCGTAATCGCTCTTCTTTCAATAAATCACGTGCGTTACATAAGTGACGATTTCGACGCATCGCTACGCGACGGGCTTCTACGGTTTTTAAAATAAGTTCTTCGACTGCAATCTGAGGGAAATCACGACGGCTAATTAAACCACCAGAAATAGTCACACTGAGATAATCCACATCATTAAGGCCATAAGGTTCAAAACTTACGTGCTCAATGCCTTCAATAAAGTCCGTAATGTATTTACGTAAAACTTCACTGTTCTTATTACTGTGAAAAACCACTCCCCATTCAGCAATACCGATACTGTAAAGCTCGACTGCCGCCCCAATCGCACTAGAAAGTTGATCTTCTAAGTATTTACTGATGTCTTGAAGTAATTTATCCCCGACTTGATAACCATATTTTTCATTCACTTGGCTTAAATTGGTGAGCTTAAAAGACACTAAGTGATCGGTTTCTGCAATATGTTCAAGACGCTCTTTCAAAACGATCCGATTAAGGAGACCAGTTCGTCGGTCAGTACGATACGTTTGGATAAGGCGCATCGATTGGTCATGGATTTTCTTTTCCATCTCAGAGGTCATTTGATCAACATCTTGAATCGAATTTTTTATTAATGAAAACAAAGGTGTTAAGTTATGCTCTCTTGGTGAGGGAGCAAATCCAGAATCAACCGTTTCTGAGACGGACTCTCTCAGAGCTAAGTAGGTTAAACTATGATGCAAGATGAGTTGCTTATGAGAACGGAAAAATTCGCCCATTCCATAAATACCTTGGCACGAACCAATATCTGAGAAAGTTTGCAGCTCTGTCGATTCCGAACTGCTTTCAATTCGAGATTCACAATTATAAATAAAAATAGATTCAGGTTGTTTCTTTGCCAGTCTCATTGCGCCTTGATTCACTTGCTCTTGAGTCAATGAAGGATGGTAATAACATAATCGAACTTCATCCCCCATTGGGATCGGTGAAGCAAACTGAAGGTACCCTTCTTCTGTAATCGCCTCCACCGCGTTGATGTGGCGCACGGTGTCCTCTTCCAACATTAAAGGAAATGCTTGGATCTGGCTTAATGCCGTCGATTTGTTATCAGCAAGATATTTACAGTAAAAATCATACGCAAGAAGGTGATCTATTGTTTTTACAATATTACCTTCTGAAGAAGTAATTCGAAAACGCTTACCAATTGGGTTCCATTCCACAAACGCTTCTGACCACGCTTGCAGTTGTTCTCCATGCATCGCTACCGCAACAATTTGATCGTAATAAAATCGACCATTTAAAAATACCCATGTTCCTTTTCCGGTATCTGCGGCAACGCCTCCAGACACAGGGATTTGATTTTGGTGTTCTGAGAAGGCATCGAAAAGTTTATAGTTACTCGCTGAACCATAACAACCAAAGGCAATAATCGCTTTTGTTGTTTGTCCAATAGAGAGTCGTCTTAATAGGTGATGACCAACGCGAGTTTCATCTTGAGAATGAAACACGGAAGCAGAAGTAAGTTGAGAAGAATCGAGAATAGAAATACTAATTACGGTTGAATCAGTAAAAATTGACGCATCAATACTGGAATGAATAACGCTAAGGCCAATCACTTCCGAGTTAGGGAAAAAATGCTGTAAAGAAGCATAATAATCATCAACAATCTCTGGTTGTTGAGAAGAAAATATTTGAATTAAACACGCGGTTCCAAGCTCTATAGATAGTGAATCACACTCCTCATGGAGTTGTGTAAGTCTCTGAACACTAAACGAGAGAGTTTGCATCGTTAATTAAGCCCTTATTATTTTAATATATTTAGCTCGTCACATATAAAACAGAGGCACATATGCGCCCCTATTTTTAGAATAAACCAATAATGACTTAATGATTATTAGGTAACCCTATACGTTTATCCCTGCAACATAACCGCTCGACCATGCCCACTGAAAGTTATAGCCGCCAAGCCAACCACTTACATCCATCACTTCCCCGACAAAATACAGACCAGGTACTTTTTTCGATTCCATGGTTTTAGACGACAATTCATTACTATCAACCCCTCCTAGCGTGACTTCTGCGGTACGATACCCTTCAGTGCCATTAGGAAGAATTTGCCATTTATGGAACAACGAACACAGCTGTTCTTGTTCTTTGTTATTGATTTGCTTAAGAGAACGATCATTAAAAATAGTATTCTTTAATAAGGTTTCAACCACTCTTTTAGGCAATAATTTAGCTAATGAATTTTTAACGCTTTGATTGGGATGATCGATACGCATAGTATCTAATTCTTCGGACAAATCGTCATTTGGTAACAAATCTATCATTACTTTTTGACCTGCGTTCCAATATGAAGAAATTTGTAGGATTGAGGGGCCAGATAAACCACGGTGGGTAAACAAGAGATTTTCTTTAAAGCTATCACCACTTTCTGATTCTACAACCACTGGAATCGCAATGCCTGACAGTTCAGAAAACGCTTCTTTATCTTCTTTATGCAACGTGAACGGAACAAGACCCGCCGTCGTTGGAACCATTGATAAACCAAACTGCTCAGCCAATTGATAACCAAACGGGGTTGCACCTAATTTCGGCATTGATAATCCACCCGTCGCGATCACCAAAGATTCGCATTCGATACGATCAGTATCAAGCGTCAGAGAAAAACCGGATTCACTCTTTTTAACATCTTGAATCTCGCAGCGGTAGCGATAATTCACATTAGCCAATTCACATTCTTTTAGCAGCATATCGACAATTTCTTTTGCCGAATCGACACAGAATAATTGGCCATGATCGCGCTCTTCAAATTCAATGCCGTATTTAGACACTAAAGAGATGAAATCCCAGTTAGTGTATTGAGACAATGCCGATTTCACAAAGTGAGCGTTGTTACAAACAAAGTGAGTTGCTGACACATCGTAATTCGTAAAATTACAACGACCACCACCAGAGATTAAAATTTTACGTCCCGGTTTTTTAGCGTGATCGACAACTAAAACACTGCGGCCTCGTTTGCCGGCTTCAGCTGCACACATTAATCCTGCAGCGCCTGCACCGATAACCACTACGTCTACTTTTTTCATGACATTCTCACCCAAATTCAATTGGGAGGGAGTTTACTATTTTCAGCTCTAGATGCCCAAACTAATTACCAAGAAAAACACCGCGACGGTAACGAAAAGCAAAGCACTCGATAACATGAAGAGATAACGCGCTTTCTCACACTTAAATACAAAAAGTGTATCGTGATGATTTAAATACTCTTCTTGCCATAAATAATGAAATAATTTGCTTTGTTTGCCGATATTGCCATGAGTAGTAAAAAAACCACGGCCATCAACTTGTTGGTACAACAGAGGATGCGCTTCACGCATAATAAAGAGAAGAGTTTTGAGTGTACTGAAATAACGGATCACATTCAGACTTGTAACCGAAAACAACGCCAATAAAATAAGATCGCCACTTACCATAATAACCTCCAGACATACTTGTCATAAGAGCTGGATAAGTGACGACCGGTCATCTACCTGTATTTATACAAATCGTCATAAATACATACTACATTGAGGGGTGCTTTTTCTTACCCAGCAGTGCTATCCATAATAGATGACGAACCAGATTTTGCTAATACAGCTAAATCTTTATCGATAAAGAATAACGCTTTACCGTCTTCACCTACTAGGTCAATTTTATCTAAAATGCCTTTGAATAATTTCTCTTCTTCATGCTGCTCTGCCACGTACCACTGAAGGAAATTAAACGTTGAGTAATCTTGAGAAGTAAAAGCAACATGAGCTAATTTATTGATCTCTTGCGTGATCATTTTCTCATGTTCTAATGTCGTACGGAACACATCGCCCAACCCTGAAAATTCAGATTGTGGTGCTTCAATCGCACCTAAGATAGGCATTGAACCAGTTTCACTCACGTAAGTGAATAAGCGTTGCATATGTTCCATTTCTTCCGATGCGTGAGCACGAAAAAACGACGCTGCGCCATCAAATCCTTTGTCTTCACACCAAGCACTCATTTGTAAGTATAGGTTAGATGAGAAAAATTCTAGGTTAATTTGCGCATTAAGATGATCGATCATGGTTTTCGCTAACATAGTTGAATTCCTTTATGACTCATTTTCATTCGAAACTGAGTCTACTATACCATAGGTAATCTGTATTTTAATTAATCAGAAGACATGAGACAGAACGAGACCTAAACGACAAAAAAAGAGAAAGACTGGTGCTAATCTATAGATAATCCATCTTAAATATCGAATTCAAAAGGGATTTAACCTTTGGATTACCTAGGAGATAAATTATGAGCTATAAACATATTCTTGTCGCTGTCGATTTAACAGAAGAGAGTAAGTCACTGGTCACTAAAGCGGTTGGTTTAGCCAAGGCTCTTGATGCGAAAGTCTCTTTTATTCACATTGATGTTAGCTATGCAGAATTATATACCGGATTAATTGATATTAATCTGGCTGAAACACAACACCAAGCAATGGAAGCATCGCACGAAGCCATGAAGCATTTAGTCACCTTTGCAGATTATCCAATTCATAAAACATTGGTCAGTAGTGGGGATCTAAGCAGTGAGTTGTGCGAAGCAATTGAAAACTTAGATGTAAACCTTGTGGTTTGTGGTCATCACCAAGATTTCTGGAGTAAATTATTATCATCAACCAGACAAGTGATCAACACCTGTCCAATTGACGTTCTTGTTGTGCCATTTAAAGATTAAGACTTCATTCCGGCGTTAACATACACATCGAAACGATTCTTCTTCGTTTCAATCGCCATCGAAGGCTTTTGATTATCTAGCCATTCAGCATAATCAGGACGCTTCACAACAACACGTTTCGTGGCCATCAATAATGCCGGTGCTAACAATGCATCGGCATCATTATCTGCACCAACCAACGATTGGAACACTCGCATTTCTTTCTTAACGAGCGCACTTTTCTTTTTATTTTCAGGGTGTGGGTACATAGGATCAAGGTACACAACATCGGGCTGTACAAAATCATCTTGTGCCATTAATTGCTCTAACGCATCATGACTTGATGCATGCAACAGAGACATTCGTTGCGATACCCAGCCACCAATATCGGCATCGTGTTTCGCTCGCGATAAGCCATCATCAAGCAAGGCAGCCACCACTGGATGACGCTCTACCATTTGCACTTTGCATCCTAAAGAAGCCAAAACAAACGCATCTCGCCCTAGCCCTGCAGTTCCATCCAGAACCAATGGGGTTGCGCCTTTATTCAATCCAACCGCTTTCGCTATAGACTGGCCTTTACCACCACCAAACTTACGGCGATGCGCTACGGCACCAGAGACCAAATCAACAAAAATTGCCCCTAGCTTCGGTTCATCTCGTTTACGTAATTCAAGCTGTTGTGTTGTCAGTACCAACGCAAAGACATTATCTTCATCGTGCGTTAATCCCCAACGAGTGGCAATGGCCTCGAGTTCAGATTGACGATTTAGGTCTTCACACAATAACGCTATTTGCACGGGGTACTCCAACACACTTAATAATAAGAACAGTAAGGGGGCTATGGTAATAGATATTCTTCAGAACGACTAGATAAAGTACTCGCTGAAAGCCCTCCCTTAAGGTAGCTTAGTAAGAATATTGATATATAAATAACCCTGCTTAAGGCTGTCTCATGAACAACACCAGTAAAATCGATGATCTTGACCGAGATATTCTGCAAGCCTTGATGAATGATGCTCGAACCCCTTATGCAGAACTTGCTAAACGTTTTAATGTTAGCCCTGCAACTATCCATGTTCGTATTGAAAAAATGAAAGCCGCAAAAATCATTGAAGGCACTGAGGTTATCGTTAACCCTAAAACGCTGGGCTACGATGTCTGCTGCTTTATCGGCATTAATTTATACGCGGCCCGTGACTACCACTCTGCCATCGCGAAACTCGATGCATTAGAAGAAGTCGTGGAAGCTTATTACACCACCGGTGCTTACAATATTTTTGTGAAACTGATGTGTAAAAGCATTCAAGAACTACAGCATGTATTAATTGATAAGCTACAAGCGATTGAGGAAGTTCAATCAACGGAAACGCTGATTTCGTTACAGAATCCGATCAGTAGGAATGTGAAGCCGTAAAGACGCTGCGATACGCTAGTTATGAATGAGTACCCCCTCCTAGCCTCCCCTTATATCTACATTACTACTCTCAATAGTCCGTAACTCAAGGGGAGGAACTGTATTGTGATCGTTGTAATTACAGCACAAAGAAGGTTCTCCCCCTTTATCGCTGAATCATTGAAGTTTACTAAGCCAATACAAGGGGGAGTTAGAGGGGGTTGCTAATAAAAAACAAAAAAACCGCAGGTGCATCAACACCTACGGCTTCAAATTTTCAAAACGAATCACACAACTCTATTCTTAGATAACTCTAGAAAACTGCTGTTGACGCGCACGGTCACGAAGGTATTTATCAAAACACATACAGATATTACGGATCAATAAACGACCACGTAATTCAACATCAATACGGCCTTCATGCAGAGACACAAGCTCATCATCGACAAACGTTTGCAGCAATTTAAAGTCTTCTGCAAAGTACGTAGCAAAATTTAAATTAAACTCGGCTTCAATCGCTTTAGTGTCTAGCGTGAAATTACAGATAAGCTGTTTAATCACTTCACGACGAATTAAATCATCCTGATCAAGTGCAACACCACGCCACAATGCATGACGCTTATCATCCACCTGTGCGTAATATTCTTTTAAATCTTTCTTATTCTGTGCGTAACTGTCGCCAATCATAGAGATAGCTGATACGCCCATACCCAATAAATCACACTCACCTTGAGTGGTGTAACCTTGGAAATTACGGTGAAGAATGCCATCACGTTGCGCGACCGCTAACTCATCGTCAGGCAGTGCAAAGTGATCCATTCCGATAAACTGGTAACCGGCACCAGTTAACGTTTCAATGGTGTCTTGCAGCATCACCAATTTTTCCGCGGGTGCAGGTAAATCGGCGTCTTTAATTTTACGCTGCGCAGCAAATAAAGTTGGCATGTGTGCGTAGTTAAAAACAGACAAACGACCCGGTTCCATTTCAAGTACGCGCTTAATCGTGATAGCTAATGATTCTGCGGACTGTTTTGGTAAACCATAAATCAAATCAAGGTTAGTTGAACGGAAACCTAATTCTTTCGCTCGCTGCACCATAGAGATAATAAAGTCTTCATCTTGATCACGGTTAACCAATAATTGAACTTCTTTATTAAAGTCTTGAACACCAATACTTAAACGGTTGAACCCTTCATCACGTAAGTGATCCAACATATCCAATTCAATTTCACGTGGATCAACTTCGATACTGATCTCAGCACCCGCTTCAAAATGAAATTCACCACGTAATAAATTCATTAAGCGAGTAAATTGGATTTTCGTTAAAAACGTTGGTGTGCCGCCACCAAAATGCAACTGGGTTACTTTACGATCGGTAAATAACGCCGCTCGTTGACGGATCTCTAACTCTAATGAGTCTAAGTAGATGTCCGCTTTATGATGATGACGAGTAATGACTTTATTACAGCCACAGAAATAACACAGCTTGTGACAAAATGGGATATGGATATACAGAGACAGTGGTCGCTCAGGATACTGAGTACACGCCATGTCGAATTCAGCAGGAGTATACGCTTCATGAAACTCTAAAGCGGTTGGGTAAGAGGTGTAGCGAGGACCAGAGTAGTTATACTTCTCTATGATCGCTTGGTCCCATACTATTTGTTGATTTGACATGACTTACTTCCATCTCTTGATATCTAAATAGACGCTTCTTGATGCTTGCATAATAAAGCATCTCACTTCTAAAGCCGATAACTTCAAGGCAACAATCAAAAGAAGTGTCGATCAGATCATTTTAATATCGATTTTTTGATTCAATGGTTTTATTCGATCGTGCAGTTGTTGAATCTCGATTTTCACTGCATCTTGTAAGCGGGCTTCTGCTTTAGTTCGAATCAAATTGTCTTTCATTCGATCTTGCTTAGCGAGCGCTTGTCTTTTATCACCGCGAGGCATGTCTTTCACAACATGGTACAACTCAGATAATGCTGGGTATTCTTTTTCTACATCAATACGATCATCATCTTGTAGATAATCCATAATACAGTACAAACGAATCGACATTTCAGAGTAGTCACATTGCTCTTGAAGACTGGCTTGGCATAATAAAACCACGTTATCAAAAATATTGGCGTTACGTTTCTGTATCGCCAATTTTCTGTGTCGTTCTTGCAGTTCCTTCTGCTTTTTCAACTTCATCAGTAAGCTGCTAGCGTAGCCCGCTAACGCAAGAATAATTGCACCACCAAGCAGTGCTAACAGGGTTACTGTAGTCATAATTATTTAAAATCATCCATGTTGAAATTATCAAATTCAGCTAATAGGTCATCGTCGCTTTTTGTTTTAGGCGCCGCGAACTCAGGGAATTCAGCAATTTCTTCTTCTGTCTCTTCGTCTTCTAATAAGCCTAAACGACCCATTAAGTGCTCAATACGTGCTAATTTTTCATCTACGTATTTTTGCAGACCCATACCTAGGTTTTCACCATTATCGATACGATCAAGAAGAACCATCAATTGCGCATCATTTTCTAATTGAGCCAATTCTTGCTCATTAGTTAGACGACGCTCTTGCTTGCTTGATTTCTTCTTCTCTTCAACAACAAGTTGAATTGGTTTTTTACTGCCAATACGAGGATCTTTATTCTGAGAAAAACGACGTGCTTTCTCTGAATCGCTTTCAACGTTACGAGCACCAGGTTTTAGGCCTTTACGTTTCTTTTTACGCTTAATTTCACGACTGTCTACGTCACGATCGGTACGGTTACGTGTTACAACTACTGGCTCACTCGCCATTCCCGGAGTACGGGCTTTTTTAGTACGGCTCATTACTGGGTTTTCCTCAGTAAAATGACATCCTCTCCAACAAACTCCATATCAAGTTGATAGCGCTTTGCTACAAACTCAAATGTGTCTTTGCTGAAAAAGCTGACATGGGTTAAATCACTCTTGTAATGCCAAGTGGCAAACGCGCTTTCGTCCCTGGCTAGTTTCGTCATGATACCTAACCAACCACCAGGTTTTATCAAGCTCAATAACAATTCCAATTCGTTTTGAGGATGATAAAAATGCTCAATAGCTTCCGTACAACTGACGAAGTCGTACTGCTTATCTAACACGGACTTATCTGGTGTGTAATAAATATCATAGAGTTCGATATGGTGACCCGCTTCTCTCATCATATGAGCAAGCAATGGTCCAGGGCCACATCCAAAGTCTAGACCTTGTTGAGGTGTCTTACCAACACGTTGCAACAAGGGCTCAGAAAATCGTGATAAGAAGGTTTTATACCCTTCATCGTCAAGATTATTTTCATGACAATCGTAGTGAGCTTTTTCAGCTTCAGCGTCGAAACGATCTGCCTCATCCACATAAATAAGATAACATTGCTGACAACGATAATAACGTCGATGCTTATCTTGGTGGAAGTTATCAGCCTGCGAATGCTGACACAAAGGGCAGAATTGCATCATAAACTCACTCTACTCCCTGAAAATTCTAGGGCGGGAAGTATACCCGATACTGGTGCAAAGATAATCGTTTTTCATGTATTTTTCATAAAAAAAGCAGCTACAAGAGCTGCTTCTTTAAATTCGTTACTGCTGCATTAGAAATTAATGCAAGCCACCAACATATTGCGAAAGTGTCGCAATGTCGTCGTCAGTAAGCTTTTTGGCGATATCACGCATCATACCATTCATATCGTTTGCACGATCAGCAGAGCGAAACTTCTCTAACTGCGCTTTCACGTAGTCAGAATGTTGTCCTGATATCTTAGGAAAACCTGATAGTGAGGTTCCGTTACCACGCGGTCCATGACAAGCAACACAAGCCGTAATACCACGTTCCATATCACCCGCTAAGTATAATGCTTTACCGGCAGGAATAGAGTCTTCAGGCGTTGTGTTATCAGCCATTGGTAAAGAGGCGTAATACGCTGCAATGTCTTTTGCGTCTTCTTCACTAACCGCCATCGCCATTGCTCCCATAACAGGGTCGATACGGCCTTGTTTTCCTTGAGTTTGCATCCCTAATTTAAATTCATTTATCTGCTTTTCAAGATAACCTGCGTGTTGACCAGCTAAGTTCGGGTATTGAGTCAGAGTACTGTTGCCCTCTTGACCATGACAAGCCGTACAAGTTACAGATTTTTGCTTCCCAGCTTCGATGTCTCCTTGAGCCCATGTTGAGCAACTAGCTAGGAGAGTTAATATCAGCGCTAATTTTTTCATGACATTCCATTTATTATTATCGTTCCCTCACAATGAGTTACCCTTTTTAACAAGGTTTCTTCGCATTGTGTTGAATATTAAGCTTCCAGTACCGCTCTAAATTGGCTACAGCATGATATAATGAGCGACCTTTACCGTTTTTGTTCTAAGTTTGTCACCAAAAAGTTAACAGTGACAACCTTAATGCGGTTATTTTACACATTTTCACAAAAAAGTAATCAGCTGACTACAATAATCCTACTTGGATCATTATCTACAGCTTGGTTTCACTCGAGACGGAGTTAACAGTGAGCAAAATCATTCACTATCAAAAGACACACTTTATTACCAGTGCACCAGATATTCGCCATCTACCTGAAGATGAAGGTATTGAAGTTGCCTTCGCTGGCCGTTCAAATGCGGGTAAATCAAGCGCATTAAATCGCTTAACAAACCAAAGAAGCTTAGCGAAAACCTCAAAAACGCCTGGTCGTACACAGCTGATTAACTTATTCAAAGTGGATGAGAACTGTCATATTGTCGATTTACCTGGATACGGTTTTGCGCAGGTTCCAATTGAACTGAAAAAGAAATGGCAGAAATCATTAGGTGAATACCTACAAAAACGCGAATGCTTAAAAGGCTTAGTGGTATTGATGGATATCCGTCATCCAATGAAAGACCTTGACCAACAATTAATCTATTGGGCTGTCGATCAAGCGATTCCAGTTCAAGTACTACTGACGAAAGCTGACAAGTTGAAAAGTGGCGCTCGCCAAACTCAAGTGTTAAAAATTCGTGAAGCTTCATTAGAATTTGGCGGTGAAGTGGCGGTTGATGCTTTCTCTTCATTGAAAGGTATTGGTGTTGATTTATTACGCGCAAAATTAGATACCTGGTTTGCACCTGCTTTTGAATTCGATGAAGAGTTCATTGAAAATATTGACGCTGAATAATAAAAAACAACATACCATTCCTGATAAATATTCACGTTGATCGCATTCTGGAATGGTAAAAATAAAAACCCCACCGGCTAAGGTGGGGAAATGGGAGAGATAAGAGGTGTTATTATTCTTTTTCTGCCACGCATCATGCAGCAATCCCTTCTCAGACACAAATCCTTACTTTTTCATGTCCTCACCTTGTATGTCATGCCTTCATCTTTTTCATCTAAAACGATAAAAAACCGACAAAAAGTTAATTAAGCTGATGAAATACAATGCATTAAGTTAATAATTTTGGTGAATTATCAATAGAGTCACATGTAATAAAAATTACATTGTGTTGGAAAGTTACAGAGAGAAAAACGAAAGGAAAAGCGGATATGACTATTTTTGAGGGGCTAGAAAGAAAAAACGCCCCAGTCAAAAAGGTTGACTGAGGCGGCTGAATTTAGCCAAATCCAATAACGTGAAACAAAAGGTCTGAAAGATAGAACATCTTTACCTCTGTACCCTACGCAGATAAATGTACAACAAACGAACAGTTTTGAAAACCTTTTTTTGTAATTTTTTTTCAGTTTTCGTATTAAAAACACATCTAACAATTGGCATAGCTCACTTTATTTGAGATAAAAAAAAGCCAACGCGTGCGCTGGCTCATAGTTTTAAATTCATTTGTAACTGAATTACAATTTAATCACTAACAAAGGCGATTAAATATTCAGTCATAAAAAGAACTTAATGGGCTTCATCCCAGTTATCTCCAAAACCACTTTCAGCAATCAATGGAACATCGAGCGATACCGCTTCTTCCATTAATGCCGTCACTTGTTTTGTGATCGCTTCTAATTCGTCTTCTTTTACTTCAAATACCAATTCATCGTGTACTTGCATTAACAAATTAACTCGACCAATACCTTCTGCTTCAATCCAGTTGTCCACTAGAATCATTGCTTTCTTAATGATATCCGCAGCAGTGCCCTGCATTGGAGCATTAATTGCTGCACGTTCTGCCGCTTTACGACGAATCGCATTACGTGCATTAATTTCTGGTAAGTACAAACGGCGGCCATACAGAGTTTCAACATACCCCTGTTCTGTCGCCAATAAGCGTGTTTCTTCCATGTATTGCATCACGCCTGGGTAACGTTCGAAATACACATTCATGTAATCTTGCGCTTCACCACGAGAAATCCCGATTTGCTTAGCAAGGCCAAACGCACTCATTCCATAAATCAAACCGAAGTTGATGGCTTTAGCACGACGACGATCTTCTGACGTCACCTCTTCAATTGATACGCCTTTTACTTCAGCTGCCGTCGCTGCGTGAATATCTTTACCCGCAGAGAATGCCTCTAATAAGGCTTTATCTTGAGATAAATGCGCCATAATACGAAGTTCAATTTGAGAGTAATCGACCGCTAAGATTTTCCATCCGTGAGGTGCCACAAATGCTTGACGAATACGACGGCCTTCTTTATTACGAATTGGAATGTTTTGTAAGTTAGGATCGGTCGAGGATAAACGCCCAGTCGCCGTTACTGCTTGATGATAAGACGTATGCACACGACCAGTTGATGGATTAATCATCTTAGGAAGCTTGTCGGTGTAGGTTGATTTTAGTTTCGCTAAACCACGATATTCTAAAATCAATTTAGGTAATTCATACTCTAACGCCAATTCTTGCAGTACTTCTTCATTCGTAGAAGCAGCACCTGATGGTGTTTTCTTGATCACTGGTAATTCCATTTTTTCAAACAGAATGGTTTGCAGTTGTTTTGGTGAGTTCATATTGAACTCTTGTCCTGCCACTTCAAATGACGCTGTTTCTAGCTCATCTAAACGCTGGCCGATTTCCAATGACTGCGCAGAAAGCAGCATATCATCGATATATACGCCTTTTCTTTCCATGCGAGAAAGCACTGAAATTAAAGGCAGTTCGATATCAGTAAACACTGAATTCAGTTTTTCATCAGCCATCAGTTTCGCATGTAAAACATTATGTAAGCGCAGCGTGATATCCGCATCTTCAGCCGCATAAGGTGCTGCTTCTTCTAACGCAATTTGGTTAAAGGTCAGTTGTTTCTTACCTTTACCTGCAATCTCTTCAAATGAAATCGTATTATGCTGCAGATAACGCAGTGCAAGGCTGTCCATGTTATGTTTACCAGCCACGCTGTTATAAACATAAGATTCCAACATGGTATCAAACTTAATGCCTTTCATTTCGATATCATAACGAGCAAGCACGCTCGCATCGTATTTCAGGTTTTGACCTACTTTTGCTTTAGTCTCGTCTTCTAAATACGGCGTTAATTGCGCCAGAACCCAATCACGATCTAATTGCTCAGGTGCATCAAGGTAATCATGAGCAAGGGGCACATAAGCGGCTTCTCCCTCTTCTACAGAGAAAGAAAGACCTATCAGGTTCGCAACCATGTAATCTAAGCTGTCTGTTTCAGTATCAAACGCGGTTACTTCTGCACTATTTAATTTCTCTAACCACGCAGAAAACGCCTCTTTCGTGAAGATGGTTTCATATTTTGAACGATCGACCTGAGCAGCAACAATCGTTTCTTCTTCTGCACTATCACCGTCATCTGATGACGAGCTAGTTGCTCGGTGTGCCGATGTTTCATGTGAAACGATCTTACCGTCACTGCCATCCAGCATTTCAGTTAACCAACGCTTGAAGTTCATTTGACCAAACATTTGGATTAATTCATCAACATTCGGTTCTTGTTTCACAAGTTCTTCTGGTTGTTGTTCTAACTCAACATCTAATTTAATCGTTGCAAGTTTGTAAGAAAGATAAGCCCCTTCTTTATTTTCTTCCAACTTCTTAGCCATGCCTTTTGAACCACGGAAACCAAGAGGCGCAATATCATCAAGATTAGCGTAAAGCGTATCTAAACCACCAACACCTTGTAATAAGGCTCTTGCTGTTTTATCACCAATGCCAGGAACACCAGGAATGTTATCTGAGGCATCTCCCATCAAGGCAAGGTAATCAATAATAAGCTCTGGAGGAACACCAAATTTTTCAACCACACCTTCAGGGCCCATGATCACATTCGTCATGGTATTGATCAATATGACGTTCTCATCAACCAACTGCGCCATGTCTTTATCTCCGGTACTAATCAGTACTGGGATACCAGCCTTTGACGCTTGTGATGCAAGCGTACCAATCACGTCATCGGCTTCAACACCTGAAATAGAAATCAACGGTAAACCCATCGCTTTAATCAATTTATGCAATGGTTCGATTTGGCAACGTAATTCATCCGGCATCGGTGGACGATTCGCTTTATACTCTGGGTACATGTCATTACGAAAAGTTTTGCCTTTCGCATCAAAAATAACCGCAATACGATTCGTTTCGAATTGCTTTAGAAGACTACGCAGCATATTGATAACACCGTACACTGCACCTGTTGGCTCACCATTGCCATTAGTGAAGTTCGGAGCAGCATGGTAAGCGCGGAAAAGATATGAGGAACCATCCACTAAAATGAATGGGTTATCAGGAATTCTTGCCATAGTCTGTATTATCCAGAGTTTATGATGATCAATGACTTTCATTCTACCCCATCACCAAGCCACATCAAAACACTCAACTTCGTTCTTTTCTTTTTCTTTCTCAAATAAAAATAAACACGAAAATAAGTTCACGATTCTGTGGATAAGTCTGTTTGTAATTATTTTTCACTAAATTAGTAATGGTTTTATCAACGCTATATTTTAAAAATTAAAACTACACAATCAAACAGTTAGATCTGTATAAATGATCCACAGATGGATCCTTTCTTGATCATGCTTTGTGGACAATAATATTAATATCCTAATATCCTTCTCAAATATCAGGATATTTTAAAGCCTATTTTTAGCTCTTTTGCAGATACCTTTTCAAAAAAAAGACAAAAAAAAGCGGCGACTTCTAAAAGAAGCGCCGCTCAGCAAAAAAGAACAATGGTACCCGTTAACTTAGAAACGTTCACCACTGCTCATGTAGCTGATTTACACTGGAAGCAATGTGAGCAATGTCGTGCCTTCTTGAAATAATGACTCAGATAAATCCTTGTGCTCTATTCCCTGAAGACAAGTTAATAATAACCATTCTCATTTGAAATGCAACACTTAAATGAGACCTAATCTCAACTAGTTTTACTATTCATTAATTATCAATAAGATATAATTATAAAAAAGGCCAGTATAATACTGACCTCTTCCTTATTTATTGCTATCTCATCTTTTATGATGCTTGAGTAGCAAGCTGATGTCCTTCCGAAGTGAGTTTGCGAATTAGGTAATTCAACAGCACACCATACATAGGAACAAATAGCCCTAAACTGATCACAAGCTTAATACTATAATCAACCAAAGCGATTTCAGTCCAATGTTCAGCCATGAAAGCATCTGGACTTTGGTAAAAGGCAATAGCAAAAAATGCCAACGTATCTAATGCATTACCAAACAACGTTGAACACGTTGGTGCAATCCACCACTGCTTTAACTGTCGAAGACGATTAAACACATACACATCTAAGATTTGACCCAGTAAATAAGCCATAAAACTGGCGACCGCAATTCGAGCAACAAATAAATTAAATTCACTCAGATGTAAAAGACCTTGATACTGACCTTCAAAGAACACGACGGATAAGACATACGATACCGCCAGTGCTGGCAACATAACAAAGAAGATAATACTTCTTGCCATTTTGGCACCAAAAATTCGAACCGTTAAGTCTGTCGCTAAGAAAATGAACGGGAAGGTAAATGCACCCCATGTGGTATGAAACCCAAACAAAGTGAATGGGATTTGAACCAAATAGTTACTTGATGCAATTATTACAAGATGGAATAAAACAAGGAAAGATAAAGCGTTGCGCTGTTGCGCGGGCGTAAATGTACTCATATAAGTACCTTTTTGTCATTGGGGGCGAGGGAACCCAAATTAAACACACAGCTGATTAGCACTCAATTAAGAGTATCTACTCTAGCCAATTTTCAGGGCGGTGATTATACATTAACCGCTTTTGATCACAAGAGTTGCTTAAAACAATCCCGCAATAAAAGACAATTCGTCTTGATGCTCCTTACGAGCTAACGCTTCTAACCATACTGAATTAGAATAATGCTCTGCACGCAGCATAAATTGGCAACCTTCAAAATCAATCAACCAAGAATGTAAATCTGCATCCATTTGTTTCTCTACAATACTTGCATCCATAGCAGACACGAGTTGCTGACCAATAACGTCAAACGAATCAAAATCAAACGGCGGGATACCGAAAATAATACGACCTTCATTATTATCAAACTCAATAACAGAAAATAAACTCACGACTTATCCTTGTCCTGTAATGTGCATCTCGATCAAATCTAAAAAAGGATCGGCGTATTTTTCTAGTTTCTTCTGCCCTACACCATTAACAGCAAGCATCTCACCATAAGACGTCGGAGTAATGTCAGCCATATCCATTAACGTTGCATCACTAAAAACGACATAAGGAGGGAGATCATCACGATCAGCAATGGATTTACGTAACTTACGTAATTTGGCAAACAATTGCTTATCGTATTGACGATTATTCAATTTTTCAGATTTCGCTGTTTTAGCCGCAGTATCTAAACGTGGAACCGCTAATTCTAGGGGTTCTTGACCTTTTAAGATCGGACGAGCCTCTTCGGTTAACTGTAATGTCGAGTTTCGGGTAATATTTTGCGTTAATAATCCTTTATGGATCAATTGACGAATAATGCTAACCCAATACTCGTGGCTATTGTCTTTACCAATACCATAAGTAGATAACTTGTCATGACCATGCTCACGAATACGAGCAATCTTTAATCCACGCAGAACTTCCACCACGTAACCAACACCAAAGCTTTGGTTTACGCGATAAACACAAGAGAGTGCTTTTTGGGCGGCT
Organism: Aliivibrio logei; assembly: GCF_001691055.1. NCBI lineage: Bacteria > Pseudomonadati > Pseudomonadota > Gammaproteobacteria > Vibrionales > Vibrionaceae > Aliivibrio > Aliivibrio logei. The sequence goes on from NZ_MAJU01000024.1 coordinate 157,557, forward strand.
TCAGTGCCATCAAATTGTTTTGGGGGATCTAAACAAACATCACAGTTACCACAAGGTTTTGGACTGTATTCGCCAAAATAATTTAATAGGACTTGGCGACGACACGTCTGCGCTTCAGCAAAAGCCGTCATCGCATTCAGCTTATGGCTTTCAACTAATTTTTGTGGGCCTTCTGGCTTTTCTTCCACTAATTTTCTTAACCAAACAATATCCGCAGGATCATAAAGCATCACCGCTTCTGCAGGTAAACCATCACGCCCTGCTCGACCGGTTTCTTGATAATACGATTCAATGTTCTTTGGGATATCAAAATGAGCAACAAAACGCACGTTGGATTTATTAATCCCCATGCCAAAAGCAACCGTTGCAACCACTATTTGAATATCGTCTCGCTGAAATGCTTCTTGCACATAATTTCGCTCATCAAGACCCAAACCCGCATGATAAGACGCCGCTCGAATGTGGTTATTGCAGAGCTTTTCTGTCAGCATTTCGACTTTCTTACGGCTACCACAATAAATCACACCACATTGGTTTTTCTGCGTTGCAAGATATCGAACAATTTGACTGACTGGTTTGTGTTTTTCTAACACGGTATAGCGAATATTAGGGCGATCAAAGCTGCCCAAATATTCATGAGGATTTGGTAAAGAAAGACGACTTAATATGTCTTTACGTGTTGCTTCATCAGCCGTTGCCGTTAGCGCCATAATCGGAACATTAGGAAAACGTTGTTTGATTTGACCAAGAGATGCATATTCAGGGCGGAAATCATGGCCCCATTGAGAAATACAATGCGCTTCATCGACGGCGATCATACATAGATTTAGGGATGCTAATCGATCCATAAAATCTCGCATCATCACACGCTCAGGTGACACATACAGCATCTTAATTTGACCCAAATTAACTCGGTTCCAAATAGAGACTTGAGCGTCACGATCAATCGTAGAATTTAAACACTCTGCTTGCACTCCATCTGCCTTTAATTGATCCACTTGGTCTTTCATTAAAGAAATCAATGGCGAGATAACTAAAGTTAATCCTTCAAACACTAAAGCCGGAATTTGATAACACAGTGATTTACCGCCCCCCGTCGGCATAATAACTAAGCTGTCTTTACCTTCAAGAACGGCATTAATGACTTCTTCTTGTCCAACACGAAATTCCTGATAACCAAAAACATCTCTTAAAACAGTTTGGCTCTGTGATACCTGTTCCATTGGCTGCTCTACTGTAATGCTGGACATAAAAAACTCATTAATAATGCGGGAGAGCCATTCTACCTATCGTTATTGGTGAGGAAAAGAACAATAGGAAAAAACTAGGCACATTCGACATCCATCCTTATACTCAAATCTATAATTTCGCACTAACGTATCCATGTACGTTCGTCTATTCTCCTTCTCATTTCACTGAAGAATTCTATGCCGACAACTGAACTTGAACAACAGCGCACCCGACAAGGGATTTTGCTCGCGATTGCTGCTTATACCATGTGGGGCATTGCGCCTATTTATTTTAAAACCATTAATAGTGTTTCTCCATTAGAGATATTAAGTCATCGTGCAATTTGGTCTTTCTTCTTTTTAGCGGGTCTACTCTGTGTATCTAAAGGTTGGAAAACAGTATTAAACACATTAAAAGACAAACGAAAAATGACCTATTTAGTCACGACGGGATTATTGGTCGGAACAAATTGGTTAATCTTTATCTGGGCTGTAAATAACAACCATATGCTCGATGCCAGTTTGGGTTACTATATTAATCCCTTATTGAATGTTGTATTAGGCATGATATTTTTGGGTGAGCGTTTACGTAAATTACAATGGGTTGCCGTTGCTTGTGCTGCTATTGGCGTCATTGTTCAATTAATTACTTTCGGTTCTATTCCTATCGTCGCTTTAGCACTTGCGTGTAGTTTTGGGTTTTATGGTTTATTACGAAAAAAAGTCGCTATGGATGCTCAATCCGGACTGTTTATTGAAACCTTAGTAATGCTACCAATGGCCGCTATTTATTTATTATTCATTGCTGATTCTGCAACGTCTAGTTTTACGAATAACGCAATGAACCTCAATCTCCTTCTTATTGCGGCAGGTATCATCACGACCATTCCATTATTATGCTTTACTGGAGCAGCCACACGATTAAAGCTCTCGACGTTAGGGTTCTTCCAATATATTGGTCCTAGTTTAATGTTCCTGCTGGCGGTTGGTTTATATGGTGAAGAATTTAGTACAGATAAAGCCATTACTTTTGCTTTTATCTGGAGTGCATTAATTCTGTTTACGGGCGATGCGCTTTTGTATAAAAAAAGAAACCAAAAAATTAACATAAAATAAACATTTAATTTATTTTGTGAGACATGACTCGAAAATGAGAATAAAGTTATTGAAATTATAAAATAACCCCTGAAGTAAACTTCATAATATGTGATACTGCTTGAATAATTAGAAAAAACAGTATTGACAATATTATAAATAGGTTGACTCCATGGCTAAGTGTAAAAACTGCAGAGCGATATTACCGCTGCTACCGTCTCGACGAAGTTTTGTTGAAAAGCATATAACACAACGAAACACTAAAAAATATAAATGCAAAGAATGTGATGAACTGCAATTTAGAAGTCCTTTTTCATCAAAATCTGATGCACAAAAATAAAAAAAAGAGAGCTTAATTAGCTCTCTTTTTTTATTTAACATAAATAACAACCGAATGAACCTAGCCATAACTATCATTAATGACATTCAATAAGCCAATCTATGGGCTCATATTCATAATTAATATAAATAATTAATCAAAGCCCTTAATTCTAACTATTTAAAAAATATAACCTTATATTTCCAATTTTATTTAATATGAATAAATTTATAAAAATTAAATAGATAATTCAGTTTCAATCGGCAATAGAGACTTGAAAAATTGACGACAACACGATAAGTATCATCCGTTACATTCCTTCTTGCGAGCTACATTTAATATGTAATATGTAAATATTGAAATAGATATCAGCCGAGGTAACCTTACTTACAATACGTGATGCTAGTGCAATAATTATAAAAGACAATATTGTTAATAGGCTTAACTCATGAATAAATGTAAGAACTGCAAAGCAACATTACCAATACGTCCATCTCGACGAAGTTTTATAGAAAGACATCTAACAAAGAGAAATACCGTAAAATACAAATGCCAAGAATGTAAGGTATTACAGTTTTTAAGCCCATTGTTAGAATAAACATCAAAATAATATATAGACATAAAAAAAGAGCCTATATTATATAGGCTCTTTTTATTGGTAAAAATATCAATTAAATTACATCGACTCTAACTTCGCGTATTGCGTTACAAGCCATTTTATCCCTTCACCATTAAAAGCAACCTGAACACGCCCTTGTGGGCCTGCACCTTCAAAATTGATGATCGTTCCTTCACCGAATTTAGGATGCTTCACTCGCTGCCCTAAATTATAGCCCGTTTCATTAAAGCTATTACTCATTGCCGTTTGACCAAAACGCGCTTGGGATGACTCACTTTGAGACCCATAGCTACCATATGAACTGGTTCGGCTGACTTTTGCTTTCATGCGAACTTCTTCAACAAACTTTGCCGAGATTTCTTTAATAAAGCGTGATGGCTTATGAAATTTCTCTTGCCCATACACTCGACGAGTTTCTGCGTAAAGAATATAGAGCTTCTCCATCGCACGAGTCATACCAACATAACAAAGACGACGTTCTTCTTCTAAACGCCCAGCTTCTTCTGCTGACATTTGACTTGGGAACATCCCCTCTTCAACACCCACCATAAAGACCAAAGGAAACTCTAACCCTTTTGCACTGTGCAGCGTCATTAATTGCACCGCATCTTCAAATTCATCCGCCTGACCATCACCCGCTTCTAATGCGGCATGCGTCAAGAATGCGGTTAAATCCGTCATTTCTTCAGCTTCTTCCGGTTTATCAAATTGACGCGTTGCGGTCACTAATTCTTCCAAGTTCTCAATACGCGCTTTCGATTTTTCGCCTTTTTCTTGTTCGTACATAGTAAACAAACCCGAGCTTTTAATCACTTGGTCAGTTTGTTCATGCAGACGGCAATCACGTGTATCATCTTCTAGCGCATTAATTAGATCAACGAAACGACTTAACGCTCCCGCCGCACGCCCAGGTAATACTTGTTCTTCGATTAAGGCAATACTTGCTTGCCACATGGTTGCACCACGTTCACGCGCAGCCAAACGCACGGTTTCCAGAGTTTTGTCACCTAGGCCTCGTGTTGGCGTATTTACGACACGTTCAAACGCAGCATCATCATTACGATTATTCATTAAACGTAAGTAGGACAGTGCATCTTTGATCTCTTGTCGTTCAAAGAATCGCATCCCACCATAAATACGATAAGGTAAACCTGCTTGTATTAAGGCTTCTTCAAGAACTCGAGATTGAGCATTATTACGATATAAGAAAGCGGTATCTTCTAATGCTCCCCCGTTATCGCGCCATTCTTTAATTTTTCCAACCGCAAAACGAGCTTCGTCCATTTCATTGTAAGCTGAATAGATTGAAATCAACTCGCCATCAGCGTCTTCAGTCCACAGCTCTTTGCCCATTCGCTCGGTATTGTTACTGATCAATTCATTGGCAGCATTCAATATATTGGCTGTTGAACGATAATTTTGCTCTAAAAGGATGGTTTTAGCACCAACAAATTCATTTAAGAATCGTTGAATATTTTCAATTTGAGCACCACGCCAACCATAGATTGATTGATCATCATCCCCAACGATCATAACCTTACAATCCGGGCCCGCCATCATACGTAGCCATGCATATTGAATGTTGTTCGTATCTTGGAATTCGTCGACAAGAATGTGCTTAAAGCGAGCTTGGTAGTGTTCGCGGATATGCTGATGATCACGCAACAGTTCATGAGCACGAAGAAGAATCTCAGCAAAATCGACCAAGCCTGAACGATCACAAGCATCTTGATAAGCGCGATACACTTTTAACCATGTTTCAGCGATAGGATCATTAAATGAGTTAATTTGATGCGGGCGTAAACCTTCATCTTTTTTCCCATTAATGAACCATGCAGCTTGACGTGCAGGCCAGTTTTTATCATCCAAGTTCTGCGCTTTAATCAAACGCTTTAATAAGCGTTGTTGATCATCAGAGTCGATGATCTGAAAACCTTCAGGCAATTTCGCATCAAGATAATGAGCACGAAGAATACGGTGACAAATACCATGAAAAGTACCGTTCCACATTCCCCCTGCGCTACCGTGCATTAATTCTTCAATACGACCACGCATTTCAGCGGCGGCTTTATTGGTAAATGTCACCGACATAATAGAGAAAGGAGACGCTTGCTCGATTTGCATTAACCATGCGATACGATGAACAAGTACTCGAGTTTTACCACTACCGGCACCCGCAAGTACAAGCATGTTTTCTAACGGAGCGGCTACGGCTTCGCGCTGTTTGTCATTAAGACCATCAAGAAGAAAAGAAACGTCCATCACATCACACTGGTTATTTATACATGTGAGTGGAGTATATACTGAAATGAAGTGAGACCCAAACGGTGTGTTTTTACAGCACACCCATAATCAGGAAAGTATTAAGCTTGTTTCACTTTTGATTGCTGTTGACCACTACGATACGGAACAATAGAGGCTTCTCTATTTTCACAATACGCAAGATCATAAAATTGAGGTAAATTAAAATTCACTTTGTCTGGCGATTCTAAATCAACGTTATTACGGCTAGAGGTGTAATAATGATTGATGCTATTCACCATATCATCTTTACTGCCATAACAATCATGGTAGATTTCTACGTTGTTTTCCTCATCAAGCACATAGATATTGAAGCCTTTTTCAATGTCATCAAAGAAAAATTGAATCAAACCTTCACTGGCAAACGAATCCACAACATCAGGGATTAAAATGCCACGGCGATCAAGAGGAACACTCGTAGAACCAATCGCTTTATTGGTTGAGATACTGGAATAAAATTGAACGGAATCTTCCAATTTTTGAATCGAAACACCACGGCGCTCAAAGAACAATCCATACATAGTTGAACCAATCTTAATGCCTTTAAAACGACGGCGTTTTTCACTGTTCTCAACGGGTTTCAAACGTAACTCTAAACATTCAGCCAATAATTGGTAAATATTATTACGAATAATACCGCGCATTTGCTTACTGTAACAAAACACATCAACAGATTCTGGGCGCTCTGCATCTTGGTGCATTTTGCACAATACCGTTTTCAAAGCATCTAAAATAGCGGTCTCGCCACTAAAATTTAACGTTCTCACTTCATGCCATGAATTTCGATACACCAAATCCACACTGCCCACTAAGTTGTGCTGTTCTTTGCCACAACTAAAGATATCCGCATCGCTTTGCGTTGCTCGCTCGGCTTTAATCGTTAATTCTTCTGTTGGATCGTTTTCTAAATTAATAAAAATAGATAACTGACGAACTTCACACGGGCTAGCCAGTTCTTCTTTGGTTGGACGTGGAGAATGCACCGAAAATGTGTTTCTTAAATCACTGACCATTTGATAAAACTTATCAATGTTCAAATCTGCATTTCGTACCACGGCATCCAAACGAGTAGATTCTGTAAGCAAGCCATTAAAAAATGCCCACGCAACCAATTTACTTAGATACTTATTGTGTTCTAAATGCTTAGCCCCCATCAACTCTTTGGCAATAAGCGGTTTTTTATAGACATACCAGCCGGGTTTATTTACCCCATTTTCTGGAACTTCAATAAAGCTTAAATCGGATTCATGTAAATCAGGAGAGATCTGTGGATTAAGCAGAGTAACCTTGCCAGGAAGCTCTTCAAATGCAGCATAAAGCTTACGAGCAAGAATACTAATATCTTCAGGACTAATAGAAGACGTAATATCATTATTACGCGCAAAACGAATCAAATTACGATAACTTTGCATTAACGCTTCAAGCAAATCGTTATGTGCTTTTTTAACTTGTTCGACTTTCCAAGTACGACGAGAATCGAGCTCAACAATGGTACTTTGAGACCATCCCCATTGCGTTGTCAGCTCAGTCAGTGCTTTACGACGCCACTCAACAGAATCTTGAACTTGTCTACGCGATAGCTTCTCATGTGTTTTTAGATAAAAACTACGGCGAACCAACTCTAAACGAGATAAATCGTTTGTACGCTCAAGATAACGCGTCACTTTTTCAAGCATTAAATAATACGCATCCATACCATAGAGATCAGGCTCATCGGCAAAAAAACGGCGTTTACTATCAATACTTAATAATTGTGTGTGTGGGTATTCCCAAGAATAAGCTTCTAATAAAATGGCTTTCAACACCGATTTAAAAGGTGAATCAATACTCTTATAGAGCTGCCATAGGCTAGACCCAAAATACTCTTCCGCAGGAATATGATTTAAACGACCGAAATCGACCCATTCGTCACGCTTAATGACACCGCTTTCGCATAATTGAGCGACATATTCATCATAGCTTTCTTCCATTTCAGGAGGAATGATTTGCCATAATAGCTGCTGACCACCAAGGCATACCGCGGTACGATAAAATTCATCCAATAATAGTAGATGCTGTGAAGATCCACAGTTATCACCCGTCATTTCTTCAGAATACGCATCACGAAAACGATTTTGCTCCATCAGAAAGAAGTTTGCTTCAATATAAAATTGCAAAGCCCACTCTGTAATCGCATCACATTTTTGTTGTAATAACGCTTTCTTTTCTGGTGCAAGATGCTCAGGAATACACACCCAGATATCGAGGTCACTGGCAACAGTTTGGCCAATAGAAGACGTACTACCCATGGAATAAAGACCAAGGATATTTTCTTGATTAGAGGTAGATAGAGGGTAACGGAGTGTTAGCTCAGCCATCCACTCACGTTGTTTCTGATTTGCATGAAACTTTTTAATACCACTAGGTGCACCTTCAATAAAACCCGGAAGCTCCGAGTGATTGAAATGCAATAGCAATGGCAATTGATGGAATATCTCTTGCGCTAGTGGTTTCATTAATGCCAATGCACGCTCTACACGTTGTTCCGTGAGACGTTTTTGCCTAGCAATTAAGGTTTCAATATAGGTGTGCAAATAGAAAGCCTAGTTTATTGTCGTCACAATACATGACGGTAAATATTGAACAGCATTCGTTCAATTCCAACCATAAAACGTGATCAAGATAACACTTTTACTTCAGAACGTAAAGATACACGCATGAGCAGAAAGTGTAATACCCATACCGTTTGCGGTGTTGTTTTTAACCTATAATCACACTGTTGTCATCCGGTATTTTCACCTCACCCTCAACTAATGGTAGGATAAGGTAATTATTTTGAACGGATACTACTATGTCACAACAATTACCAGTTCGTATTGCCACTCGTAAAAGTCCTCTGGCTCTATGGCAAGCTCATTTTGTAAAGGATGCACTGCAAGCCGCTCACCCTGGTTTGGAAGTCGAACTCGTTACAATGGTCACTAAAGGAGACATCATTCTTGATACACCTTTAGCTAAAATTGGCGGTAAAGGTTTATTCGTTAAAGAGCTTGAAGTTGCGATGTTAGAAGGTCGTGCCGATCTTGCCGTTCACTCTATGAAAGACGTGCCTGTCGAATTTCCTGAAGGACTAGGGCTTGTCACTATTTGCGAGCGTGGAGACCCGCGTGATGCTTTTGTATCAAATACCTACAACAACATTGATGAATTACCACAAGGTGCTACAGTTGGTACATGTAGCTTACGTCGTCAATGCCAGTTAAAAGAATATCGTCCAGATTTAATCATCAAAGAATTACGCGGTAATGTGGGAACACGTTTACAAAAACTGGATGATGGTAATTACGATGCGATCATTCTTGCGTGTGCCGGACTGATTCGTCTTGGCTTAGAAGATCGCATTAAAAGTTCAATTGAACCAGAGCAATCTCTACCCGCTGTTGGTCAAGGTGCTGTTGGTATTGAAACCCGCTTGAACGATGATCGTATTCGAGCACTACTCGCGCCACTTAATCACCCAGAAACGGCTCACCGTGTATTGTGTGAAAGAGCAATGAATAATCGCCTTGAAGGCGGTTGCCAGGTACCAATTGGCAGCTATTCATTAATCGATGGCGATCAAATTTGGTTACGTGCTTTAGTTGGTGAACCTGACGGATCGATTATGGTTCGCGGTGAAACTACGGGTCCAGTCTCTGATGCTGAAGAACTTGGCACAAAACTGGCCGAACAACTGCTTAATGACGGTGCAAAAGACATTTTAGACCGCCTATACGCTGACGCTTAACATGACCATATTGGTGACTCGCCCAGAGCAAGAGAGCCAAGCACTCTGTGATGCCCTACACCAAGCAGGGCATCTCGCCATTTCTCATCCTTTGTTAACCATACATCCAGGACGAGAACTTTCTCAATTGCCTTCTCTTTTTTCTTCTCTGTCTGATGGTGATTTTATCATCGCCGTAAGCCAACATGCTGTTGAACATGCGCAGAACAGCCTTCAAATGCAGCAAACGGAATGGAAAAAAGGGGTAAATTATATTGCGGTTGGTCAAAAGAGCGCTCAACACCTCAAAAAGTATGTTGTAGATACAGTACACTTTCCAACACACAGCGATAGCGAACATTTATTGGCTCTTCCTGTTTTAAAAAACACACAAGGAAAGAAAGCTCTCATTTTACGAGGCAATGGTGGACGAGACTTAATATTTCAAGCGCTTGACAATTCGGGGGTAGAAGTCTCTTATTGTGAAACATATCAACGAAAAAACACACCCTTTAATGGCGCATTAAAAGCAGCTGAATGGCAAAAAGAGCACGTAGATACAATCATAGTGACCAGCGGAGAACAACTGTCCTTCTTCACTGAACAATTCACACTCATACATTTACACTGGGTACTGCACTGTCGTTTATTAGTACCGAGTGAACGAATTAACCAACTTGCTCAACAACTTGGTTATCAACATATAGAAACGGTTGGCGGAGCCTCTAATTCCGATGTGCTGCACTATCTCAGTGAGCATCATGCATGATGGGACTTTCAAATGACAAAAGACAATAACAAACCACAATCAGCAGAAGAAAAATCATCAAATTCTGCAACGGCACCTTCTTCTCAAATCCCAAAAAAAGAGACGGAGAAACATGTGCAGCCAACAACATCTAAAGCGCCTTCAAATAAAGAAGAGCCTGTCGTAGACAAAAAAAGCCGTCGCCTAGGTACGGTTGCTATCATCATTTCAATTCTGCTAAGTGGTGGTGCATTTTTAGCATCACAGCAACAGGTCACTCAACAACAGCTTAAAATTGCTCAACTTCAACAGCAATTAAAAAATGCCGACAGCACCTTTGATGCAAAACTCGTCACAGCAGAGCAACGTATCACGGACAAAGCTGACGATATTGTACGTAAAGCAACGGTTCTCATCCAACAGCAAGACAAAAGCATAGCAAGTCTTCAATTGGCCATTGCTGACGTTAAAGGTCGCAGACCAAATGACTGGTTACTTGCAGAAGCCGATTATCTTGTAAAAATGGCGGGCCGAAAATTATGGCTAGAGCATGACGTCGTCAGTGCGACCCGTTTAATGGAAAATGCCGATCAACGTATTTCAGCATTGAACGATCCAAGTTTAATGCCACTTCGCAGAGCCATGGCCAGTGATATCTCAACACTGAAAGCCATCCCACTGATTGATCGTGATGGTTTAGTTCTGAAATTAAACAGCTTAGAACAACAAATTAATACCCTTCCATTAGCGAGTGCCATTCTCCCTGAAGCGGGCGTTGTAGAACAAAAAGAAGTGTCTACCAATATCAATGATTGGCAATCAAACCTGATGCAGTCATTGGATGATTTTGCCGGCCACTTTATTACTTATCGTGTTCGTGAGGGTAATGTCATTCCATTACTTAGCCCTGAGCAGCATTTTTATCTAAAAGAAAACATCAAAGGTAAACTACTACTGGCGTCTAAAGCTCTGTATCGCGAACAAAGTGAAGTGTATGTAACGTCATTAGAAAGTGCGAAATTGTGGTCATCTCAATATTTCCAACAAGATGATCCTGCAGTGAAGAGCTTTATGGCACAGTTAGATTCTTTGACTAAATTTAAAGTCGATGTGCGTTATCCACAAAAAATGAAAACTCAAGCACTTCTGTCTGATTTCATTTCAGAACGTCTACGCCGCAATGTCCAAGCGGTTAGTACAACAACGCCTGAGACTAAAACCACAACAATAGAAGGAGGTAAATCATGATTCGATTGCTTCTTCTGGCCATTGTCTTAGTCGGTGGATTAATCGTTGGGACAACATTCGCAGACCAACAAGGCTATGTATTAATTTCAGTCGCTGAGACCACTATTGAAATGAGTTTAACAACACTAGTTCTCTTCATTGGTGCCTTAATTGCGGGTCTTTTCTTATTAGAAATAGTCGTTAAACGCATTCTGTCAGTCAGTAATTTTACGCGTGGTTGGTTCAGTGCTCGCCATCTTAGAAAGGCTCGTTACAACACCTTTAAAGGCATGATTAAACTGCATGAAGGGGAATGGAAAGAAGCCGAACGTTTAATCACAAAGGGCGGACGCCATAACGATTTTCCGTTATTAAACTACCTCGCCGCCGCAGAAGCAGCCCAAGGTCGCCAACATATCGAGCAACGAGATGCCTACTTAAAGCTCGCTTCAGAACAACCAGGCAGTCACTTAGCTGTCGCATTAACCAGCGCAAAATTACAAATGCGTGAAGAACAATATGAATTTGCTCTTGCGACACTTCAGTCGGTTAACGTTGATTACCCTCATAATCCGGTTTTACTCGATCTTCTAAAAGACTGTTATTTAGCCCTTAATGAATGGCAAGCATTGAAAAAAATCATTCATCCGCTTACCAAAGGGAATTTAATTACAGAGCAACAAGCGCTTGAATTAGAAGAAAAAGTGGAATGTGGCATTCTCGCTTTAATTGCGACGAATAAGGGCACAACGGGGCTATTAGACCATTGGCAAAGTTTACCGAAAAAGCTAAAAAAACACATCCCCATTTTAGTGTGTTTAATTCGACAATTACACAATCGCAAAGCCGATTCTGAAGCGTATATCCTATTACGAGATAACCTAAAGAAACGCAGTGATGATCGCTTAATTGAGTTATTGCCAACCTTAAATCTGCCTGATTATCACCCAGCTACGGTACTGCTTGAAGATTTAGCACGCTACGATATTCGTAATCCCATAATTCAAAGCACACTGGCTCAACTTTATATGCGAACTCAAAAATGGCAACCGGCTCGCGAACATTTTGAAGCGGCATTGGCCATCCGCGAAGACATGTCAGATTACGCCTATCTTGCTCGGGTTTTAGATAAGCAAAACAGAAAACAAGCCGCTGCGGACATTTCTCGAAAAGCCTTAACCATGGTTGATGATATCTAATCCTATTTTATGACTCGTATAAAAAATGCCACTCAATTGAGTGGCATTTTATTTTCATTTATTACTCAGGAAAAGCGCTTAGATAAATGCAAATGCATCGCCAAATAAGTGTTCTTTCTTCGCTTGTTTTTCTGTCGTAAATTGCTCACGAGCCGCACCCGCCATTTCAAAACGACCTGCAATGTAAATATCCAATTCCGCTAATGAATTAAAATCTTCCTTCACCGCTTCCAATACATTGCCTGTTTTGCCAGTCCAGCCTTCACCTTGCTCAATAACGGGAACAAATGTGATATGACTGTGTGCTGCCGCAATCGCTTCTAATTCGGCTTTTGCGTACAACTGACGCTCATCACGACCACCCCAATAAAGGTAAATTGGTTTTTCGATATTCTGACTAATGCAATGATCAAGAATAGAACGCACGTAACTGAAACCCGTACCACCCGCAATCAACAACATTGAACGAGTGTTGTCTTCACGGATCCACGCCTCGCCATGCGGTGCATCAATTTGAATGTCTCCGCCATTTTCTAGCGCCGCTTTCATCGACTGTACGACTTCATTAGCATAAGCATTTTGCTCTGCAGCACCGATATGAAGTTCAATTTCTCCTTCATGGCGACACGGGCTACTTGCGATTGAAAATGGGCGTTTGTCTTTTTCTCCCATCACAACCATCAAATATTGACCCGCTTTAAACGCGATTGGTTGTTCAGGATGAAGTAAAATTCGAAAAGTATTACAAGCCAATGGCTCGATAGACTTTACTTTGCAATTGATTGGCATGACTTTCCTTTTCAGCTGATACCTATTTTAAAATGGTATTTATAACGCTGTAATTATTATGAGTATTGAGCATTAGATTCTAATTATACGGGGTGAATTTATTCTAACAACAGCACTAAATCACTTTTTGCTGTTGCCTGACACGCAAATACCCACCCTTCTTGTTGTTCTTTATCAGTCAAAAGAGGATCTAAATCGTATTCGATTTCCCCTTCTAACTTTTTACATAAGCACATAGCACATGCGCCTACTTGGCATCGATTTGGGTAGTTTATTCCGGCCTCTAATGCCGCATCTAAGATAGTTTGCCCTTCTTTGATGCCAAATTCTTTTTTCTGTGGTAATAAGGTTATTTTTTTCAAAAGATACCCAATTCACCCCAAATAGCGTCAATTTTAGCGACTATTTTAGGATCTTTTTTGATTGGTGTTCCCCATTCACGGAGGCATTCGTCTTCCCATTTATTGGTCGCGTCTAAACCAACTTTTGAGTGACTGTCTTCATTTTTCAAGAACAGTGTGTCCCTTGCTGGGTCCATTCGTGTCGTCACAGCCCAAATAATGTCATTCCAATTACTCACATCGACATCACCGTCACACACGATAACAAACTTGTTCTCATCAAACTGAGACCAAACCCCTTCCATGATTCTCTTACCGTTATGCGCAGCCTGTTTATTGATAGATACAATCACCATACTGGCATTGTCATTCTGTAAATAAATATCAATGATTTCAGGGAAGGCCTTTGTTAACTCGGCTAAATTACCTTCAATATGTGCACTCTCTATTGATGACGATTCAATATTTGGTGACAGTGCTAATTCTGCGTCCCATTTTTTAGTGATATCTAAGCCCATTTTTGAACCTAAACCAACGACTGGTGAAGCAAAATCTAGAGAATCGATAGGGGTATTCTCTATCATCAAACTGTCTCGAAACGGATCCATATGCTGAGACATTGCAGCAGTCACTTCTGACCAATCTCGAGCATTCACTTCTTCGTCGCATACCAAAACAAATTTAGTGTACATGAATTGACGCAAGAAAGACCACACCCCCATCATCACGCGTTTAGCATGTCCTGGGTATTGTTTCTTCATTGTTACTACCGCCATGCGATATGAACACCCTTCAGGGGGTAAATAGAAGTCAATAATCTCAGGAAACTGCTTTTGTAATATCGGCACAAAGACTTCGTTTAACGCCACACCCAATACGGCAGGTTCATCTGGCGGACGACCAGTATAGGTGCTGTGATAAATAGGGTCTTTACGCATAGTGATGTGGGTAACAGTGAATACATGATGCTTTTCAATTTCATTATAATAACCAGTATGGTCACCATAAGGGCCTTCATCGGCAAATTCGCTGGGATCAATATAACCTTCCAGCACGATTTCAGCGCTGGCTGGTACTTCTAAATCATTACTAATCGATTTCGTCACTTCCGTTTTACTGCCACGCAGCAGACCGGCAAATGCGTATTCAGACAACGTATCTGGAACCGGAGTTACTGCACCAAGAATTGTCGCAGGATCAGCACCAAACGCAACAGAAACAGGGAAAGGTTCGCCCGGATTCATTTCCATCCAATCACGTAAATCTAATGCACCACCACGATGAGCAAGCCAACGCATAATAACTTTATTTTTACTGAGCTTTTGTTGGCGATAAATGCCTAGGTTTTGACGCTTCTTATGTGGGCCACGAGTAACGGTTAACCCCCATGTAAGCAAGGGAGCAACATCGCCAGCCCAACAACTCATTACCGGAATTTTATCAAGATCAACGTCATCGCCTTTCCAAACAATTTGCTGACATGCAGCTTTACGAATGTTCTTCGTTGGCATATTCAATACTTGTTTGAATACTGGCAGCTTATCCATCGCATCTTTAAACCCTTTTGGTGGCTCGGGCTCTTTTAAATACGCTAATAGCTTACCAACTTCACGTAGCTCAAGAACGTCTTTACGTCCCATACCAATTGCCACACGCTCCGCAGTACCAAACAAATTGGTCAATACAGGAATATCATAACCAATCGGATTTTCAAACAGCAATGCAGGGCCACCCGCTCGTAAAGTACGATCACTGATCTCTGTCATTTCATAATGAGGGTCAATCGGGTGTGAAATGCGTTTTAACTGCCCGATCGCTTCCAAATGATCGAGAAAACCGCGTAAATCCTTATATTGCATCGCTATCTACTGTCATGAAGTTTGAATAGATTATACCCAAACAAGTGCATATCCCCAACCTACTTCAATCGTATTATTGAGTAATGCTTAACAAACTCAACGTTGTGATAACGCAAATCTTACGTGTTGCTTACGAACTTTATTGCGACTATTCGATAAACTTTCTAGCCAAGAACCATGCCCATAATTGGCTAAATGAAGTGCGACAGCGCCACCATCTTGGATATGACTGAGCTTAGCCAATAAGAACTGCTCAACATCTGAAGGCAAAGGATGCAGCTGCGCTAGAGAAGCAAACGCGCTTTGTTTTAGTGAAGGATTACTCGTTGCCGCAATCAGTTGATCGGTTGCAAACTTGTCCGGCGCTAAACGAGATAAACGAGTTAGTTCTGAAATACTGTGTTGATCTGTTCTCATTTTCCATAAAATTTTATATACGGCAGGATCTTGCGATAACTGAGCTAAACGAACGACAATTTCCGTGGTAGGTAACCAGACAGAAATCGGTCCATCGGTAATTTGCCCAGATAAATAGGCAAGCGCTTCAGGGGTTAAGCTGTCTAACTCAGCTAAAACGATGGATTGACGTACGCGCACCTCATGGGGTTCACCCACGAGCCACTCAGACAGTACTAAGCTGTGCTCTTCTGCAGCAAGAATAAAATCTAAGACTTGTTGATCTTTCGACATTTGGTTTAGCACACGAGAAGCAATACTAGAATAATCAAACGCCAATTTAGTCACGACATACCCATCACCTTGCTCTTTAATCATATAGGTTGGGTGTTTCGTTAATTGCGCTCTTAACCAAATCGTTCCTTTTGGATCCAAAATGAGTTTCTGTTGCTCTATCTGTTGGAGCAACATAAAGCGTACGGCTTCTTGCTGAGGCATAGACAAACGATTGAGAGAGAAATTGAGTGTAATAATGTCACCATCAATAAGGTATTGATGTAACTCATCCACTTTCTTTTTTAGTTGTGCATCAACCAATAAGCTCTTCGCAAATGTAGGCTGAATTTCAGAGGCGGATACTACACCGACCATCAAACTAGTAGAAAGGAGGATTGATGCTAACAGTCCTTGTCGCATAGAGGGAGCTCCTTAAAAAATAACTAAACTGAATTATCCTTATCAAGTTTAGTACAAACCATAATGCGATCAAATTAACATTTAATCAACAAAAAAGCGCTACCTAGTAGGCAGCGCTTTTTATTTAATGACTAAACTATCAATTACTGACGACGCATCGCGTCAAAGAACTCATCGTTCGTTTTTGTCATTGATAGTTTATCAATTAGGAATTCCATCGCATCACTTTCACCCATTGGATGAACAATCTTACGTAGGATCCACATTTTCTGTAATTCATCAGTCTTAGTTAGCAACTCTTCACGACGAGTACCAGAACGATTAAAGTCAATCGCTGGGAATATACGTTTTTCCGCAATTTTACGGTTTAAATGCAATTCCATGTTACCAGTACCTTTAAACTCTTCGTAGATAACTTCATCCATTTTAGAGCCGGTATCAACAAGTGCCGTTGCAATGATAGTTAAACTGCCACCTTCTTCAACGTTACGTGCTGCACCAAAAAAGCGTTTAGGGCGGTGTAATGCGTTTGCATCAATACCACCAGTAAGAACTTTACCTGATGATGGAATAACGGTGTTGTATGCACGAGCAAGACGAGTAATTGAATCCAATAGGATAACCACGTCTTTTTTATGCTCTACAAGACGTTTCGCTTTCTCGATAACCATTTCAGCAACCTGTACGTGACGAGACGCTGGCTCATCAAACGTAGACGCAATTACTTCACCTTTAACAAGGCGTTGCATCTCAGTTACTTCTTCTGGACGTTCATCGATAAGTAGAACCATCAACTCACATTCTGGGTAGTTGTGAGCAATACTTTGAGCGATGTTTTGAAGTAGCATTGTTTTACCCGCTTTTGGCGGAGCAACAATCAGACCACGTTGACCACGGCCAATTGGAGAAGCTAAATCAAGAATACGCGCCGTAATATCTTCTGTTGAACCATTACCACGTTCCATACGTAAACGATCGTTTGCGTGTAAAGGGGTAAGATTTTCAAAAAGGATTTTGTTACGAGCATTGTCTGGGCGATCATAATTAACAGCGTTTACTTTAAGAAGAGCGAAATAACGTTCGCCATCTTTTGGTGGACGAATCTTTCCACCAATCGTATCACCAGTACGCAAGTTAAAGCGACGAATTTGGCTTGGAGAGACATAGATGTCATCCGGGCCAGCCAAGTAAGAACAATCTGCTGAACGAAGGAAACCAAAGCCATCTTGAAGAATCTCAAGTACACCATCTCCAAAGATGTCTTCACCGCTTTTCGCATGTTGCTTAAGGATGGAGAAGATGATGTCTTGTTTTCTTAGACGAGCTAGGTTTTCTAGGCCTAATGATTCGCCAAGAGCAACAAGGTCAGACACTGGTCTGTTTTTAAGTTCAGTAAGATTCATAGTGGTAGGTAGTTGTTTAGTCAAAATCAGATTCTATCTTTAGTTGATTTAAGAATGGATGACCTTCGAGCTCGGTCAAGAAATGAAATCGTATGAAATACGCCCGATAAATTATCACTTATTCGCATTTTAGTCTAGGGCTTGGCCCTGATTTCTAAGCTTAGCTTAGCTCAGAAAAACAAAACCGCACATAATTTTTCATTACATGCGGTTCTATCTGACTTAATTGCACCCTATATTATAGGTTTGCATCAAGAAACTCTTTAAGTTGAGTTTTAGAAAGTGCACCCACTTTCGTTGCAGCTACGCCACCATCTTTAAATAAAAGCAGCGTTGGAATGCCACGGATACCGAATTTTGGCGGTGTTCCTGCATTCTGATCGATATTTAATTTACCAATCGTTAATTTGCCTTCGTACTCATCTGCAATCTCATCCAGAATAGGAGCAATCATTTTACAAGGACCACACCATTCTGCCCAGAAATCTACTAGTACTGGGCCTGAAGCATTGATAACACTTTCTTCAAAACCGTCATCTGTAAGCTGCAAAATTTTGTCGCTCATCGTCAACTCCAACGTTAAATTTAAAGGCTGATTTCATGGTAACCAGCAAATTGATGCTCTATTTGAATGGAATCCGTTTCGTATTGCAAGCTTTAACTGATATTCTATAGCAATGAAAAAGACGCACATCACAGAGCAAAAATTTGCCGACCTAGGTTTAGAGCCTCAGGTCCTTGATGGTTTGAATGCAAAAGGGTTCATTAATTGTACCCCAATTCAAGCTAAGGCATTGCCGGTACTGCTCGCCGGCCAAGACATTGCAGGCCAAGCCCAAACGGGCACTGGTAAGACGCTCGCGTTCCTTGCTGCTACTTTTAATCACCTATTAACTACGCCTGCACCTGAAGGCCGTAAAATCACGCAACCACGAGCTATTATTATGGCTCCAACGCGTGAGTTAGCGATTCAAATCTATAACGATGCTGAATCTCTAATCGCAAGTACCGGCTTAAAAGCGGCACTTGCTTACGGTGGCGAACGCTATGAGAAGCAACAAAAAGTTATCGAAGCTGGTGTTGATATCCTAATCGGAACAACTGGCCGCATTATCGATTTCTACAAACAAGGTCAAATTGACTTTAAAGCAATCCAAGTGGTTGTTTTAGATGAAGCCGATCGCATGTTTGATTTGGGTTTCATTAAAGATATTCGTTTTGTATTCCGTCGTATGCCAGCGCCTGCTGATCGTCTGAATATGCTGTTTTCAGCAACATTATCTTACCGCGTACAAGAACTTGCGTTTGAACACATGCAAGAACCTGAGCACGTAGTTGTTGAACCGGATCAAAAAACGGGTCACCTGATTACTGAAGAATTATTCTATCCTTCAAATGATCACAAAATGGCACTTCTTCAAACATTGATCGAAGAAGAATGGCCTGATCGTGCAATTATTTTCGCCAATACTAAACACAAATGTGAATTAGTTTGGGGTCATCTAGCGGCCGATAAACACCGCGTAGGTCTTCTTACTGGTGATGTTCCACAGAAAAAACGTGAACGCATCCTAGAAGAATTTACGAAAGGTGAAGTCGATATCCTTGTTGCTACCGACGTAGCGGCTCGTGGTCTACACATTCCACAAGTAACACACGTATTTAACTTTGATTTACCAAATGAAGCCGAAGATTATGTTCACCGTATTGGTCGTACTGGTCGTGCTGGTGAAAGCGGTAATTCAATTAGTTTCGCTTGTGAAGAATACGCAATCAATCTTCCTGCAATTGAAGAATACATTGAGCATTCAATTCCACAGTCTGATTACGATACATCAGCACTATTGGAAGATTTACCAGCACCAATTAGACTTCAACGCCGTCCACCACAAAATCGTCGTAACGGCAGTAACAATGGTCAACGTCAAAGCGGGAATCGCAAACATTCACGCCCACGTCCACCTCGTAGCCCTCAAGCTTAATCAGAGGTCGATGAAAGAATAATAAGGATGTTATGAAAAGTTCAACAATATCACCTATGTATGCCGTCATTGATTTAGGCTCCAATAGCTTCCATATGCTTGTTGTGCGTCATATAAATGGTAGTGTGCAAACCATGGCCAAAATTAAACGTAAAGTTCGTTTGGCTACGGGATTAGATAAAAACAACACACTCAGCCATGAAGCTATGCAACGTGGGTGGGATTGCTTGAACTTATTTGCAGAACGTTTGCAAGACATCCCTGTAGAAAATATTCGCATTGTCGGTACCGCAACACTTCGTGTAGCGACCAATGTGGATATCTTCTTAAAAAAAGCCAATCAGATCTTAGGTCATGACATTAATGTGATCGAAGGTGAAGAAGAAGCTTGTACAATTTACCAAGGAGTTGCACACACTTCTGGTGGAAGCGGACGTCGATTGGTCGTTGATATCGGTGGCGCAAGTACAGAGCTAATTATTGGTGAAGGTTTTGAAGCACAAGCACTCACAAGCCTAAAAATGGGTTGTGTAACTTGGCTTGAAGGCTATTTCAAAGACCGTGCATTAACCAAAGTGAATTTTGAGGCGGCAATCTCCGCAGCAAAGGAAACTTTAGCGCCGATTTTGCAGCAATACACTGACTTAGGTTGGCAAACCTGTGTTGGCGCAAGTGGTACGGTACAAGCATTGCAAGAAATCATGTTGGCGCAAGGCATGGATGAGGTTATTACCTTAGCCAAGCTTAAGCGCCTTCAAAAACAAGCGATGCAATACGAACATTTAGAAGAATTAGATATTGATGGATTGACCCTTGAGCGCGCTTTAGTGTTCCCTAGTGGTTTATCCATTCTTATTGCTATTTTTGAATTATTATCAATTGATTCAATGACATTGGCCGGTGGCGCTCTTCGTGAAGGGTTATGCTACGGAATGATCCCAGCACTTCAGCATGATGAAGTATGTCAACGTACGATTTCTAGTATTCAACAGCGCTATCAACTTGATGCTGATTACGCACAGCAAGTCACTGACCTCGCTGAACAGTTAAGTGCACAATGTGGCCATGATTGGCTCATTGATCCACAAGCCTTATCTCTATTAAAAACAGCAACACAATTACACGAAATTGGTATGTGTATTGATTATAAAAAAGCAGGAGAACACGCCTCTTATCTTATCAATGCATTAGATCTACCTGGTTATACCCGTGCTCAAAAACATTTATTAGGTGAATTACTGCGTCGTTATCGTGAGCAGTTCTCTGCAATGCCTAGCCAGTATGCGGTGTCTGATTTATCAGCTCAACGTATGTTACGTATCCTCCGTTTAGCACTTATTTTAACCCATCGTCGTGATGTTTCTTTAGCTCCAATGGTAACTCTATTTGAAAAAGATGATGTTTTATCGTTGTCGATTGATGGCAAATGGTTAGCTGAAAATCCGCTGACAAGAGCAGAGTTAGAAATTGAGGCAGATAAGCAGACGAATATTGGATGGGATTTGGTTATAGAGCCAAGAAACTAGAACGCTTCGCTTCTATAAGAGCAAAATCAAGAGCTAGATTGGTACTAGATTCAGGATTCAGGATTCAGGATTCAGGATTCAGGATTCAGGATTCAGGAAAAATAAAAGCATGATGATTAACTAAAATCATCATGCTTTTTTGTTTTTTAGAATTAAAGAACTTACAAGATTCTCGCTCTTATCGTTTCTAGTTAGCGCAGCGTATAGTCTCTAGTTAACACCAAAGCTCACCACACCCACCCCTGAAACCTTTAAGCGAAGCGATCTGAACCCTGATCTTATTTCTTCTCTTCCGCCAACCACTCTGCTACGTCTTTTGCAAAGTAAGTTAGGATGCCATCAGCGCCGGCACGTTTGAAGCACAATAACGACTCCATCACCGTATCACGCTCACTCAACCAACCATTCATAATAGCGGCTTTGTGCATCGCATATTCACCTGATACTTGATAAGCAAAGGTAGGTACTTGAAGCTCTGTCTTAACACGACGAACGATGTCCAGATATGGCATACCCGGTTTCACCATGACCATGTCAGCGCCTTCATTGATGTCCATTGCTACTTCATGAATTGCTTCATCGCTGTTGGCTGGATCCATTTGGTAGTTCTTCTTGTTGCCACCTTTAAGATTCGACGAAGAACCAACGGCATCACGGAACGGCCCGTAATAACAAGAGGCATATTTTGCAGAGTACGCCATGATTTGTGTATGAACATGGCCCGCTTTTTCTAGCGCTTTACGGATTTCACCAATACGACCATCCATCATATCTGATGGTGCAACAACATCCGCACCCGCTTCAGCGTGAGAAAGTGCTTGCTTGATCAAGACTTCCGTTGTGATGTCATTCATTACGTAACCATCTTCATCGATGATCCCGTCTTGCCCATGAGTGGTGAATGGGTCTAATGCCACATCAGTGATCACGCCTAGCTCAGGAATGTGCTCTTTCAATGCTTTAACGGCACGTTGAACAAGACCTTCAGAGTTATGAGCTTCTGCTGCACATAAGCTTTTTACGTCCTGAGACACAACCGGGAACAATGCAATGGCAGGGATCCCTAACTCATATAAACGCTGGGCTTCTTCAAGCAGTAAATCAATCGATAAACGATCAACGCCAGGCATAGAATCTACGCTTTCACGACGATCTTTACCCATCAGCACAAACATTGGATAGATTAAATCATTAACGGTTAGTTGGTTCTCAGCCATTAAACGACGGCTAAATTCATGCTTACGCATACGACGCATACGACGGTTTGGAAACGCACCTTGAATGGATACAGACACACTGAGCTCCTTTTGTATTTATGATGCATTCAATATATACCCATCGTCTTTTGAATCCAACTATCGCCCATAAATGTTCATCATATTTCTCTTTCCTTTTCTTAGAGATCTGATTTTTGCTATGAACTTGGTATGATAGAAAGAGAATTTTATTTTAAGGCTTTTATCATGATAGATACGCACGCTCATATTTATGCAAAAGAATTCGATGACGATCGTGATGCGGTTGTTCAGCGAGCTTTAGAACAAGGTATTAATCAAATATTACTGCCAAATATCGATCTAGAATCCATTGAACCTATGCTTCAAACAGAAGCCGCTTACCCTGACATTTGCCGCTCAATGATGGGCTTACACCCTTGCTATGTGAACGCCGATGTTAAGCAAACTCTCGCAACTATTCACGCATGGTTTGAGAAGCACAACTTCATTGCAGTAGGTGAAATAGGTATTGACCTATACTGGGACAAAACCTTTAAAGCTGAACAAGAGATGGCATTTATCACCCAATTAAACTGGGCAAAAGAAATGACGTTGCCTGTTGTTATTCATACTCGTGATTCTATTGAAGAAACATTAAGCCTTCTAAAAAAAGAACAGGATGGCTCGTTATCAGGCACATTCCACTGTTTTGGCGGCTCGGTTGACGAAGCAAAAGCAATCAATGATCTAGGCTTTCATTTAGGATTAGGCGGTGTTTCTACCTTTAAAAATGGCGGAATGGATAAAATCATTCCTCACTTGAATATGGATTACTTAATTCTAGAGACCGATTGCCCATATTTAGCACCAGTACCTCATCGTGGTAAACGTAATGAGCCAGCGTACACACAATTAGTCGCGCAACGTGTGGCGGATTTGCGTGAGATGAGCTTGGCGGATGTGGATGCGATTACGACGGCGAATGCGAAAAGACTTTTTGGGATTTAAGAGAAAAAAATAGAGTTCAGAATTAAACCCTGCATTCACAACCCCTCCTAGCCTCCCCTTATATCGACATTGGTGATCACATAAGATATTTACTCAAGGGGAGGAACGGTATTGTGATCGCTGAATATCCGCAACAATGAAAGTTCTCCCCCTTTGTCTATGAATTACTGGGATCGATAATATCAATATAAGGGGGAGTTAGAGGGGGTTGCTGATACCATATTTCATCAAGATTCTAAATCAGCTTTTGCTCTTATAGAAGCGAAGCGTTCTAGCCTCTAGTTAGCGCAGCGTATAGGTTTTTACTTTGTCCCAAACAAGAAAAACCCCGCTAGACTCTCGTCTAACGGGGTTATAACTTTACTCGCAGCAATCCAGCTACTAATGGTGCTCCATGCATCAAATCCTTGATAGTATGCTGATTCCTTCAGCTTATTCCTTTCTCGCCATCCTAGCGGTGTCCTTGATCTTATCCTGATCCGTTAACAATCCGTAGTTAACTCTCTTCGCTTGTTCCTTGAGCGGTATCCTTTACATCATCCTGATGTGTAATCCGTTTTGCCTCAATCCTAGAGGTGTCCATCGTCTTTCCTTAGTAGCAACCATCCTAGTTACTATTGCGTCCATTCAATGTCCATTTTGCTATCCGTGCCGATTACTAATCCTAAGTAACCGAGTGCCTCATCCTGAAGCGTACCAAATCCTTGGCTAGTTCCTGTTCCGTGTCAGCATCCTTCCGACACCAATAAGATTACGCTTTTCATTATTTTCAGCAATAGACTAAATTCAAACTTTTGCAAAAAGAATTATCCTACTTTCAATAGTAAAATTAAAAAAACATATACATCAATAACTTAACTAGTAATTAGTTCAATTTAGACATGAATAAAGCGAAAATGCGCACTTGTTTGTGAGAGATCTCGCACACGGGTAATGGGGTTTTGGGAATAAGGATTCAGATCGCTACGCTTAAAGGTTTCAAGAGTGAGCGTGGCAAGTGATAAATACAACTAGAAACGATACGCTTAGCTGACTAGAAACTATAAGATCAAGGCAAAATACGGAGCAATTAACACCTGCATTCGCAACCCCTCCTAACCTCCCCTTATATCAACATTGGAGATTACATAAGATACTTACTCAAGGGGAGGAACAGTATTGTGATCGCTGAAATATCCGCACAAAGAAGGTTCTCCCCCTTTATCTATGAATTACTGGGATCGATAATATCAATATAAGTGGGAGTTAGAGGGGGTTGCTGGCACCATAATCTATTAAATTCAGAATCAGCTCTTGCTCTTATAGAAGCGAAGCGTTCTAGCCTCTAGTTAGCGCAGCGTATAGGTTTTTACTTTACCCCAAACAAGAAAAACCCCGCTAGACTCTCGTCTAACGGGGTTATAACTTTACTCGCAGCAATCCAGCTACTAATGGTGCTCCATGCATCAAATCCTTGATAGTATGCTGATTCCTTCAGCTTATTCCTTTCTCGCCATCCTAGCGGTGTCCTTGATCTTATCCTGATCCGTTAACAGTCCGTAGTTAACTCTCTTCGCTTGTTCCTTGAGCGGTGTCCGTTACATCATCCTGATGTGCAGTCCATTTTCCTCAATCCTAGAGGTGTCCATCGTCTTTCCTTAGTAGCAACCATCCTAGTTACTATTGCGTCCATTCAATGTCCATTTTGCTATCCATGCCGATTACTTATCCTAAGTAACCGAGTGCCTCATCCTGAAGCGTACCAAATCCTTGGCTAGTTCCTGTTCCGTGTCAGCATCCTTCCGACACCAATAAGATTACGCTTTTCGCTTTTTTCAGCAATAGACTATTTCACTATTTTTGCAAAAAAAAACATGAGACATTCACCAATAAAAACAAATAGATTTAAATTCAACAACTTAACTAAAATTCACGCTAATAAGTGCAAAAATAAAGCGTTAAATCTCACTCGCTTGTGAGAGATCTCGCACAAGCCCTTTCCATTTTGTCTCTTAGTCTTCGTATAGCAGGAAAAATGAAGCGTGACGATGATCACTTTACATACTTTTTCATCAACACAAGACCCGATTTAAAATCCAAAAATCAGGCATAAAAAAAGCGCTGATATAATATCAACGCTTTTTATTTTCGCTTCAATCAAGCACTACGCTTCATCTTGCTCCAAATCATCATCTGTTTTCTCTCTCACATAGAAACGAGAGAAGAACAAACCAAACTCAAACAAAATACACATAGGCACTGCAAGTAAGGTTTGAGAGATAATGTCTGGCGGTGTTAGCATCATACCAACAACAAAAGCACCCACGACAATATATGGACGTTTTTGTTTTAACGTTTCAGGCGTTGTCGCTCCCGTCCAACACAATAAAATGATGGCAACAGGAATTTCAAACGCAATACCAAACGCTAAAAACAATGCTAATACAAAATCAAGGTAACTGGAGATATCCGTCGCTACTTGTACGCCTTCCGGTGCAATGTTCGTAAAGAAGCTAAACACCAATGGAAACACAATAAAGTAGGCGAAAGAAACACCTGCATAAAACAGCATTGAGCTTGAAAACAGTAAAGGCATGACAAGTTTCTTTTCATGCTTATACAATCCAGGAGCCACAAATGCCCACACTTGATAAAGAATCACCGGAACAGCGACAAATATCGATGCCACCAAAGTCAGCTTTATAGGCGTGAAAAATGGTGACGCGACATCAGTTGCAATCATGGTTGCACCCGCTGGTAATCTTTCAACCAAAGGGGCAGATAAGAACTCATAAATGTCGTTAGCAAACCAAACTAAACCTAAAAACACCACGATAACGGCAATTAATGCCTTTAAAAGACGGTTTCTTAACTCTAGTAAATGAGTGAGCAACGGCTGAGAGTGTTCAACTGATGACATAATTACTCTGCTTTTATTTTAGAGGTAGAGTCAGATGCAACGGAAGTTTCAGTGTCTGCACTCGGTGCTTTTACTTTTTCTTCTGGTTTTGCATATGGACGAGTGACATCTGCTGCCGCTTGTTTTAACTCTTCAACTGATTTTTTAAGTTCAGGTGATAAGTCATCCATATTCATCTGTTCTGCTTTACGCAAGTTCTCTTGAAGTTCTTGAATCTTCAATTCTTGAGTCAGCTCATCTTTGACGTTATTCGCCATGCTTTTTGCTGCCCCAACAAACTGCGCTACTGATCGGATCGCTTTTGGTAAACGTTCCGGTCCTAGTACCACTAGCCCAACAACAGAGATCAGTATCAGTTCCCAAAAACCGATATCAAACACGAATTATGCCTGCTCTTTGTCGTTTTGCTTTTGTTTTTCTACTGTTTCTGCTTCTTTTTTCTCTAAGTTCTGAGGAACAAAATCCGCGTCTTTCTTCGCGTCTTTCGCTGATTCATCTTCACTTATCGCTTTTTTAAAGCCTTTAACAGCAGAACCCAAATCACTGCCTACACCGCGTAATTTTTTCGTACCAAATAACAGAACGATAATTACTGCAATTATAAGAAGTTGCCAAATACTAATACCACCCATGCTTGTTTCCTCAGCGTGTTAGGGTTAAAAAATTGCTCATCAGAATAACGTTTATCGACGATATGCTCGCCAGCTTAATAGCCAAAACGTAATTCCTATAGCAGCACTAATTGATGCTAACGCAGTAATGTTACTGGTTAATAACACCGCAGAACAAATCAGCAGAGTTGCTCCAACATTAAATAGGAATTGTCCTTTTGCCTGTTGACGCTTACTTTGACGATAACCTGCGTAAAGTTTATCCATTCGTTGATTAAGAACTTTGCCTTGGCGCAAACTGTCATAAACTAAATCAGGTAGTTCTGGCAGTTTCTCAGCCCAAAATGGCGCTTTCTCAGTCAAAGCAGTCAAAAAGGCTGCCGGTCCAATTTGTTTTGCCATCCACGTTTCTAGAAACGGTTTGGCGGTTGCCCACAAATCCAATTGAGGATATAGCTGTCTGCCTAATCCTTCCACATATAATAACGTCTTTTGCAATAAGACTAATTGCGGTTGCACTTCCATATTAAAGCGACGTGCTGTGTTAAATAAATTCAATAACACATGACCAAAAGATATCTCACCTAATGGTTTAGCAAAAATCGGTTCACAGACAATACGAATAGCAAATTCGAATTCTTCGACATTAGTATCTGCCGGAACCCAACCTGAATCAATATGTAACTGTGCGACTTTACGATAATCGCTATTAAAAAAGCCAAGTAAGTTCTCCGCTAAATAGCGCTTGTCTTCTTTATTGAGTGTTCCAACAATACCACAATCTAACCCAATCCACTGTGGATTCTCTGGATTATCCGGATTTACAAATACGTTACCTGGGTGCATATCTGCATGAAAAAAGCTGTCACGAAATACTTGAGTAAAGAAAACCGAGACACCACGTTCAGCCAGTAGCTTCATGTTGGTGCCATTTCTCTCTAGTTGTTCGATGTCAGAAACTTGAATGCCATAAATACGCTCAGACACCATCAAGTGTTCAGAACTGACATCCAAAATAACTTCAGGGACATACAGCTCTTCACTGCCTTCAAAGTTGCGACGCAATTGCATTGCATTGCTCGCCTCTCTTCTTAAGTCTAGTTCATCGATTAAGGTTTTCTCATATTCTTCGATGACCTCGACCGGCTTAAGACGGCGCGCTTCTGGTATGTGCTTCTCTACCAAGGTAGCCATGCGATACATCAGGCGAATATCCGCCTCAATCACTGGACGAATATCAGGACGAATAACCTTAAGGACAATCTCACGACCAGACTCTTTCAGTTTTGCGGTGTGTACTTGAGCAATCGAAGCGGATGCTAATGGGACAATATCAAAATCCGTAAACCAATTTTCTAATGGTCCACCCAATGATAACTCCATTTGATCTTTTGCTAACTGGCCATCAAAGGGGGCGACCTGGTCTTGCAGTAAAGCTAATTGATCAGCTAAATGAGGAGGAAAAAGATCACGACGCGTAGACATCATTTGACCGAATTTGATCCAAACCGGACCCAATTCTTGCAATGCTAACCGTAAACGCTCACCCAATGGTTTTTCTGGATAGCGATTCTTAATCCAAAATAACCCTTTGCGTAAACGTTTTGGTAATTGAGTTAATGCATGATCAGGCAATAGCTCATCCAATCCATACTCAAGTTGAACCTTGGTGATTTGATATAAGCGTTTTAGCTCTGATGGGGTCATGCGCGCTCCATTGATGCTGTCTGTAATAATTGCGTCAAGCGAGCGTCTAATTGTGCGAGGTGTTTTTCAACATCAGACACTTGATCGCAGAAGTACGCAACCTCTAAAGGCGGCGGGGCAATCTTCCATTCTTCCGTTAGGACTTCTGCAGCATGACGAGTTTGACGCGTCACTTGCTTTTTAATCCAGCATGCACTGCCTTTAACGCCACTCACCAATGTATGTGCAACAATGTCTCCCGTATATTGAGACAATTTCTCTTCAACATCCGGTTTTAATTCTGTTAATAATGCAGAGAATTGCTGAGCGAGGTTAAGATCACCTTCAAGCACCAACTTATCTTGCTTTATTAATTGAGTAATATTGTTTTGCTCTCGCAATTGCGGCAACACCGACAAATTCAACGCAAGATAACAATCAACCTCACCTTCAAATTTAGACAAGATATCAACGTGCTGTTGGCTAAAGATAAAATAGAGATCTTTATTTAATTCATTCAGATGAACATGAATAATTTTCTCTTTTAATCGATGCAATGCAGCTTTGCTCTCTGGCGCTTCTTTTAGCAGGGCGTTTAACCCCGTTTCAATCACACCTGTTACAAACGGATCTAATGGCATCATTTTATCCTATTAAAATTTGTAACCACGATGCAGAGCAACAATACCACCAGTTAAGTTGTAGTAGTTTGCTTGCTCAAAGCCAGCCTCTTCCATCATGCCTTTCAGTGTTTCTTGATCTGGGTGCATACGAATAGATTCAGCAAGATAACGATAACTGTCAGCATCGTTCGCTATCAATTCCCCGATTTTAGGCAACAGGTGGAATGAATAAGCATCGTAGATTTTTGATAATGGTTCAAGGATAGGTTTTGAGAACTCAAGAACCAACAGACGACCGCCCGGCTTTAACACGCGAAACATCGAGCGTAATGCTTTGTCTTTGTCTGTCACGTTACGCAGACCAAAACTGATCGTAATACAATCAAAATGGTTATCAGGAAAAGGCAGTTCTTCAGCATTTGCTTGTACGTAGTTCACGTTACCAACAATGCCCATGTCTCTTAATTTGTCACGACCAACATTCAACATTGAGTTGTTAATATCAGCCAAAATAACTTGGCCTTTCTCACCAACAATACGAGAAAACTTAGCCGTTAAGTCGCCTGTACCACCAGCTAAATCAAGCACTTTATGTCCAGGACGTACGCCACTGCAATCAATAGTGAAGCGCTTCCAAATACGATGAACACCACCAGACATAAGGTCGTTCATGATATCGTATTTTGCCGCTACAGAGTGAAATACTTCAGCAACTTTCGCTACTTTTTCTTCTTTTGCTACTGTTGTAAAACCGAAGTGTGTGGTCTCTTCGGTAGAGTGCGTTTTGTCCGTCATTTTAAGTCCTCTAGAGATAATATGTTGCCCCCTTCTTATCCTGTGGGATCAACAGCGCTCTAGTCTACTTTATCCGACCCACTATCACCAAGCGTTTGCATGGCATCTGCTTCAAAAGATTGCTCAATAAGACGACGATTTATGTCTCGTTTTACTTCTACACCAAGCTCTTTAAAGCTTTCCGCTTGGCGAATAATGTTTCCTCTTCCTGTTGCCAATTTATTCATTGCGCCTTGGTAGCTTTGATTTGCCTTATCTAATGCACCGCCGACCGCTTCCATGTCATCCACAAACAATCGCATTTTGTCGTACAGCTTGGTGGCACGTTCAGCAATAATTTTCGCGTTTTGATTCTGTCTTTCATTGCGCCATAAGTTACTGATGGTTCTGAGTGCAACCAATAATGTTGTTGGGCTTACAATGATAATGTTCTGCTCCATTGCATCCGAGATTAACGAAGGATCGGCTTCAATCGCCACCTGAAAAGCAGGCTCAACTGGAATAAACATCAAGACATAATCCAAGCTGCGTAAGCCATTTAATTTGTGGTAATCCTTTTTGCTTAAACCACGTAAATGAGCACGAATGGCCATAAGGTGTTCATCAAGCGCTTGCTCTTTTTGATTAAAGTCATCACTGTTAAAAAATCGCTCGTAGGCAACTAAGGTCATTTTGGAATCGACCACGACATCTTTCTCGTCAGGTAAGTGAACAATCACATCAGGATAAAAGCGCTTACCCTCATCGTCATCCATACTGACTTGGGTATCGTACTCATGACCTTCACGTAACCCCGATTCTTTTAACACTCGACCAAGAACAACTTCACCCCAATTACCTTGTTGTTTGTTGTCACCTTTTAAGGCGTTAGTCAGGTTTACCGCTTCTTGTGTCATGCGTTCATTAAGCTGTTGTAAGCTGCGAATCTCATGCACTAAGGTGTGACGCTCTTTGGCTTCAAAACCAAAGCTGTCGTTAACCTGTCTTTTGAATCCTTCAAGCTGTTCTTTTAATGGCGACAACAAGCCCTCTAAACTCACTTTATTTTGTTCATCAACGGTTTTCGTTTTTTGCTCAAACAATTGGTTGGCTAAATTCTCGAACTGTTCCTTTAAACGCAGCTCTGCACGCTCTAGTATCTCGAGTTTTTCTTGGCTTGCTTTGCGTTCTTCTTCGTGTCGCGCTTCTTGTTCACGCAATTCAGCTTCAATATTGGAATTCGTTTGACGAGAAAACTCAAGTTGCTGTGTGAGAAATTCTTTTTCTTTTTGAATGGCATCAAAGTAACGCAGTTTTTCCATCGCAGCCATTAGACGACCATGAAATTGCTTTTGCTCTTGAACCAGTTTATCTCTTTCAATGTCTAGCTCATCAAGCTCTGCCTGTTGCTTATCTACCTGTTGATTAAGTTGACTCAACTGAGTACTCGCGAGTTTTTTTTCTGACTCTAATGATTGCTCTAATAATGCCAATGCTTGTTCGTTACGGCTTTTCGTTAATGTATAGGCGACTGCGTAAGCAACCACTGCTCCTGAAAAACCAAACAACAAATGCCCACCAAACTGATTCAAAAAATCCATAATTTACTCAACACAAAAACGAATCTTTATAGGATATTTTGATACTGGATAAATGTCCAGTTAACACTATTTCGTCACCGCAGGTAAACTCCAGATCTAAATGGATTTCTAATAGAGAAGAATAACAATGAATGAACGCCGTGCATTAGGATTTGGGATCGCTGCCGTCCTCTTATGGTCGACTGTCGCGACCGCATTTAAAATTACCCTAGAACACTTTACTCCCATCCAAATGCTGACGATTGCCTGTGCTGTTTCAATTTTAGCGTTAGTGGGGGTTGCCGCTTATCAAAAAACCTTATCACAACTAACAAGCACCTTTTTTGCCAACCCTTTGTATTACATTTTATTAGGTGCCATTAACCCATTGGCGTATTACTTGGTTTTATTTAAGTCTTACGACCTATTACCAGCCTCTCAAGCACAACCAATCAACTACAGCTGGGCAATCACATTAACATTAATGGCCGCTGTATTTCTTGGTCAAAAAATCCGAAAACAAGATTGGATTGCCTGTGTGCTTGGGTATGTTGGTGTCATTATTATTGCAACCAAAGGGGACGTTCTAGGTTTAGAATTTGACAGTCCATTAGGCGTTGGCCTCGCGTTATTTTCAACATTATTATGGGCAAGCTATTGGATTTTAAATGCGAAAAATAAAGCAGATCCTATTTTAGGATTATTACTGGGGTTCTTAGTTGCCTTACCCGTTGCGGTCGGTTTAAGCATTTATGAAGGTGCCCCTTGGGAGCAAATCCCAATGAGTGGCTGGTTGGCGGTGTCTTATGTGGGTCTATTTGAGATGGGCATTACGTTTGTATTGTGGTTATCTGCATTACGACTCACGCAGAATACCGCTCGTATTAGTAACCTAATCTTTGCTTCTCCTTTTATCTCTTTATTACTCTTGGCTAATATCATTGGTGAAGAGATCCACCCGTCCACATTAATCGGTTTGCTTATGATTATTTGTGGTCTGGTTGTTCAGCAATTCTATGGCAAGAAAAAAGAACCTATATCGGCCGCACAAGTTAAATAATAAAGTTATCAATAGAGGATTTGACGATAAAAAAAGCAGCGGAGTTCGCTGCTTTTTTTATTTATAACCTTTACTTGCTTGCTAAATACGCTTGGAAATCTGCTAAAGAGACCCCTTCTTTTGCCATTTCTTCTGCAAGTTTTTTTGTTGTCTCACCTTTGCGTTCTTCAATTACCACTTGGAATTGGTAAATCAGATCACGCAATGTAGGAACAGACACTTGACGCGCAGCACTTCTTACGCGCTCTTGGCTTTGGTTACCCAATTCAGAAAGAAGTTTACCAAACATTAATTTCTCTGGTGACTCTTCCATCTGCTCTAGGACACGAGCCATTTCAATAATAGACATCGACATTGCGTGTTTTGCCTTTTAATTAACGATTAAAACGAGATAAGGGGTGAATATACACTAAAACCATCTTATCTCGATCTATTAAAAAAGCAATATTGCTGTTTTTTTATTCATCAATTGAAATTATTCAGTAATTGGATCTGAATGCCATCGTTTACCAACGCGACTTAATAGAATCAGCAAGCCTGGGATGAGAAGCCACATCATTAGTGCTAAGAGTTGTGCTGAAGGGAGTGCTAATCTTTGCATTGTGCCAACAATGATTCCCGCACCACTCATTTGAAACAGCCCTAATAATGCTGCCGCAGTTCCTGCTCTATCACCGAATGGTGCTAGTGCCTTACCTGCCGCCGAACCCAGTACCCATGCGAAGCCTACTGACGAGAAGAAAATCGGGATCATAAACGCCCAAGCTTGCTGAATATGTTGGAACCCTAACATTAACCCACCAGCAACCACTAAAATACTGAGGCCGAAAAGTAATGCATTACGAGTTCCGAATTTGATCATGAATTTTGGTGCAGCAAAACATGCCATGATATTTAATACCGCATTTACCGCAAACCAATTGGTAAACTCTTGCATTGTAAGCCCAAGTTTATCCATCAGTAATACCGGTGCCGATGTTACATACGCTAAAATGACGCCCATCGCTAACATACATAATGTCGCATGGAACAAAAAGGCGGGATGCTTTAGCACTGACCAATAACGAGATGGACTGATCAATCGCCCTGTTTGTAAGGTATTTGATGGTTTTGTTTCTTTATAGTTCAACGCGATAATCACAAAACTAACTAATGCAAATCCGGCCATGAAACTGAAGTTTGAACGCCAACCAAAATGCATCGTTAAATAACTGCCTAAAATTGGTGCTAATGCAGGAATAAAACAAATCGCGCCATTCAAATAACTGATCATTCGACCACTCTTCTCTGCACCAAATGAGTCTCGTACTGATGCGAACGCCGCAACAGAAGTCGCACAGGCACCAAAACCTTGAAGTAAACGAGCCAATAACAGCATTTCCATTTCTTGAGCTGAATACGCTAATGCCGCACTCAAACCATAAATAACAATACCAGTAAGAGCGATAGGACGACGACCATAACGATCCGCTAGTGGACCAGCAAACAATTGGCCTAATCCCATACTGAACATGAACCACGTTATCGTGTCTTGTCCTAATGTTGATGCAACTTGGAATTCGCTTACCATCATCGGTAATGCAGGCAGATAAATATCAATCGCTAACGGACTGAATAAAACGAGCATCACCATAAGAGTGATCAATTGTTTATCTGATGGTCTTGAGCTTGGCGTGTGCATGTTTCGTGTTAACTCCTAATGTTTGAATCGGGAGTGTACTCAATTAGAGATATGAACAGAAATGGTTTATATTCAGATCTAACATTCTAATTTGGAATATCTCTATGTTCTTCGAAAAGTTAGCGAGAATCGACCTCAATTTACTTTTAACTCTTCACCTATTATTGGAAGAGAAAAGTGTTACTCGTGCCTCTCAACGATTGTGTTTAAGTCAATCGGCCGTCAGTAAAAACTTAGCTAAATTACGAGAACAATTTGATGATCCCCTTTTTACTCG
Organism: Aliivibrio logei; assembly: GCF_001691055.1. Lineage (NCBI taxonomy): Bacteria > Pseudomonadati > Pseudomonadota > Gammaproteobacteria > Vibrionales > Vibrionaceae > Aliivibrio > Aliivibrio logei. Next base: position 192,447 of record NZ_MAJU01000024.1, read on the forward strand.
TACCGCTTACGGGCTTCAGCCCACAGCAAAAGCAAGAAACCTTCATGGACAGCTTCATGTTTTATTAAGCCACTTAGAAAGTATTACTGAAGCGTCTGAATTTGACCCTCAATGCAGCCACTATCGCTTTCGGGTTGGTTTAGTGGAAAGTACCTATCCATTACTATTACCTCGTTTCATGTCCTACATATTAAATGAAGCGCCCAATGTTATGCTCGATACCCATGCATGGGATAAAAATACCTTAAAAAAATTGCAATCAGGTGAAATGGACATTGGTATTACCGGCAAAGATTTAGACCCGAAATACGCGAACATTACGATGCAAATGCCATCAGATGTTCGAGGACAAGAAATCTATCGAGATAATCAAATGTGTTTGGTGCGTCCTGGTCACCCTGTATTAGATCAAGAATGGAATTTAGATACGTATCTAGAACAACGTCATGTTCAAGTGCGGTGCGATGGCAAAGACCAATGGTTGCTTGATTATAAACTTGCTGATCGCGGCCTTGAACGCAGCATCAGTATTATCGTTCCTGACTTTAATAGCGCAGCAAGTCTATGCACTCACACAGACTTAGTGTTCACCGCCCCAAGTCACTTTATTAAACTCATCGCAAAACAACTTAATCTTGTTGTATTGCCCCTGCCCACAGAGTTACCCCAGATGGCCTACACACTGTTTTGGCATCAACAAAAAGACAATGATGCTGCCAATTGCTGGCTACGCAATACCATAATTAATCACTGCCAAGATTTATCAGCATCAACAATTGCAGACCTCGAATAAAAGCGCTAGGTTATAACCAAATAAAATCGATATTTTCTGCCTCTCCACATACGGACAGATCAATAATAAGGACACTTCAGATGCACCTACACACTTCTCAGCGTATTGAACAACTTCGCTCATGGCTTGCTCAACAACATTTAGATGCACTTATTATTCCTCATGAAGATGAATTTTTAGGTGAATACATCCCTGAGCATAACGAACGTCTGTTATGGGCAACAGGATTCACCGGTTCAGCTGGTGCCGCCGTCATAACAAAAGACAACGCCGCGATTTTTGTTGATGGCCGTTACACGGTTCAAGTTCGTAAACAAGTGCCAGCAGAGGTATTTGAGTACCGTCATTTACATGAAGAACCTTTATTAGAGTGGATTAAAAATTCTCTACCTACTGGCTCAAAAGTTGCCATCGACCCTCGTATGCATACCGCACAGTGGTTACGTAATGCTAAAGCAGTTATTGAAGGACACGCCTCTCTTGAGATGCTAAACAGTAATCCAATCGATCGCTTATGGTCAGATCGTCCAGCAGTTAAAGTGTCTGACGTTCGCTTAATGGGATTAGCGCTTGTTGGTCAATCAAGCGCAGATAAACGTAAAGAAATTGCAGGTGTCATCGCAAATAAAAAGGCAGACGCCGCTCTATTAACGCAACTTGATTCTATTTGTTGGTTACTGAATGTGCGTGGTTTGGATGTCTCTCGCCTTCCTGTTTTGTTATCTCACGCCATCATTCATGCCGACGAAAGTGTCGACTTTTTCCTAGACCCAACACGTCTTCCTACCAACTTCATTGAACATGTAGGTCAAGGGGTTCGAATTCACAAACCTGACGCACTGCAATCGACTCTGCAATCGCTTGTTGGTCAAAAAGTCTTGGTTGATTCAGCAACATCGAACGCATGGATGTCATTGATTTTATCTGACGCTAAAGCCGAAATTATAGAAGCGGCTGATCCATGCCTATTACCAAAAGCCGCCAAAAACGAAACAGAAAAATCAGGAATGAAAGCGTGTCACATTCGTGATGGTGCCGCGATGGTTAAGTTTTTAACGTGGTTTGATGCAGAAATCGATGCAGGAAAATTGCATGATGAAGCGGTACTTGCGGATAAACTTCAAGGTTTCCGTGAAGAAGATGACACTTTGGCTGATTTAAGTTTTGATACCATTTCAGCCGCCGCAGGTAATGCATCGATGTGTCACTACAATCACGAAAACCAACCTGAGCTAGGTAAGCTACAAATGAACAGCTTATACCTTGTTGATTCAGGCGGCCAATATCCAGATGGCACAACCGACATTACGCGTACACTTCCTGTTGGAACACCAAGTGATGACATCAAGCAGCAATTCACCCTTGTTCTAAAAGGCCACATTGGATTGGCATCAGCACGCTTTCCAAAAGGCACTTGTGGTCATCAGTTAGACATTCTTGCTCGTCAACATTTATGGGCACAAGGCTACGACTATGATCATGGAACGGGTCACGGCGTTGGACACTTCTTAAGTGTTCATGAAGGCCCACAGCGCATCGCTAAAGTCGTCAATAATACCGCTCTACTTCCGGGTATGGTTCTGTCTAATGAGCCAGGATATTACCGTGCAGATGAGTTTGGTATTCGTATTGAAAACTTAGAATTAGTTGTCGAAATAGAAACCAAAGGCGATTTCTCTGTTCTTGGTTTTGAATCATTAACACGTTGCCCAATCGACAAACGTCTCATTAATGTTGATATGCTAAATCGCCCAGAACTGGCTTGGTTAAATTCCTACCATCAGAAAGTGTGGAATGACGTCAGTCCATTAGTGAATGGCGAAGTAAAAGAATGGCTAAAACAAGCAACAGAAGCGCTTAGCTATGAAGATTAATACATCGCTTTAAACAACTAAAATAATACGACCACGTAATCGACAGTGGTCGTATTATTGTCTAAAACGTTTCACGTGAAACATGCTTGTTATCACGCTGCATTGTAATACGATGTATAACCTAGCTTCACCTACCGCACAATATCTCATTAATAACAGTCCTCTCAATTAAGTAATACAGAACGATAAACTGGTCACATACAAACAGCGTTTTATAGGTAATCCTCCCTTTGAATTTAAAGGAATAAACATAGGATTACGTATAATGAAAAAAACGCTTTTAGCTCTTACCGTGTCGAGTATTATCGTAAGTACCCCCTCATTCGCGTCGGCACCAAATACAGATTTAAATTTGATGCCATACCCTCAATCTGTAGAGTTAAAATCAGGGAAACTGCCCATTGATAACAATTTCAGTATTTATATTGATGGTTATAAATCGGAACGCATTCAACAACTGGCTCAACGAGTCATTAAACGCATCGAAGCACAAACCGGCTTACCTCTTCTTTCCCCATTTTCTAATTCAGAGAAAAACGCCACTTTAATTATTCGAGTCAATAAAGCCGCAAAAAAAGAGATTCAAGACAATCATATTGATGAGTCTTACCAACTATCCGTAAACCAAAAGCAAATCATCTTACAAGCTGAACGCCCTTATGGCGTAATTAGAGGTGCAGAAACTTTCCTTCAACTTATCACAACATCAAAGAATGGTTACTCTGTTCCTCAGATAATAATTGAAGACCAACCTCGTTTTCCATGGCGTGGCGCTTCATTCGATTCCTCACGTCACTTTGTTTCAATCGAAACGATTAAACGTCAGATAGATGGTTTCGCGTCTGCCAAAATGAATGTGTTTCACTGGCACCTTTGGGATGACCAAGCCATTCGCATTCAAATTGAAAGCTACCCTAAATTATGGCAAAAAACCGCTGACGGTGATGTTTACACCAAAGAAGAGATTAAAGACGTTATTGAGTACGCACGGTTACGCGGCATTCGAGTGATCCCTGAAATATCATTACCGGGTCATGCCTCTGCGGTAGCTCACGCCTACCCAGAATTAATGTCGGGTGAAGGTAAACAATCTTATGAGCAACAACGAGCTTGGGGAGTATTTGTCCCTTTAATGAACCCTCTCAACCCTGAGTTATATATCTTCTTCGACAACGTATTCAGTGAAGTTACCGAGCTGTTCCCTGATGAATATATTCACATTGGTGGTGACGAACCAAATTATCAGCAATGGAGTGAAAATAAAAAAATCCAAGCCTTCATCAAAGAAAATAACATTGATGGTAATCGAGGTCTTCAATCTTACCTAAACGCACGCATTGAAAAAATGTTGAATGACAAAGGTAAGAAGATCATGGGTTGGGATGAGATTTGGCACAAGGACCTACCAACTTCTATCGTGATTCAAAGTTGGCGTGGGCACGACAGTATTGGACAAGCTGCAAAAGAAGGTTACGCAGGATTATTATCAACGGGATTTTACTTAGATCAACCTCAACCGACTAGCTACCATTACCGCAACGATCCAATGCCAAAAGGACCACAAGTCGATGACCAACAGCATCAAGGTGAAAGCTTTGAAACCTACACATGGCAAAAACCAAGAGGCAAAGGTGGCCCTCGTAAATGGAGGAGATGTATCCTCTTTGGCTAGTTTTGCAAACTATGCTGAACCAGCGCAATATTACGCACGTAACTGGGCTAAATTTAATGCAACCAATCCTAAAGGCGAATTATACAATCAATATGAAAGGTTAAATCGTTTTGTTGATGCCGTACCTGTTGAAAGTTTGGCCGTATTAAAAATGATGAGTTTGGCAACAACGGCGACAAATACCCCCTCAGATTTACAAGAATTGAAACGCCACTATCAAACGGTGTTAGACAGTGCCATAAAATCAAAACCTATTTTTGAAAACAACATTGCTTCTATCGATACTGCACCATTAGCCGAAAAGCATAAAGAGGTGGCAACCGCCGCTTTAGGGCTTATTGCAATCCTAGAAAAAGGAAAGAAACCAACACCAACACAGCTTCGTCACGTTATCTCTGTAACCACAGCAGCATCAGGAATGTACGATGAAATGATCGTTGCAATCGTTCGTCCAACAGAAGAGCTAGTGCGTCAGCTACGTAAACAATAAAAACCACCCTCGACGATAAAAGAAAGCCGTCACCATCTTAATGGTAATGACGGCTTTTTAATTTCAATACAGCAAAAAAGAGGAAAGAAGTTTCACGTGAAACACGGTTCGTCGTGATAGTTCACTAACCCGAATAACTTCGCTCCCAATCTTTCCACACCGGTTCAAATCCCCTAGCCTTAACCGCTTGTGCAACCGCAGACGCTGATCGCTCATCACTAATAGCAAATTGCTCTAATGCCTCTTCGTTATTTGCGTAACCTCCAGGTTGAGTTTTTGATGCTGCAGAAACAGAGGTAATACCAAGCGGTAATACATTATTTCTAAAATGTTCAGACTCACGAGTAGACAGTGACAATTCAACTTCCGAATTTAATAAACGGTATGCACAGATTAACTGTACAAGCTGTTTATCACTCATGATTGATTTGGGTTGCAAAGCGCCTTCACATGGACGCAAACGTGGAAAGGAAATCGAGTACCTTGTTTGCCAATACGTACGTTCCAAGTAATCTAAATGTGCAGCAACATAAAAACAATCGGTGCGCCACTCTTCTAAACCAATCAAGGCACCAATGCCGATTTTATCAATCCCTGCTTTGGCTAATCTGTCCGGCGTTTCTAAGCGGTAGTTAAAGTCCGTTTTGTTACCTCGCAAATGATGTTCCGCATACGTCGATGGATGGTACGTTTCTTGGTACACCATCACGGCATCTAAACCCAATGTTTTTAGTTCTGCGTATTCGTGTTGATCTAATGGTTGAACTTCCATAGCCAAATAATTAAATGACCGCTTAATTTGAGGAACCGTATCACGGAAATAATTCATCCCAACTTTGGTTTCATGCTCTCCAGTCACCAAAAGTACACTGTCAAAATTCATCGCTTTAATCGCATCAATCTCATTAGCAATTTCATCTTGATTCAAGGTCTTTCGTTTAATTCGATTCTCCATCGAGAACCCACAATAAGTACACGCGTTTGCACATAGGTTCGAAAGATAAAGAGGAATATAAAACCCCATGGTATGACCAAATCGCTGGCGAGTCAGTCGTGCGGACTCTTGAGCCATTTGCTCTAAATACCCTTCAGCGGCTGGTGAGATTAACGCTTTAAAATCGTCTAAATTACGCTTTGGTTTGTTCAGCGCTCTTTCTACGTCTTGCGCTGTTTTACTGTAGATGGAGAGTTTGACCTCATCCCAATTCAGTTTTTTCCATTCATCAGTAAACGTCATCGTCTTTCCTTAGTCTCGGGAGTTAATCCAAGAATGCCGTTAATGGACTCGATGCCACCGCTTGAGAACTCACAGACGCCAACCCATTTTCATACGCTAACCGTCCAGACAGAACCGCCAACTTAAATGCCGTAGCCATCGCCACTGGATTTCTTGCTGCCGCAATCGCGGTGTTCACCAATACCGCATCAGCACCCAACTCCATCGCAAAGGCCGCATGCGATGGCGCGCCAATTCCAGCATCAACGACAACCGGCACTTTTGCTTGATCGATAATAATCTCTAAAAAATCGCGGCTCACAATGCCTTTGTTTGACCCAATAGGCGCCCCCAATGGCATCACTGCCGCACAACCGACTTCTTCAAGTCGTTTGCATAACACCGGATCAGCGTGACAATAAGGCAAGACAATAAATCCTTGGCGAACTAATTCTTCCGCCGCTTTTAATGTCTCAATCGGATCGGGCATTAGGTATTTTGGATCAGGGTGGATTTCCAATTTCAACCAATTAGTTTGCAACGCCTCTCTGGCTAACTGAGCCGCAAAGATCGCTTCTCGGGCATTTTTAGCGCCTGAAGTATTAGGCAGTAAATTAATGCCCGCCGTAATAATTGGCTTTAAAATATCATCCTCAGGATTGCTCACATCAACTCGTTTCAATGCCATCGTTGCAAGCTCAGAACCCGATTCAATTAATGCCTGCTGCATTATTAACGAATTGGGGAATTTTCCTGTTCCAGTAAACAAACGAGAATAAAATGGTGTATTTGCGATAATCAATGGTTGTGTCATATCAGCCTCCTGCAATGGCTTGGAATAAAGAAATCGATTCACCGTCAGATAAACCACGTTGTTGCCATTCACTTCGAGGAACAATTTGTTGGTCAATAGCTAACGCACACCCTTGAGTTTCTATTTGTTGATGAGACAGAAACATGAATAACGTCATTTTATTTTCAACCCGATGCACAACCCCATTTAATTCCACACTAATTAAATTACTCACTGACCGATTCTCTCTCTTTATGATGTGTTTCACGTGAAACACCTTGTAAATCACTTGGTGACTGACAGACAGGGCAACAATGGTCTTTGGGAATATCCATCGTCGACCAAGATAATGACTTACCATCAAATTGATGAAGTGAACTCCATTTCACCCACTCAGGTTGCGTTAAATACTTAATTGTCTCTAAGGCTTGTAGATTACCTATCATGCCAACCACTGGCCCAACAATTCCGAAAGATTGACAGTTCTTCGTTTGTTGGCTTTCAATAAAAGGGAACAGACAGTGATAACAAGACGACAATGTATTACCTAACTCATCACTCTTATTTGAAAACAACATCAATTGCCCTTGCCAACCAATCGCTGCGCCAGAAATTAAAGGCACCTGATGTTGAACACAGGCGGCATTAATATTGTGGCGTGTTATTAAGTTATCAGTGCAATCCAGAACAACATCGACCTGAGTAATGAATCGTGAAAGCGCAGGTTCTGTTAGATGCTTCGTTATCACCTCAATCGTGATCGTCTTGTTTATCGATTGCAGTTCTTGAGCCATCGCTAACGCTTTATTCTGTTTTATACTCTGCTCACGATAAACCACTTGCCTCTGTAAGTTACTAAGTTCAACGTCATCGCCATCGGCAATAATTAACGTTCCCACACCAGCAGCAGTCAAATACATTCCAACAGATGATCCCAACCCTCCGCAGCCAACCATTAGCACGGTGCTATTTCGAAGAGACAACTGTCCTCGCTCACCAATATCAGGCAACATGATTTGTCGGCTATAACGAAGGAAATCTTGATCATTTAATCCTTCCATCAATAAATTACTCATCCATCACCTCCAGTGTATTTTGCGATTTAATAAGGTAATCGGATGTTCTTGGTTGGGCTAAAATCGCAGAAAACTGATTGACGGCTTTTTCTATATTGTCGGCTTGAGTGATAGCTCGAACGACCGCAATGCTATCAACTCCGGTTTGCCACACTTGCTCAGCCACCGTTAAATCAATACCACCGATAGCAACGGTTGGTGTTTCACCCGCTAATTTTCTGTTGTTCGCTAAGTTAACTAAACCTTGAGGTTCTGATGGCATTTCTTTGGTCGGCGTAGGGAAAACATGACCAAGAGCTAAGTAACTTGGGTTCAATGCTTTAACGGTCATTAACTCACTGTCATCGTGAGTAGATAATCCTAAACAAATACCGGCATCAGAAATGGCAAGTAAATCCGCTACTTCAATGTCTTCTTGCCCAAGGTGAATACCAAACGCGCCATGCTTTATTGCTAGTTGCCAATAATCATTAATAAAGACTTGAGCATCATATTCACGACCGAGTCTAATCGCTTCAATGATCTGATTTTCTAAATCAGGTTGTTCCGGGGTTTTAATTCGTAATTGAATGGTTTGAACATTAAGTTTAAGTAATGTCTCTATCCATGACACATCATCTACCACCGGGTAAAGGCCAAACTTTTCTCTATCGATTGCAGGAAAAGAATACATCGTTTGATCTCCTGAGTGGTGTTCCACGTGAAACACCACCATTCATGATTAAAATAATAATGGTAACTGTCGTTAGCTTTTCACGGGTTCTGCATCTACAGCAGGATGGTACAACTCAGAACCAGAGGCCTTAAACTCTGCTGATTTTTGGCGCATACCTTCAAGTGGGTCATCGAGCATTTTGATATTAATCGCTCGGTCTAACGCCACTTGTTCTGTGTCTTTGGCATACTCTCGAACTTCTTGTGATATTTTCATTGAACAGAATTTAGGCCCGCACATTGAACAAAAGTGTGCAACCTTGCCTGACTCTTGAGGCAGTGTTTCATCATGAAATTCACGAGCGGTAATCGGATCAAGTGACAGATTAAACTGGTCTTCCCAACGAAATTCAAAACGGGCTTTTGATAAGGCGTTATCTCGAATTTGGGCACCCGGATGACCTTTGGCTAAATCACCCGCATGAGCGGCTAATTTATAGGTGATCAAACCAATCTTAACGTCTTCTTTATTTGGTAGGCCTAAATGTTCTTTCGGTGTGACATAACAAAGCATTGCACAGCCATACCATCCAATCATGGCCGCACCAATCCCCGAAGTAATGTGGTCATAACCAGGGGCAATGTCAGTCGTTAATGGACCTAATGTATAGAACGGAGCTTCATGACAATGCTTGAGTTGCTCATCCATGTTCTCTTTGATCATATGCATTGGTACATGACCCGGCCCCTCAATAATCACTTGAACATCGTATTCCCAAGCAACTTTAGTTAACTCACCGAGCGTTCTCAATTCAGCAAACTGTGCTTCATCATTCGCATCCGCAATTGAGCCCGGACGTAAACCATCCCCTAAAGAAAGAGAAACATCGTACTTTGCACAAATCTCACAAATTTCACGAAAATGCGTATATAAGAAACTTTCTTGATGATGCGCTAAACACCATTTTGCAATGATAGAACCGCCACGAGAGACAATTCCGGTGACTCGTTTCGCCGTCATTGGTACATAACGAAGCAGTAAACCGGCATGAATCGTAAAGTAATCTACACCTTGCTCCGCTTGCTCAATTAAGGTATCTCGCATGACTTCCCAGTTTAGATTCTCAGCCACGCCATTCACTTTCTCTAGTGCTTGGTACATCGGAACCGTGCCAATGGGTACTGGGCTATTACGAAGGATCCATTCACGTGTTTCGTGAATATTACGACCTGTCGATAAGTCCATCACCGTATCACCGCCCCAACGTGTAGACCAAACCAGCTTCTCTACTTCTTCTTCAATCGACGAACTGACCGAAGAATTACCAATATTGGCATTAACTTTAATTAAAAAATTACGACCAATGATCATTGGCTCTGTTTCTGGGTGGTTGATATTGGCAGGAATAATGGCTCGCCCTTCGGCGACTTCGTTACGTACAAATTCAGGGGTAATTTCTTTTGGAAGGTTGGCACCAAAACTGTGGCCAGGATGCTGATGATTTAGTTGTTCATCTGCAAATTTTTGACGACCCATGTTTTCACGGATCGCGATGTATTCCATTTCTGGGGTAATGATACCTTGGCGAGCATAGTGTAATTGCGTCACACATTGTTGAGGTTTGGCTCGTCGAATCGTGGGTAAATTGCCATAACGAAGTTCATCAAGTGTTTCATCAGACAGGCGTTCTTGAGAATAAACAGAGCTTACCCCTTTCAACACTTCAGTATCAGTGCGGCCTTCTATCCAACGTTCGCGTAATTTAGGCAACCCTTGGTAAACATCAATGTCGTAATTTGGGTCGGTATAGACCCCTGATGTGTCATAGACTTGAATGGGTTCGTTTGGTATCAGCGTTGGATTTTCTTTTGTTCCACCGACTAAGCTATCAGCCAATGATATTTCACGCATTGGAACACGAATATCAGGACGAGAACCGTCGATATAGATTTTTTTTGAATTGGGATAAGGTTGAACAGAAAGCGACTCAATGTTTGATTTAGCATCCAAACGCGCTTGTTTACGACTTGACGACATAGCAAAATTCCTTGTAATAATTAGGATAATTGCTTGTCGGATTATGTAGCAAGAGGTTCTTAGTGTGCGTAAATATAAAGTAGAAAAATCGTCTACTTAATTCAAGGTATCTGCTGAAAATGACACTTTGCAGTTACAATGATATGACAGCACTAAGTGATAAATTATCTCTTGTTCCCTTCGCAGGTATTAGCCTGATCAGGTTCTACGGATCCCGCAACGCGGTCTCAGCTCGTACTTTAAAAAAGTACTAAGCACTCCGACAAGTTTCTTTCAGAAGTTCTTGGTGAAAAACTGAACGAGTGCGGAGTATAAAGAAAGGAATAAATCACAGCAAATATTCCATTGAAGAAATAATAAAATATCGAGAAAAAGAAAAAGCCACATTAATATGCGGCTTTGTTAGCGATTTGTATCAGATTCGACTAAGTAAAGAATGTCTTATTGAGCAATCATGACATCACATTTCAATTTATCAGAAACTTCATCACCAAGAGTACGCCCCCAGTGAATTTTACTTTTATGGTAACCAATGATCACGAGATCGGTATTGATTTTATCCCCAATCTCACTGATGTGTTTTACGATATTTCCATCAGCAATATGTACAGCGCGAACAGGATAAGGTGATTCTTTAGATAATATAGATAACTGCTCTATTCGCTTAAACTCTAACGCGTTATGGCTCGATTCTAGCTCTAGCTCAACATCCATGTAATTAACATCACCGATGCCGACCTCTACAAAAATGACATGCAATTCTGCGTCATTTTGTTTTGCAAGAACCCCTGCTTTAACCATTAACTTATGTGCTTTACTGTCATCAGGATTTAATGCGAGTAAAATGGTTTGGTATAACTTCATATCTTGCTCCTGTGAAAGAATAACTTACGACGCTGATACTATAAAACTATAATCAACCTGCTGCAATTAGAAGCATGATTAAGTAATCACTGCCATTTTTGTATTTAAAAGAGATATTGATAAAAATTCATATCCAACTATGTTATTAATAAGCTAGCTTTCTATTTTAATCGAGGTATCAATGAATCAATTTATGCTATTGGGCTTTATTGCTTTTGGTGGCGCATTTGGGGCTTGTGCCCGCTATTTGATCTCAGAACTTTGTGTCGTTCTATTAGGTAAAGGCTTTCCGTATGGAACCTTAACCGTCAATATTGTCGGCTCTCTTATCATGGGTGTATTAATGTCTTCTCTTAACCAAGGCATTATTGAAGCCGCGCCTTGGCGTCCAATTATAGGGCTTGGATTTCTTGGAGCACTAACGACGTTCTCTACATTCTCGATGGATAATGTAATCTTGATGCAACAAGGAGAAGTAATCAAAGCGGGTCTAAATATTTTACTGAATGTAACCTTAAGCATCACAGCCTGCTTTATTGGCTTTCAATTAATGAAAAGCTAATCTATCTGCTTTTTAGTATGTTCTTTACGAGCAGACATAAAAAAGACGCTTAATAATAAGCGTCTTTTTTAGTTTCAATGAGTCGTTATTATCACCACGTTCTTACGGGTGTGTAACCACTTATCATTATAGCCATTTTCGTATTTACGCTTTCGAATCCTTTCCAAAGTTTTTTCGTTACTGCTGTTTTTTTATTTCTTGGTTGTTGCTTACCGTACATAGCTTCATTAAGCATGTTCTTTGCAGCAATTTGACCAAGATAAACAGAACCTAAATCGTAATTCATTTTATAAAACCTTAGAGATTAATTAAGCAGCGAATTGTACTGCTTACCCTCTAAAAAACAAGATCTAGATCACACTTTTATTTCAGTAATAAAATAGGACATTATCGAATAGTTGGCGTTGCTAAGTATGTAGACTTACGAACACCTTCCCCAAATGTACTCTGGATTAACGCCGTCATCTCTTGCGAATTTATGGAATCAGCCGTCTTTTGAATATTCAATAACGCATCAATTCCATAGCCATGTATTGTGTACCTCGTAAATAACCAGGCTTGTTGTGATGAGTTATTTTTCATTGGAGACAAATCAACCACTAACTGTTTTGCAGCAGAACGGGTTTCTTCCTCAGACACTCCTTTTAATAAATCAGTAATCACTTTATCTATCGCTGATTCAATAAGCTCCGCATTTTTTGGAGCAACTTGAGCGCCAACAATCCAATTACTTCGTAATTCACCATCAGAGTTTATGATTTCTGTATAAGGCGCATAATCTAAGCTCAGCTCTTCACGTACATAAGACATCAAACGTTTAGAGACAATGCGTTGCAGCATATCTTCCATAAACAAGGATTTTGCAGATTGCTTCTCATCAGCCTTATTCGCAATAAAATGAGCAATATAGTGACTGTTGTTTTCGGTATTAACTGCCATTGTAAAACTAGGCTTAAATGGTTCTTTGTAACCAGCGGCATAATCAACAGGTTCAGAATTAACGAATTGAATACTAGCAACATACTGACGCAATAACGGTTTTAACTCTGTTGGTTTAAGATCAGCAACAATCACTAATTGATAATTTCTATTCTGTTGGAATAATAATTGATGAACTTGTTTTATTTGCTCATCAGTGACGTCAACCACTCCATCGCCTTCCAGTAATCGATGACTGCTCGTTACTACATACGTATTGTGGTTAATGGCTTGAGTAAATTTACCCAGTGGTGTTTTTAGGTAGGCAGTGCGGTTTTGATTAAACTCCTGTTTTACCGCTTTAAGCTGCTCTCCATCGACTTTAATCTCAGACATCAATGCTGATAAAACGGCAAAACTTTCAGCAACCCCTTCTCTATTAGTTAAGACTTCAAGACCATGATGAGTAAAGTTAATATATGGATAAAGCTCAATATCATTACGTCTTAGGTGTGCATCTAACTGAGACCCGGTAAGGTCGCCCAATCCACTGCGACTAACAACAGGAATCGCTATGTTTGCTGCGGGAAGTAAATTCGGAGTCAACGCGGCCATCCCACCTTTACTCGCTAACGAGATACTGATGTCATTTCCAGAGTTTACATCTCTTAAATACAGAACATTAATGCCATTATCTAACGTCCAACTTGTTAAGTTTCTTTCGCTCGATATCAACGTTTCTGAAAGAATACTTCCAGACATAGCAGGAACAGGGAAAGCGGAGGTAATATTATTAAGCAAAGGTTTATTACCCTGCTTGTTATACAGAGACCTTAACTCAGGGATCGCTAGTTTAGTGGCTTCAATACTTTCACTCGCATCTAAACTAATACCAAATTGGTAAGAACTTGATAGAAAATCATGCATATGTTGATTAATAGCCGTAAGGTCTACCATAGAAATAAAGGCTTCCAAGCTTTCTTTATAACCTAAAATAGACTGACTTGGTTGCTGGTTAACAATATTCATTGATTTGTTTTCTGCATGATCAACCGCGTTTAAATCGTCTCGGTTTTTACCCATATTATCTAATTCATATTGATAATATTTTACGATGTCCTCTAACTCATTAGCCGTTGCACCATAATCACGTAAAGAAGCCAACACCTCTAAAAATTGCGTTTCGCTTTGCTCTCTATAACGTGTCGGAAATGATACTGAAGAAATGGAGTAACGACGGTCTGAAACAAAGTATTCTGTCGAATAAATCCATTGAGCGGGCATTGCTGCATCTAAAAATGCAGCATTCATTCTTTGTTCAATTAATTCTTGAGAAATATAATCTAACCAAAGCTGGTGTTGTTTTTCTCTACTTTGAACATTCGCGTTTCCACGATCAATAATCATATTGATGCTTGGCGCTTCACCACCCGCAATATAGCCAATAAAATCAGATGTATTTAATACCTCCTTTTCCATTGTTGTTGCCGCAGTTGTGCCTTTTTCCCAAGAAGTGAAGTGTTTTTTAACGAGCTCAGTCGCTTGCGCTAAAGTAACGTCCCCCGTGATAACGATCTCAGCCAATTGTGGTTGATACCATTTCTTATAAAACTCGCTTAATGTTTCTGAAGACGCGGACACGACCGATTCTTTATTACCAAGAGGATCATAAGCATCATATGAGTTGTTGGTCATGTGCTCATAAAATTGTGTCGATGTATCCTTCTCTTCAAACCGAGAATATCTAAACTCACCAAGAATAACGTCTTTCTCTTTCTCTACCTCTTTAGAAGAAAGCTCGATACCATCCCCAATATCTCGCATCCATGTAAGGGCGTTATTTAATTCACTGTTATTTGGAAGATCTAACTTATAAACGGTTTCTTCATAAGAAGTATAAGCATTAATATCAGCACCGAAGCTGAGTCCTGCATTTTCAAATAAAGAAATGACGTCATTTTGAGAAAAGTGCTCACTTCCATTAAACGCCATATGCTCAACAAAATGTGCATATCCTTTTTGATCTTGTGTTTCTTGGAATGAACCAGAATGAATAATCAATCTTACTGATACCTCTTTTTCAGTATCTGGATAGATATGATAACGAAGTCCATTATCAAGTTGTTCGCTGACCCAATTAGGATCTGTTTTTATTGGTGTAACGGAGTGAGTTGCGCAGCCTGTAACGAATAAAGAAAAAGCTATTGGTAACCAATAAGTTCTCATAATACATCCTAGTTATTATATTTATATTTTATAAGGCTCTGATCTAAATATAAAGTATCTATAAATGCAAGGAATTAACGTAAATGATTGCTATTCTCAATGGTTTTTTTGTTACTTGCGAAATCCGCCACAATTTACTCAAACCGCAGACAGCAAAAAGGCTTGTATCTTTCGATACAAGCCTTCTCTAAATATGGCAAAGCTAGAGTAATTCGAACTCCCAGCACGCGCGTTCTTATGGTGGGGGAATCCGTTGCTCTTTTCTATACTCTAGAAATGGAAAAACCCCAGCATTTCTGCTGAGGTCTTAAATATGGCAGGGGTGGAGAGATTCGAACTCCCAACACGCGGATTTGGAATCCGCTGCTCTGCCAGTTGGAGCTACACCCCTGTTATGCGTGCTATTGTAATGACTTAAACAATAAAATCTACTATTTCTGCGCTAAAAATATGAATCTAAATGAAAAATTCTACTTCTATCGCACTATTCCATCCAAAACGAACAGAAATTAGCCTTGTTTAACTTTCTCTACAAATTGATCCACTCGTTGCCAGTTCGTATATTCCACTTCTTTCGTTGGGTCAGTCTCTCCCCCCGTCATTCTCATGATTAATTGAATCATAAATCGATCAAAGAAGTTATAGCGCGGATAAAATAAGGCGCCAGCAAACGTGTCTTGCAAACAAGGGACCCAAGGAGATCTCATTAAAAACTTTTTAAAATACGCACTGGTTTCTGGCGTATCTTTCCCCTCTTTACGAGCCGTCAGATTTACAATGAAAAATGACGCTTTGGCTTGTTCTAATGAAATTTGGTGCTGTTCGATAAACTGATACAACTTCTTATTTAAATGCCCATAACGAACAGATGCACCAATAACAACGCGGTCATAATCTGAAAATGCAACGCTCAATGGTTGATGCACATCCATTAAGTCACATTGACAATCTGAACCTAACTTCGTTGCTATGTAATTCAAAATTTTAATCGTTTGACCTTCACGGCTCGAATGAAGAAGTAATACTTTTTCCACAATAACCTCTTTTATTAATCTTGAGTGTTAACTACGCCAAAACGTCGGCGTAAATAAAATAAGGAGTGTAAACACTTCCAAACGACCAAATAACATCGAGATGATTAAAATCCATTTCGCTGAATCATTTATATCACCAAAGTGTACAGCAACCTCACCTAAACCAGGCCCTAAATTGTTTAATGTTGCCGCCACCGCTGAGAATGCGGTCAATTCATCAATGCCTGTCGCAATCAATGCCAACATACAAATAACGAACACTAATGTATAAGCAGAGAAAAATCCCCATACGGCATCAACCACTCGTTGTGGTAATGCCTTACTGCCAATCTTAATCGTATAAATAGCTCTTGGATGAATCAATCGTTTAAGCTCACGCATTCCTTGTAATGACAATAATAAAATACGTATCACTTTCATTCCACCGCCGGTAGACCCCGCACAACCACCAATGAATGAAGAAAACAGCAACAACACAGGTAAAAATAATGGCCACTCAGCAAAACTGGTGGTTGTAAAACCCGCCGTTGTTGAGATAGAAACGGTTTGAAATAATGCCTGATCAACAGCGGTACCTATCGAATCATAAGTACTGTGTTTCAATAACAACAAAAACGTAATTAAAAATAACAACACTTGAATAAAGATAAATGCTCTGAATTCTGGATCTTTCCAATAGTACTTAGGATGTACACCACCAGACGCAAAAGCGGCAAAGTGTAGAGAGAAATTACACGCTGAAATAAGTAAGAACACCACTGTAATCGCATTAATTACGGGGCTATTAAAATACCCCATACTTGCATCATGGGTAGAGAAACCACCAATAGCGATTGTTGAGAAACTATGAGAGATGGCGTCAAACCAATCCATCCCCGCAGCCCAAAATGCCAATGTACAAGCAATGGTTAACGTTAAATAGATATACCAAAGCACCTTAGCGGTTTCAGCTATTCGCGGAGTCATCTTAGAATCTTTTACCGGTCCAGGAATTTCAGCACGATAAAGCTGCATCCCACCGATACCAAGAACAGGAAGAATCGCAACGGCGAGTACAATGATACCCATACCGCCAAACCACTGAAGCAGTTGTCGATAGAATAAAATCGCTTTTGGTAAGTGGTCTAATCCTGTAAGAACGGTAGCACCAGTTGTCGTCAAACCAGAAAAGGACTCAAAAAAGGCATTGGTTATCGAAATATCAGGTGAACCAGATAATAAAAACGGCAATGCACCCGCACTACCAATTACCATCCAAAATAAGACTACAATGAGAAACCCATCGCGAGATTTTAATTCTTGTTTGTGCTGTCTATTGGGGAACCAAAGTAGCCCTCCACCGGCAAGTAACAAGAAAAAAGTAATAACAAAAGGCACACCGGCACCATCACGATAAATAAACGCGACAAGAGCGGGGGCTAACATGAAAAAACTGAACACCGCGAGTAAAATACCCACAATGCGGATTATTGATCGAAACTGCATGATTTATTGAACGCTTCGCGTCACTCACATCCTAATGGTTTATATGAATTGAATTTATTATTGTGTTGGAAATTCAATTTTGGCCCCGCTTTTATTAATCACAGCGGTTTTAAATTCGTTAATAACGCGTTTTTCTAATTCTAAGGTCATGACAACCCTATCACTATAGTCAGCGCTAATTTGTTGCCCTTCAAATTGATGTAGTAATGTTTCGACCAAGCTCACTAAGTTATAGTCACAATGTAAAACAACCGTCGCCGTAATTCGTTTTTCTTCTGTTTCAATCAGCTTTAATGCTTGTTGTACACCGCCGCCATACGCCCTTACTAACCCACCAGTACCAAGCTTGATACCACCGGAGTAACGCGTAACTACCGCGGTAATTTCACCAATACCACAACCACTTAATTGAGCCAGAATTGGTTTACCTGCAGTTCCTGAAGGTTCACCATCATCACTAAATCCCCACCTCATTGAGTCTTCAGGTCGTCCAGCTACAAAGCCCCAGCAATGATGTCTTGCTCCGGCGTGTTTCGCTTTAATTTCGGCAACAAATTGTTTTGCTGCTTCAACAGAGGAAGTTCTCGCGAGGTAAGTAATAAATACGCTTTTTTTGATCTCTTCTTCAAACACCGCCATTGCTTTAGGTACTTGATATGGTTGATCACTCATAGACTACACTGATAGCAAAAATGGAACCTTAAAGTGTATCACTTCTGATGAAATTTATTCTTTTAAGCTGAGCTTTATTCTTTTCATCACAAAAACAAATTTGTGATCAACCAATACAAACGTAAATAAAATGTTAAATTTAGTTTGCCATCTGTTTAAATTAGCACCACTATTAACTGGTCAAACCAGACTACTATAATAATGAATACTCAACTCTGGTTCTCATTTCATGGAGATAGAAAATGATTTATCAAGGTGAAAACCTCTCTGTAGATTACATCGAAAACGGCATTGCTCACTTAGTCTTTAATGCGGCTGGCAGTGTTAATAAGCTCAATATTGCGACCCTACGCTCGCTAGGTGAAGCCATTGATGTTCTCTATAAGCAAAAGGATTTACAAGCACTGTTACTTTCATCAGGTAAAAGTGCTTTTATTGTTGGTGCTGATATTACCGAGTTCTTAGGGTTGTTTGATACACCAGAAGAAGAACTCAGTGATTGGTTACATCAAGCTAATGTAATTTTTAGTCGACTGGAAGATCTTCCTGTACCGACACTATCTGCAATTACTGGCTTTGCTCTGGGCGGCGGTTGTGAATGTGTACTTGCTACCGATTTTAGATTGGCGGATGACACCGCGTCGATTGGCTTACCAGAAACCCAACTCGGAATCATGCCTGGCTGGGGCGGTTCTGTTCGTTTACCTCGCTTAATAGGTGCCGATCCCGCAATGGAAGTCATCACAACAGGTAAACCAAAACGCGCTAAAGATGCATTAAAAATAGGAATGGTCGACGGTGTTGTTTCACGTGAAACATTGATTGATGCCTCAGTATCTATACTGAAACAAGCGATCGATGGTCAACTAAATTGGCAACAACGTCGTGAACAAAAGAAAGCCCCTATTCAGCTATCCCCTCTAGAAGCCGCTATGTCGTTCAATGTCGCCAAAGGCATGATAATGAAAATGGCTGGGAAACATTATCCTGCACCACTAACTGCCGTTAAATCTATCGAGCAAAGTGCAAACATGCATCGTGATGACGCTTTGGCGATTGAGAACAAACACTTCGTGGCTCTCACTCGTACTGACGTCGCAAAATCATTGGTTGGTATTTTCTTAAATGACCAATTAGTAAAAAGCAAAGCAAAGCAAGCCGTCAAAAACAGCGAGCCAGTTAAAAATGCCGCGGTACTCGGCGCAGGGATCATGGGCGGTGGTATAGCCTATCAATCGGCATCAAAAGGCGTGCCTGTCTTAATGAAAGACATTGCACAAACGTCATTAGATTTAGGGATGAACGAAGCCTCGAAACTGCTTAATAAGCAATTAGAACGCGGGCGATTATCTGGACTAAAAATGGCACAAGTACTTTCATCTATCACACCATCACTCAATTATGGTGGCATAGAGACGAAAGACGTTATCGTTGAAGCCGTCGTCGAAAACCCAACCATCAAAGCGGCGGTATTAGCTGAAGTCGAAAATGAAGTTAATGAACACGCCATCTTAGCGTCAAATACCTCAACCATTCCAATTTCACTGCTCGCTAAATCATTAAAACGTCCAGAAAACTTCTGTGGTATGCATTTCTTTAACCCTGTTCACAGAATGCCATTAGTGGAAGTTATTCGTGGCGAGAAAACCTCACAACAAACCATTGATCGCGTAGTGGCTTATGCTTCTCAAATGGGCAAAACACCTATCGTTGTGAATGATTGCCCAGGGTTCTTTGTGAACCGTGTTCTTTTTCCTTATTTTGCTGGCTTTAGTTTATTGCTGCGTGATGGCGGGAATTACCAACAAATCGATAAAGTGATGGAAAAAGAGTTTGGTTGGCCAATGGGCCCTGCTTATTTACTAGATGTCGTGGGGATTGATACCGCTCATCATGCACAAGCGGTTATGGCGCAAGGTTTCCCAGAACGCATGGCGAAAAATGGCCGAGACGTTATCGATGCGATGTTTGAAGATGAACGCTATGGCCAAAAAAATGGAATTGGCTTCTATGCTTATGCCCTTGATAAAAAAGGCAAGCCGAAGAAAAACATTGATGAAAAAACCAATGCCATTATTGCCACAATAACCGACTCAACTCAACCTTACACCTCTGAGCAAATTAGCGCTCGTATGATGATCCCAATGATTAACGAAGTCATTCGTTGTTTAGATGAGGGGATTATCGCTTCTCCAGCAGAGGCTGACATGGCCTTAGTGTATGGATTAGGTTTTCCTCCATTTAAAGGCGGCGTATTCCGCTATCTGGATTCTATCGGTCTAGAAACGTATTTAGACATGGCCACAGAGTTTGAGCAATTAAGTCCGGTTTACCAAGTGCCTGACAGCATCAAACAAAAAGCAGCGGCTGGAGAGTGTTATTACCCGGCCCCGAAATCATCTGTTTCATCACCATCGGTTTAAGGAAGAATTTATCATGAAAAATGTCGTTATTGTTGATTGCATTCGAACACCGATGGGACGCTCTAAAAATGGGGTATTTCGTCATACTCGTGCCGAAGATTTATCCGCACACCTCATGAAAGGGTTATTAGAAAGAAACCCAAACGTTGACCCAAACCAAATTGAAGATATCTATTGGGGTTGTGTGCAGCAAACCTTAGAACAGGGCTTTAATATTGCTCGTAATGCATCGTTATTAGCAGGATTACCCAAATCCATTGCCGCAACAACAGTTAACCGCTTATGTGGTTCATCGATGCAGGCTCTACATGATGCCTCTCGTGCCATTATGGTTGGAGATGCCGACATCTGCATTATTGGTGGTGTCGAGCACATGGGCCATGTACCAATGAACCATGGGGTTGATTTCCACTCTGGCTTATCAAAAAACGTAGCTAAGGCTTCAGGTATGATGGGGTTAACGGCTGAAATGCTCGGCAAGATGCATGGTATCTCTCGTGAACAACAAGATGCCTTTGCTTTTGCTTCTCATCAAAAAGCACATAGAGCGACGATTGAAGGTCACTTCGATTCTGAGATTCTTCCGATGGAAGGTCACGATGAGAATGGGGCGCTAACGCTAGTGAAACACGATGAAGTCATTCGTCCAGAAACAACCCTTGAAGGTTTGGCAGCTCTGAGGCCGGCTTTTGATCCCGCTAACGGTACCGTTACCGCAGGTAGTTCATCAGCATTATCGGATGGGGCTTCCGCCATGCTGATCATGAGCGAAGAAAAAGCAAATGAACTAGGATTAACCATTC
Source organism: Aliivibrio logei (assembly GCF_001691055.1). Classification (NCBI taxonomy): domain Bacteria; kingdom Pseudomonadati; phylum Pseudomonadota; class Gammaproteobacteria; order Vibrionales; family Vibrionaceae; genus Aliivibrio; species Aliivibrio logei. Next base: position 214,040 of record NZ_MAJU01000024.1, read on the forward strand.
GAGCGAAAATTCGTTCAATGGCGGTCTCTGGCTGCGATCCCGCCATTATGGGTTATGGACCTGTTCCTGCTACAAAAAAAGCATTAAAACGTGCTGGCCTATCCATAGATGATATTGACCTATTTGAGCTGAACGAGGCTTTTGCCGCTCAATCACTGCCTTGCATTAAAGACTTAGGTTTATTTGATGTGATGGAAGAAAAGATAAACTTAAATGGAGGGGCAATTGCGTTAGGTCACCCATTGGGTTGCTCAGGTTCTCGTATTGCCACCACATTAATTAATAATATGGAGCGCACAGGTGCAAAACTGGGCGTAGCCACCATGTGTATTGGTTTAGGGCAAGGTATTGCAACGGTCTTTGAACGACCTTAGGAATAGATTGATACGCTAGAAACTAAAAAAGTCGCCTTCTGGGCGACTTTTTTCGAGTTGATACCTTATTCGGTATCGCTTGTTATCTTATTTTTTTAAGATAACTTTAGTATCACGCGCTTGGTGGAACCAAAAACGCTTTCTGCCTGTTGATTTAGACATGAGATATCCTTCTTAACTTTAGTATAAACATGCATCAATACGATGCGCTTGTTTAGCCTGAGAAGAGATATTTATCTTATGTAATTTATACATAGAGAAGTTGTACGTTCTTTACCTTTTCCATCTATTTACACTTTAAAAAGAGATTCTCTTTAAAAAAATAAGTAGGTAGCCTAATAACGATATTAGGTATAAAGCCAACGCATTTCACAACTTCGATAGCACACGGTCATATTACATTATAAATAGATCCAGTTAGGCTTATTCGCTGCTAACGATCTGCTGAAATGTTCAATTATTAATAATTGGAAAAGTGAAATGAAACACGGAGATAATAGCTTTTTCGAAGATATTTTTCTGAGGGTTTGACTTGTACTTATTGCTTGTATTAATAACTCTATACATCAGAGCAAGGGTGCAAAATAACACGATCCAATAAAAAGTAAAGATCTTATTTGCTCTTTTCGAATTTTTTTTCATACAATGATCTATGCATAAAATGCATAGTCACCATGTTTAAGTATCATTTTTTTTCCGAAAAACACTCACCTATACTTAACCCATCAATCAAATGCAGAGTTTGATTCTCTATTTAATATCATTGGAGTTCGTTATGTTTAAAGCACTCATTTTGAATCAAGAAGAAAGAAACACTATTGCCGCAGTTACTAAAATCGATGAATCTCAACTGCCAGAAGGCAATGTGAAAATTGATGTTAGCTACTCTTCTCTTAACTATAAAGACGGTTTAGCGATTACAGGTAAAGGGCGTATTGTTCGTAACTTCCCGATGATCCCTGGTGTTGACTTAGCCGGTGTCGTTTCTCACTCTGATGATGCTCGCTACAAAGCAGGCGATGAAGTCGTTCTTACTGGTTGGGGTGTTGGCGAAGGTCACTGGGGCGGCATGGCTGAAAAAGCAAGCCTAAACGGTGATTGGTTAGTTCCTATGCCAAAAGGCCTAGACGCTAAAAAAGTCATGGCGATTGGTACTGCTGGCTTCACTGCAATGTTATGTGTACAAGCGATTGTTGATGCAGGCATTAACCCAGAAGACGGTGAAATTTTAGTGACAGGATCAAGCGGCGGTGTGGGCAGCGTGTCTATCACATTGTTAAACCAACTTGGTTATAAAGTAGCGGCAGTAACAGGCCGAGCTTCTGAAAATGGCGAGCTACTTAAATCACTAGGAGCAACTCGTATTGTTGAACGTAGTGAATTAGAAGAACCAGCAAAACCACTAGAAAAACAACTGTGGGCTGGCGCGATTGATACCGTTGGCAGTAAAGTACTTGCTAAAGTATTAGCTCAGATAAATTACAACGGTGCCGTAGCGGCGTGTGGCCTTGCGGGTGGATTCGATCTACCAACAACAGTCATGCCATTCATCCTACGTAACGTTCGTTTACAAGGTATCGATTCGGTTATGTGCCCTCGCGAAAAACGCATTAAAGCATGGGAACAACTATCTACGCTTCTTCCTGAGTCATTTTATGCTCAAGCAACAAAAGAAGTGTCATTAGATGGTGCTATCCAAGCTGCTGAAGACATTACGAACGGTCAAATTACAGGTCGTGTCGTTATCAAAATCTAGTTTTATAATTAGATAAAAAATTTAACGCTGAGCCCTACCTAGCTTGGTGTTAATGTGAAAACATCAGTAAATTAAAGGCAGCTTAATCGCTGCCTTTTTATGCTTAGTCTCTGCAACACCAATCAAACAAAACCAATATCTTCAATGCGTTTTTCAATTAATTTCCCACACTCTTCTTTTACAACTCTACGTAACCAACTTTGCGCGGGCGATGTATCGCAACGAGAATGCCAAATTAATGAATAATCAAACGGTGTAAATTCAAAAGGTAATGGTTTAATCACTAAGTCATAACGTTCAGCAACTAAATAAGCTAAATCGGCTGGAACCGTAATAATTAATGGCATCCGGTCGACAATCGCTAAAGCCGCTTCTAAATGGTAAGCCCTTAATACTTGTTTGCGATCTCGTTGGCCAATCAACGCGGTATCTAACAATGCTTTTACACCATCACTGATCGCAATCATCGCATGTGGATACGATAAATAATCGTCCAATGTCAGTAATGCATGAGACAACGGATGATGCTTTGATAAAAGACATAACACTCCAACCTGCCCTAATACTTCTTGTTTTAATGGAGATACGGACCCGATAGGACGACAAATTGCCATGTCGACTTTCTCTGTACTCAATTGTTTAAACAAGTTTTCATGATTAAGAGACGTAAACTCTAAAGATATATTTGGGGCTTGTTCGTAAATCTTAGGTAATGCATAAGGTAGAATTGTCTGCATTGCATAATCGGTCGTTGCGATCAAAAAGTGTTGATCACAATGCATAGGGGTAAAATCACTGGGCGTAAGCAACTGACGTAACGACTCTAAAGGTTGATTTATTTGCGCACAAATTTCTAATGCTTTTTCTGTTGGAACCAGATGCTGCCCTTGTCGAGTAAATAAAGGATCACCTAGTAAATCACGCAGCCGACCCAGCACCCGACTCATCGCTGATTGACTTAAATTCAGGCGAATCGCCGCTTGGCTAACGCTGTTTTCTTCTAACAGAACTTTTAACGCAACCAATAAATTTAAATCACGACGATAAACTTCTTCTAATTCCATAACCTAACCCATCAATAGAGAACGCCTTTATGGCATTACCGACATTTTAACGGTTTTATAGATAAAAAAAATCCCGCTTTTCACCTACGTCTTATTTAATATCAAGAATACGTGATAATACGGGAAACTGGAGTCGATATATTTCAGTTACATTCTGAGGTTAATGATCTTTATCTTCAATAGCCTCTGATTCACTCCATGTTTTTAGTTCAATCGTTAACGCTATCATAACTGAAGCTAAACTAATTAATGGAAAGAGGCTCATGGTGTTAGGTGTGCTGAAAACCAATGAACAGATAGTGACAAAACACAGCACGCAGTAAATAGTAAGGCGATCTATTTGAGTAAGCATAATGGCGATCCTTCTTTTATTACTTTTCTACAGGAGATGTTATAAACCATAAAAACAACAACTTAACCGTTCCATGTTAATTTATTGTTACTTTAAACCTACTCCATTTTCAGTTCTTTGCCAACGCGTATTGATTATTTTTTTTACAGCAGTATGATCTGGCTCGCCTTTAACTGTAAAGAGATATAAACATGACCATCAATTTTGATAATGCGACACACATACTAGAAGCTGAAGGATTACGCTGTCCTGAACCTGTCATGATGGTTAGGAAAACAATTCGACAGATGGCCGATGGCGATACATTACTGATTAAAGCTGATGACCCATCCACCACCCGAGATATTCCAAGCTTTTGTCGCTTTATGGATCACGAACTCATTGCAGAAGACACTGAAACACTCCCTTTTCGATTTCTGATCCGTAAAGGGCTTTCTGCGTAAAACAAAAAAGGCAGCCACGAGGCTGCCTTTTCTTAATCTGTTCGAGAATTAATGTCTCTTATTTCTCTTTGAAGTATGTCCATCTGATGTTGCAGATCACGCATTTCTGTTTTCATCGGTAATATATAACGAACTCGAACCCAAGCTTCAACGGATAGCCCCAAAGTAACAAGAGCACCTACAACCATAGGTAACCACATCTCGGTTAGCACCATAGCCAATAAATTCAAAGCAAATGCGGTCGAAAATAAGTAACACTGGCTTTGAGGAGAAATAGCTAAAAAACGTGTCATGATATGCTCCTTTCCTTAAGAAACGTCTACCAATACAACAAATCCTAACCGTAGATTACCACCTTATTTACTTAACCAACGTGGCGATTATCACACTCTACTCCGGTATTTTGTGAAACTTTAATGACAGTAAAAAACCTACTTTTTCTCACCGGTATACACCACCATGACACTGTCTGATTCATTCTTTCGAATAAACGCATAGTAAGGCTCACGCTTGATCACTTGATGCTCACCATTCGCAATTGATGAGTGATTATTTCTAAATTCGATGAGCTTTTTCCAATGAGACTGCAACGACCAACGTTGATCTTTTATCTCATTCCAATTCATCTTACTGTATATCCCTCCCATTTTGGCCGTTTCATCCCCATACCAAATAGAAACCGCATTAGGAGAAAGTAGTAACGCCGTTGCTGCATCACGGTAATCCGCGTAATTATCTGCGTTTACACTGCCCACTGAAGAATCAGATAACGATTTACCATCAAACCAAGTCAATCGAGTCATACTTGGTTTTTCAGCTTGGCTTTGAGTTACGTACTCAGCATTAAGCTTAGTGAGGCAGTGCGGTTCATCATTGCTTTTTAAAGACAGCATTTGATCGCTAAAGTAATTCTGTTGCTGTAAATCAATCACACGAAAAGACGCATTTTCTAACGCTTTGTACGCGTTGTCTTTGTTCCACAGAGTAAAAGCGTCTTTCCCTTCTTGCTCGATCTTCTGAGTTAACTCTGGTGTTGAATTAGAAACAACAAAACCATCAATCCCAAACTCTGACACCCATGCACTCATCCATCCAGCTAGGTACTCATTTTTTGTCTTTTCACTGCTTTTTACTTTAGTTGACGGCTTATTCGCAAAAAATGCAGGCAACGTGATCGCGTTTTCATTATTTTCTTCCATCCATGCTTCTGACCACCAATCAGGTATATCACCATTCTTATTTTTAAAAGCATCTAAATAATGTGTTAAGTTTTGACCTTCTTGTGGTTGCCATTCACTCCAATAGCTTGGTAACGCATCCGGATTATTCGGCTGAATTGAAAATTGCTGTAAATCCGATAAGGTTGGTATTGACGGTGCCGTATCCACACTCCACATCACTCGCATACCCAATTGGTGCGCTAGGTCGACAAACGTTCGCATTTCTTGCTCACTCCCCATGTTGGTATCCAGTTGCGTCCAATCGAGAGTCGCACCACCGGCATAAGGGTATTCAGGAGAATTGCCGCTCTTATTGGGTAACCACCCATGCACTTGCTCTAGAGGAGTGGAGATCCATACGACATCAACGCCTAATTCGGCTAAGTAATCGAGTTTTTTTGTTAAGCCAACAATATCTCCGCCCTGAAAGCCCTCCTTTGTGCTTTGGCGTCCATAACTGTGATCATTCCAACTGTTCCCATTAAAGAATCTATCCGTTGCGATGTGGTAGAACGTCGCACCATCCCAAGAGAAGCGCGCTTTTTCTTCTTCTGATTCCAACAGTAATACGCCACCACTGTGGCGACTTGGTGTTAGCGTTATCTCTCCATTAACCACCTGAGCAATATTCCCAGTATAAGCATCGGTGATCACATCACCGTTTGCCCATAAATCAGACACAGAAACAGTCACTGGTTGAATGCCTAATACGGGACAAATAGCGGTGTTATTGTTTGAGCTTGTGGTTGATTCAATTTGATTTGATGAATCAGCTGTTGATATTGAATCAGAACTATCTGTCGAGGTTAATGACGTACTTTGACATCCTACCAATAGCGAAAGGGAGATAAACGTTGCACAAACAGATAATTTCATCGAAATCAGCAGCCTAAATAAAAGAGAAGAGTGCCAATTGTAGTCACTGTTATCGATATAATTAACCTCTAATTTTCGAAAACACGATATTTAGACAAAAAAATACCCCGCCATAGCGAGGTATTTCATCAGATATATGAATTTCTATTTTTGAAGAAGAGAAATATCAGCAATATCTAAGAATAAGTTACGTAGCTTATTCAACAAAGTTAGACGATTCAGCTTAAGCGCCTCATCGTCAGCCATTACCATTACACCATCAAAGAACGCATCGACAGGCTCACGTAGCTCAGCTAAGCGGCTTAATGCTTCTTGATAATTACCAGCAATAAATACTGGCTCTAGTGCTTCTGCTAGGATTTCAACTTTCTCAGCCAATACTTTCTCAGCGTCTTCTTGAAGAAGAGCTAGATCGATTTCTTGAGCCAGTTCGCCATCGAATTTCGCCAGGATATTACCTACGCGCTTATTCGCTGCCGCTAGAGACTCAGCCGCGTCTAATTCACGGAAGTGAGATACCGCTTTCACACGTTGATCAAAATCAGCAGGCTTGGTTGGACGACGAGCAAGTACCGCTTGGATGATGTCTACACTGAAACCTTCATCTTGGTACCATGCACGGAAACGACCTAACATGAAATCAATCACATCAGTGTCTACGTTTGCATTCGTTAATTTATCGCCAAACAAAGATTGTGCTTTAGCAACAAGGTCAACTAAATCTAAGTTGTACCCTTTTTCAACGATGATACGTAAGATACCTAACGCAGCACGACGAAGTGCAAATGGATCAGAGCCCTTAGGAGCTTGACCAATGCCGAAGATACCCACTAGCGTATCTAGCTTATCTGCCATTGCTACTGATGCAGACACATCGGTACTTGGTAAGTCATCACCCGCGAAACGAGGCATGTATTGCTCGTAAAGCGCTAATGCGACTTGTGCATCTTCACCATCGTGAGTTGCATAGTGCATACCCATAACACCTTGAGTATCTGTAAATTCAAATACCATTGAGGTCATTAAGTCACACTTAGCCAGTAGACCTGCACGTTGCGATTTCTCAACGTCCGCACCAATTTGCTCAGCGATGTAGCCAGCAAGTTCAGTAATACGGTCTGTTTTGTCTTTGATTGTACCCAATTGCTTCTGGAATATTGCTTGTTCTAGTTCTGGCAGACGATCGATAAGCGGACGCTTACGGTCTGTATTGAAGAAGAATTCAGCATCAGCAAGACGTGGGCGAACCACTTTCTCATTACCTTCGATAATGTGACGAGGTTCTTTAGATTCGATGTTAGTAACAAAGATGAAGTTAGGAAGTAGGTTCTTCTCTTGGTCGTACACAGGGAAGTACTTTTGATCGCCCTTCATTGTGTAAACCAACGCTTCAGAAGGAACATTCAAGAACTCTTGCTCAAACTTAGCGGTTAATACCACTGGCCATTCAACAAGAGACGTTACTTCTTCAACTAATTCGTCTTCTAGATCCGCAATACCGCCAACCGCTTCTGCTGCTTTTTTAGCACCAGCAAGGATGATGGCTTTACGCGCATCGTAGTCAGCCATTACTTTACCGCGTTCTTCTAAGATCGCAGGGTATTGGTCAGCAGAATCAATCGTAAACTCGCTTTCACCCATGAAACGGTGGCCACGGATAGTACGAGTAGAAGCAACACCTAAGATAGTGCCTTCAATCAGTTCGTCACCCAATAGGATTGTCAGTGTTTTCACTGGACGAATAAATTGAATGTCTGAGTTACCCCAACGCATTGCTTTAGGAATAGGTAAACCAGCCAGGGCTTTTGCTGCTAATTCAACAACAAGTCCTTTAACCGGTTGGCCTTTTACTTCTTCTTTATGAAGTAGCCATTCGCCTTTGTCTGTTTTTAGACGCTCAGCCTGCTCAACCGTAATACCGTTACCACGAGCCCAGCCTTGAGCTGCTTTAGTCGGATTACCGTCAGCATCAAATGCAGAAGCGATTGCAGGACCACGCTTTTCAACGATTTTGTCTGCTTGGCCTTCATCTAATTCAGCGATTTTAAGCGCTAAACGACGAGGCGTTGCATACCACTTAATGCCTTGATGAGCTAAACCAGCTGCTTTAAGGCCGGCTTCAAAATTTGCAGCAAACGCTTCAGCTAATGAACGAAGTGCTTTCGGTGGAAGCTCTTCAGTCCCTAATTCGATTAGAAAATTCTTCGCCATGATTACTTCTCCTCTGTCGCTGTTGGTTTAGTTGAGCGACACATTGGGAAGCCTAGCGCTTCACGTGATGCGTAATAAGCTTCTGCAACCGATTTAGTTAGGTTACGAATACGAAGAATGTAACGCTGACGCTCTGTTACAGAGATCGCTTTACGAGCATCTAGCAAGTTAAATGCATGACCGGCTTTTAGAATGCGCTCGTACGCTGGAAGAGGTAGCGGCTTTTCAAGTTCAAGCAACTCTTTACACTCTTTCTCGCACTGATCGAAGAATCCAAATAGGAAATCAACATCGGCGTGTTCAAAGTTGTACGTCGATTGCTCTACTTCATTTTGGTGGAAAATATCACCGTAAGTAACTACGCCTTGAGGGCCATGGTTCCAAACAAGATCATAAACCGAGTCTACTTCTTGAATGTACATAGCAAGACGTTCGATACCGTAAGTGATTTCACCTGTTACAGGTTTACACTCAAGACCGCCAACTTGTTGGAAGTACGTAAATTGCGTTACTTCCATGCCGTTTAGCCAGATTTCCCAGCCTAAACCCCAAGCACCCAATGTTGGGTTTTCCCAGTTGTCTTCTACGAAACGAATATCATGGACAAGAGGATCGATACCAAGCACTTCTAAAGAACCTAAGTACAGTTCTTGAATATTATCTGGAGAAGGCTTTAACGCTACCTGAAATTGATAGTAGTGCTGCAGACGGTTAGGGTTTTCACCATAACGGCCATCCGTAGGACGACGAGATGGTTGAACATAAGCGGTAGCCATTGGCTCTGGGCCAAGCGCTCGCAGACATGTCATTGGGTGAGATGTACCTGCGCCCACTTCCATATCTAATGGCTGTACAATCGTACAACCCTGTTGTGCCCAATAATCCTGCAGCGCGAGGATCATTCCCTGGAAGGTTTTGATATCGTATTTTTGCATAATTTAATTCGCGCGATCGTTGATAAATATAACCAAGAAGTATACCTCGCAGACCTCTTGGGGAGTAGTGAAAATAGACACTTTGTGTAAATTCACCTCACCTTTGTGGCTGAATATATAAAAACACGACTCATCTTGGTGCTTTATCTCTGTTTGGTGTTGAGGTATGTTGTTAAAACAATCAATACATCCACTCTCTAATTATCACGGTAGTCGTAATGAAGTTTACTCAATTTGGCGAAAAATTTACTCGTTACAGCGGGATCACCCAATTAATGGATGATTTAAATGATGGCTTGCGTACCCCTGGTGCAATCATGCTCGGTGGCGGTAACCCTGCGGGTATTCCTGCCATGCTCGACTACTTTAAAAGTGCCTCACAAAAGATGCTCGATTCAGGTGAGCTGATCGCTGCCATGGCAAATTATGACGGCCCACAAGGTAAGGACAGCTTTGTTAAGGCCCTAGCTAAGCTGCTTAAAGAAACCTATGGTTGGGACATCAGTTCTAAAAACATTAGCCTAACCAATGGTTCTCAAAGTGCGTTCTTTAGCTTATTCAATTTATTAGCGGGAACTTATGCTGATGGCTCTAAAAAGAAAATTTTATTGCCCCTCGCGCCTGAATACATTGGTTATGCCGATTCTGAATTAGAAGTTGATAGCTTTATTTCTTACCGTCCAGAAATTGAATTGCTCGATAATGGTCAGTTCAAATACCACGTTGATTTTAGCCAATTAAAAGTGGATGACACCATAGGCGCTATTTGTATCTCTCGCCCAACAAACCCAACAGGCAACGTGATCACCGACGATGAAGTGATTAAACTGGATAAATTGGCACGCGAGAATAATATTCCCTTAATTCTTGATAATGCTTATGGCACCCCTTTCCCAAATATTATTTTTGAAGAAGTCACGCCGTTTTGGAATGAAAACACCATTCTTTGCATGAGCCTTTCTAAATTAGGTTTACCGGGCTTACGCTGTGGCATTGTGATTGCCAGTGAAAAGATGACAGCAGCCATGACCAACCTAAATGGCATTATCAGTTTAGCGCCGGGAAGTATGGGACCTGCGATAGGTTTACACATGATTGAGTCTGGTGATTTATTACGTTTAAGTGAAGATGTCATTCAGCCTTTCTACCGTCACAAATCTCAAGCTGCGGTTAAGATGCTACAAACGGCGATTACCGATCCTCGTTTCCGCATTCATAAACCTGAAGGCGCGATTTTCTTGTGGCTATGGTTTGATGAGCTGCCAATCACAACCATGGAACTGTACAAACGCTTGAAAGCACGCGGCGTGCTGATCGTCCCGGGCGAGTATTTCTTTATTGGTCAAGACGACAGCTGGGATCACGCTCACCAATGTTTGCGTATGAACTACGTGCAAGATGAAGCAATGATGCAAAAAGGCATCGATATTATTGCGGAAGAAGTGTTGAAGGCGTATTCAGAATAACCAAAATAGACTTAGCCTTGAGTCATTAATATGATGACTCAAATAATGGTTTGTTGCTTTGGAATCAGCAATTCTGTTTGTCATCATCAAATGAACAGCGCTTACAAATGCCATCTATTGATGATGGAAAAGCAATAATCCATAAATTCATAGCTCAGCGAATAGCAGACACAAAAAAGGCGCTATCACAGCGCCTTCATTTCAAATCTTTACCAATCTACGATTAGCTTTCCAGTAAATTATTGCCGTTAATAGCAATCTTACGTGGTTGCATCGCTTCTGGAATTTCACGTTCTAAATCAACATGCAGTAAACCATTTTCCATGGTTGCGCCCACCACTTTCACGTAATCCGCTAATTGGAATTTGCGTTCAAAGTTACGCTCTGCAATCCCTTGATATAGGTAGGTTTTTGTTTCATCCGTTTCAGGACGTTCACCACGCACAATCAGCATATTTTCGTGTTGAGTCAAATCGATTTGTTCTTCAGCAAAACCCGCCACCGCCATGGTTATACGGTAGTTATGTTCTGATTTTTGCTCGATATTGTACGGAGGGTAACCGCCATTTGTTTTTGCCGTGTTATTTTCCATTAGATTGAAAAGACGATCAAAACCAATTGCTGAACGGTACAGTGGAGTGAAATCTACATTACGCATAATACTATCCTTTACTTTAAGCAATAGTGAGGACAACTACCCCAAACTTGGGTCCTTAGTTGACTCTATCAAATTATAAGACTTTCCATTTTGGACAAGTCATTTTCAAAAGACCCTTTCGGCATCCTCTTCATAACTAGATATGCGGCTCAGTGGGTTTACTTTCAAGAGAATAGCCAAAAATATTTTCCATTCCCGTTCAAAACCAACACTAACCAACTGAACGATAAACGAAAATAAAATCCAAATTTCAGACAAAAAAAAGCACCGCCAACAGCAGTGCTTTCTAATAACTCTAAATTCTAAGTTGAGATAAATTGCCGCTGTAATCGCTTAGTTCAAGGAGAAGGCGCGGAGCTTATGAACATAAGTGAGCACCTTCGACGCAGAAGTCAGTGATTACAGCAAATATTTACTCAAATTAAACGTCTAGGTTAGCAACGCGCAATGCATTTTCTTCAATGAAGTTACGACGCGGCTCAACATGATCACCCATTAGCGTCGTAAACAACTCATCCGCACTTACTGCGTCATTAATCGTTACTTGCATCATACGGCGAGAATCAGGATCCATCGTTGTTTCCCAAAGCTGCTCAGGGTTCATCTCACCCAGACCTTTGTAACGCTGTAAGTACACACCACGACGAGAGTCTTTAATTAACCATGCAATGGCTTCATCTAACGTTTCGATCGTTAGTTTACGCTCTCCACGCTGTACGTAAGCGCCTTCTTCAATCAGACCATTCAGTGATTCTGACAATTCAGCAATACGGCCGTACTCTTTCGAGTTAAGTAAATCAGCACTTAGTACGTATTCATGTTGAACACCGTGAGTACGAACAACAAGCTTCGGCTGGTGAATGTTTAACTCTTCGTTAAACTGCAGCGCAGCTGTGTATTGGCTTGCGCCTGTTTCATGCTCATTCAATGCGATAACTAACGCTTCAGTCCATGCTTGAACTGTTGCTTCGTTTTCACACTCATCTTGTGTTAAACGTGATGTATAAACTAAACGATTTAACAATGGCAAAGGGTAACGGCGACTCATACGGTCAAGCAGTTTCATTACACTGTTAAATTTACGAATTAAGTTTTCAAGCTCTTGACCAAAAATTGATTCGTGAGGATTAACAAAAAGCGAAGCATTATCTAACGCTTGCGTTATTTGATATTCAGCCATCGCTTCTTCATCTTTAATGTATTGCTCTTGTTTGCCTTTCTTTACTTTGTAAAGAGGTGGTTGAGCAATGTAGATGTAGCCACGTTCAATCAATTCTGGCATTTGACGATAGAAGAACGTCAATAGCAAAGTACGGATGTGTGAACCATCGACATCGGCATCGGTCATGATGATGATGTTGTGGTAACGCAATTTATCCGGATTGTATTCGTCACGACCAATACCACAACCTAATGCAGTGATTAGCGTACCAACCTCTTGAGAAGAGATCATTTTATCAAAACGTGCTTTTTCTACGTTTAGAATTTTACCTTTAAGCGGAAGGATCGCTTGGTTTTTACGGTTACGTCCCTGCTTGGCTGAACCGCCAGCAGAGTCCCCTTCCACTATGTATAGTTCAGATTGAGCAGGATCTTTTTCCTGACAATCCGCAAGCTTACCAGGAAGACCAGCGATATCTAACGCGCCTTTACGACGAGTCATTTCACGAGCTTTACGAGCCGCTTCACGTGCGCGAGCCGCATCAATGATTTTAGAACAAACCATTTTAGCTTCGCCTGGGTTTTCCGCTAAGAATTCAGCTAATTTTTCATTCATTGCCGATTCAACCGCAGACTTCACTTCTGAAGAAACCAGTTTATCTTTAGTTTGGCTTGAGAACTTAGGATCAGGCACTTTAACAGAAACAACGGCAGTTAGGCCTTCACGAGCATCATCACCTGACGCAGATGATTTTGCTTTCTTAGAAAAGCCTTCTTTGTCCATGAACGAATTCAAAGTACGTGTTAACGCAGAGCGGAAGCCAGATAAGTGAGCACCGCCATCACGTTGTGGGATGTTATTCGTATAACAGAAAATGTTCTCTTGGTAAGAGTCATTCCACTGCATCGCTACTTCTACAACAATACCGTCTTCTTTGCGCTCAGCATCAAAATAAAATATTTTCTGGTGAACTGGTGTTTTGTTACGGTTCAAGTGAGTAACAAACGCTTTGATGCCGCCTTCAAACATGAAGTGATCAGATTTATCTTCTTCACGCATGTCTTGTAGACGGATAGATACGCCAGAGTTTAAGAAAGAAAGCTCACGTAAGCGTTTTGCTAGAATGTCATACACAAATTCAATATTTGCGAACGTTTGGTCACTCGGCCAAAAACGGATTTTAGTACCCGTAGTATCGGTTGTACCAATAACGGCTAGTGGCGCCTGAGGAACACCATGACAATAAATTTGTTGGAAAATTTCGCCTCGACGATTAATCGTCAGCTCCACTTTCTCTGATAATGCGTTTACAACCGAAACACCAACACCGTGAAGGCCACCCGATACTTTGTATGAGTTATCATCAAACTTACCACCTGCGTGAAGTACCGTCATGATAACTTCTGCAGCAGATACGCCTTCTTCTTCGTGAATTTCAGTTGGTATACCACGACCATCATCACTTACAGAAACAGAGTTATCTTCATGAATCGTAACTATGATGTCGCTACAGTGACCAGCAAGAGCTTCATCGATTGAGTTATCGACAACCTCAAACACCATGTGGTGAAGACCAGTACCGTCGTCGGTGTCGCCGATATACATACCCGGACGCTTACGTACCGCATCCAGACCTTTTAGTACTTTAATACTCGATGAATCATAATTTTCTGACATGAGTTACTCTCGCGTTTTTATCCTTGGGCTATTTTGCCATGTTCTATCTCAAACATCTTGCTTTCTTCATCATGCATATCTGCAATCTGTTCAGCAGTAATTGAACTAATAAACACCTGTGCCTTTGTTTGTTTCAAATATTGAGCCAACAATTGGCGGCGGTGGCTATCCAGTTCAGAAGCAAAATCGTCTATTAAATAGATGCACTGTTTTCCTGTTGCTTCAGTTAAATGCTGTCCTTGTGCTAATCGTAACGCACATACCATCAACTTTAGTTGACCTCTAGACAGCACATCTTCAACAGGAGTACCGGCAACTTTAATTCTTAAGTCGGCTTTATTTGGGCCGCCGACGGTATAACCCAGCTGCTTATCTCGCTCAAAGTTTCGTTTAAGCAATTCCGCATAAGGAGTCTCTCTCTCCCAACCACGGTAGTATGACAGCTTTATGTCGTATTCTGGTAAGAATGCCTGACATATTTGTTGAGTTGCTTCAGATATGTGATTGATGTAATCCACTCGCCACTGATCTATCTTCTCAGCAAGGCTGGCAAGTTCCAAATCCCAATAACTCAACTCTCGATAGCTTTGTGCCGTTTTTAATAAGGCATTTCGTTGTTTGGTTAACCGTTTCACTCGGCTCCATGCTTCATAAAAAGCAGGTTCCACGTGAAACACTCCCCAATCAATAAAGGCACGACGGAACTTAGGTCCATCAGTTACCAACTCAAACCCTTCAGGATGAATCAGTTGCAGTGGTAAAACCTTGGCTAATTGTGCCAGTTTTTGACCACTTTCTCCGCCTATTTTTACTTCCGTTGTGCCGTCTCTCTGTTTATTTATGCCAATTGGCAATTCAAACTGCTCTGGCGTAGTAAATCGACCATGAATAAAAAGCTCGTCACAGCTATTTCGAATAATTCGACCTGTTAACGAGCTTTTAAAAGAACGCCCGTGTCCGAGCAAGTATATCGCTTCAAGGACACTGGTTTTCCCACTTCCATTAGGACCGATAACAAAATTAAAGCCGGTAGATAATTGAATATCACACGTTTCAATATTGCGAAAATCATTAATAATTAAACGTGATAACGGCATCTATTTTTGTCTTTTACAGACGAATTGGCATAACAACATATTGTGCTTCATCGTTCGCACAATCTTCCACTAATGCACTCGCATTTGCTGTTGTCATCGAAATTCGTACTCGTTCACATTTCAACGTATTAAGTACATCTAGTACATAGCTAACGTTAAAACCAATTTCAATGTCTTCACCTTGGAAATCGACATCTAAGATTTCTTCTGCTTCTTCTTGCTCTGGGTTGTTCGCTGTAATACGCATTTGGTTGTTTGCCAAATTAACACGAACACCTCGGAATTTTTCATTCGATAAAATAGCAGCACGCGCAAACGCTTGACGCAATTCATCACAATCGGCTTCTAGTGTTTTATTACTGCTTTGCGGCATTACTCGTCGATAATCAGGAAAACGACCATCAACAAGCTTAGAAGTGAAGATAAAGTTATTCACTTCAGCCCGTACATTTGAATTACCAAACTGTAACGTAACACTCTGTTCTGGCGAGTCAAGAAGGCGCACTAGCTCTTGAATACCTTTGCGTGGCATGATCACTTGTTGCTCAGGAAGTTCTGACTCTACTGGCATGTTACATACTGCCATTCGGTGCCCATCTGTCGCAACGGAGCGAAAAATAGTCCCCTGAGTTTCAAACATCATGCCATTAAGGTAATAACGAACATCTTGGTTTGCCATTGAGAATTGCGTACTTTCAATTAGCTTACGAAGTTGTGCTTGAGAAAGCGTAATTTCAACTTCACTTTGCCAGCCTTCTATATTCGGAAAATCTTGAGCTGGTAAGGTTGCTAATGTAAATCGGCTACGTCCAGAACGAACTAAAACACGATCGCCTTCCAAAACAATAGTAATATTTGCACCGTCAGGTAAACCACGACAGATATCTAAGAACTTACGAGAAGGCACCGTAATCGCACCCGCTTCAAAATCCCCTTCTAACAGAATATTACTAATAAGTTCTACTTCAAGATCTGTTGCTGTCATCGACAGTTGACCATTTTCAACTTGAAGCAAAATATTACCTAAAATAGGCAATGATGGACGGCCACCTAAGGCTCCAGATACTTGTTGCAGCGGTTTTAATAAATGGCTGCGTTCAATAGAAAATTTCATAATACTCGTTTATATAAAAGTAGATAAATAGCTTACGATGATAATGTTCTGATCAGATTAGAGTAATCTTCTTTAATATCATGGCTTTCTTCGCGTAACTGAGCGATTTTACGACAAGCGTGAAGCACTGTCGTATGATCTCTGCCACCAAATGCATCACCAATCTCAGGTAAACTGTGGTTCGTTAGTTCTTTTGATAACGCCATCGCTAGTTGACGTGGACGAGCAACTGAACGAGAACGGCGTTTAGACAATAAATCAGCCATTTTAATTTTATAGTATTCAGCGACTGTCTTTTGAATATTATCAATTGTCACTAGCTTTTCTTGCAAGGCTAATAAATCTCGCAACGCTTCACGAACAAAATCAATCGTAATCGCACGACCAGTGAAGTTAGCATTAGCAACGACACGGTTCAAGGCGCCTTCCAGTTCACGTACATTCGAACGTAAACGCTTCGCTATAAAGAACGCAACTTCATCCGCTAAGTGAATCTGATGATCTTCTGCTTTCTTCATCAAGATAGCAACACGGGTTTCTAATTCTGGTGGTTCAATCGCAACCGTAAGACCCCAACCAAAACGAGACTTTAGACGGTCTTCTACGCCATTAATCTCTTTAGGGTATCGATCTGACGTTAGGATAATTTGTTGATTGCCTTCCAATAGCGCATTAAACGTATGGAAGAACTCTTCTTGGGAACGCTCTTTATTAGCAAAGAATTGAATATCATCGATCAATAAGGCATCAACACTGCGGTAATAACGTTTAAATTCTTCGATCGCGTTATTTTGCAATGCTTTTACCATATCTTGCACAAAACGTTCTGAGTGCATGTAAACCACTTTTGCGTTTGGTTTACGTTCAAGAATGGCATTACCAACCGCTTGCAATAAATGCGTCTTACCTAAACCAGTGCCGCCATATAAAAACAATGGATTATAAGCCGTTCCTGGATTATCAGAAACCTGACGAGCAGCAGCCAAACCAAGTTGGTTTGATTTACCTTCTACGAAGTTAGTAAATTTGTGTTTAGGGTTCACGTTTGAGCGGTGATTTAGATCATCAACAGGCTCTGGTCCTCTTGATTCCCATGGTTTATGCAATGATTGTCTTGCTTGCATTTGTGCAGGAGCCGACGTTGCAGCAGCGACATCAGCCGCCGTTCTTTGTGGGCGAGGTGGTGCAGATATAGGTTTGCTTCCCACTTCAAAACGTAAAGTAGGTATATCACCACCACAGAACTCATTTAATAACGAGTTAATGCTATTTAAGTATTTATCACGAACCCAATCGAGAACAAATCGATTTGGGGCAAATAGCGTAAGGGTATTGTCATTTAATTCAGCTTGTAGGGGTCTAACCCACATACTAAATTCTGCGGAAGGTAATTCTTCTTGAAGGCGCTGTAAACACTGCAGCCAAAGCGATGAAGACACGGACAACCCCACTCATTATATTAATTGCAAAAGGTCGTTAATTTTATACTGTGGATAACTAGAGTGCCAGTGTTAGATCGAAGATCCAGTGAATAAGATCGAAGTTATTCACACTGATCACGCTTTTTTACCTAGATCGACACACTTTTTACCTTACTTATACCCAAAACCATCAACAGGCGGTTAAAAAATGACTTAAATGATTATTTAGTTATTAAAAATAACCATAGGGTATTTAGAGCTCACTCGCAAAAAACGTATCATGCATATCACAGTCGATAACGAGATATCATTATGAAATGGACAAAACAAATTCTAACCGGTTTAGCACTCACTTTAGCTGCAACTCAATTTGCTCAAGCCGCCACTGAAGTTAAAGTTGGGATGTCTGGTCGCTATTTCCCATTTACCTTTGTTAAGTTGGACAAACTGCAAGGGTTTGAAGTGGATTTATGGGATGAAATTGGTCGTCGTAATGACTATAAAATAGAATATGTAACAGCGAGTTTCTCTGGCTTATTTGGTTTATTAGAAACGGGTCGAATTGATACCATTTCAAATCAAATAACAAAAACAGAAGCACGTGAAGCAAAATATCTATTTGCTGACCCTTATGTTGTCGACGGCGCTCAAATTACCGTACGTAAAGGCAATGAAAGCATTAAAGGCATTGAAGACCTGGCCGGCAAAACCGTTGCCGTGAATTTAGGGTCTAACTTTGAGAAACTGTTGCGAGATAACGACAAATCGAATCAAATTGACATTAAAACCTACGATACAGGCATTGAACACGATGTCGCTTTAGGCCGCTCGGATGCGTTTGTAATGGATCGTCTTTCTGCTGCACAATTGATTAAAAAATCAGGTTTGCCTCTACAACTTGCTGGCGAACCTTTTGAAACCATTGAAAACGCTTGGCCATTTGTAAAAAATGAAAAAGGCCAAAAACTTCAACAAGAAGTAAATAAAGCCCTGTCAGAAATGCGTACTGACGGTACCTTGGCTGAAATATCTCAAAAATGGTTTGATGCAGACGTAACAAAATAACCGCAGTAATGTAAAAGTGAGTATTCACTTCGATAAAAATGACACAAAACCCACTATCATTACCCTTTAGTGGGTTTTGTGTTTATTGCTTATCTGATTTATATAGCTGACACTATCTACCGCACTTTTCTTTAAACCAATAATAGAGAGCATCATGGGATTTGATTTTGCGTATATGATTGAGCTCTTACCTATACTATTTAAATACTTAGGTACGACACTCGAAATGGCAGTATGGGGGTTATTCTTTGCCTTAGCGCTCGCGTTAGTGTTAGCGAACCTAAGAGTATTTAAAGTCCCTGTACTTGATCAACTCAGCCAACTTTACATCAGTTTCTTTCGAGGTACGCCTTTATTGGTGCAATTGTTTCTTCTTTATTATGGGCTTCCTCAAGTCTTTCCTATTTTTGTTGGCTTAGATGCATTTAGTGCTGCTGTCATAGGCTTAACACTTCATTTTGCTGCCTATATGGCAGAAAGTATTCGTGCCGCGATTATCGGTGTTGATCGCAGTCAAATGGAAGCCAGTCTTTCGATAGGAATGACAACCTCTCAAGCGATGCGCCGAATCATTCTTCCTCAAGCCACACGAATTGCGTTGCCTTCTTTAATGAATTATTTCATTGATATGATTAAATCGACGTCATTAGCTTTTACACTCGGTGTTTCTGAGATTATGGCAAAAGCACAGATGGAAGCTTCTTCCAGTTTTAAATTTTTTGAAGCGTTTTTAGCGGTTGCTCTTATCTATTGGGGTGTCGTCATTATTCTTACTCAAGTCCAAACTTGGGCTGAAAAAAAATTAAATAAGGCCTATGTACGATGATAAAAATAACCAATCTACATAAAAGCTTTGGAACCACAGAAGTCCTCTCTGGCATCGATTTAACGATTAATAAAGGAGAGATAATTGCGATTATAGGATCGAGTGGAACGGGTAAATCAACGCTACTCAGATGCATCAATTTTCTTGAAACCGCAGACAAAGGCACCATAACAATCGATGATGTCAGTGTTAATACAGAAAAATATACCAAAACAGAAGTACTCGCATTACGACGAAAAACAGGGTTTATCTTTCAAAACTACGCCCTTTTCGCCCACTTAACGGCAAGGCAAAATATTGCAGAAGGCTTAATAACTGTCCACAAGTGGAATAAAGCCGATGCATTAAAACGATCACAACAAATCTTAGATGATATTGGACTCCGAGACAAAGGGGATAGCTATCCTGCGGCCCTCTCTGGAGGACAACAACAACGTGTTGGTATTGGTAGAGCAATGGCATTAGAAACAGAGTTGCTATTGTTTGATGAACCCACGTCAGCACTCGATCCTGAATGGGTAAATGAAGTTCTGACATTGATGAAAAAACTGGCTACCCAACATCAAACGATGTTAGTCGTTACGCATGAAATGCAATTTGCCAAAGAAGTGGCTGATCGTGTTATCTATATGGCCGATGGAAAGATCGTAGAACAAGGAACACCAGAGCAGATTTTTGGTTATCCACAGGATCTGAAATTAAAGAAATTCTTAAATCAAGTTGGGATCGCATAAAGATCCTTGCGCTCTCGCTCACAAAAAGTATAATTCACCGTCCGGAAAATACGTGGAACCTCTTATTGACTATTTTTCTGCCAATGATTACAATTCCGCCTCTTTGTTGAGAGGCGTCGGAATGTACGTCCCACGCCGGGTTTAAATTAAACCTAAAAACTACTGATCAGTAATAAGGTAATACCAATGAAACGCACTTTCCAACCTTCAGTTCTTAAACGTAAACGTTCTCACGGTTTCCGTGCTCGCATGGCAACTAAGAACGGTCGTAACACAATTAACGCTCGTCGTGCTAAAGGCCGTAAGCGTCTATCTAAGTAATCACCAGATTATTTTGATGAATTACGACTTCTCTCGGGAGTTACGCTTGTTAACTCCCGAAGATTACAAATCAGTTTTCAAGCAAGCTCACCGAGCCGGCTCACCTCACTTCACCATTCTTGCCAGAGAAAATTCACTATCACACCCTCGTTTAGGTCTTGCTGTTCCTAAGAAGCAAATTAAAACTGCTGTTGGTCGCAATAAGTTTAAACGTATAACTCGTGAAAGTTTCCGCAATAAGCAACATTCCTTACCTGCGAAAGACTTTGTGGTTATCGCTAAAAAGAGTGCTCAAGAATTGAGTAACGAAGACTTTAACAAGCTATTAGATAAATTATGGCATCGCCTGTCTCGCCCTTCTCGTGGATAGCAATCGGTCTTATCCGTTTTTATCAACTCGTCATCAGTCCAATGATTGGACCTCGCTGTCGATTTACTCCAACGTGTTCACATTATGCAATTGACGCACTAAAGTCACACGGTTTAGTAAAAGGGTGTTGGCTAACTGGCAAACGTCTATTAAAATGTCATCCTTTGAATGATGGGGGCTATGACCCCGTCCCACCCAAGCAGCATAAAGACAGAGAACAATAACGATGGATACCCAACGTAATATTCTGTTGCTTGCACTGGCTTTAGTTTCTTTTTTACTTTTCCAACAATGGCAAGTAGAAACTAATCCGCAGCAACCAGCTACAGTTAGTACCGTTCAACAGACACACAAGAACGGTGATGTTCCAACTTCGTCAACAGCAAACAGTGATGCACCAGTGGATTCAGCTCAGTCTGATAAACTGATCACAATTACGACTGATGTGCTTACTTTAAAAGTAGATACATTAGGCGGTGACATTATTGAATCTGTTCTTAATAAATACGATGCTGAATTAGACTCTAAAGCAAAATTCGTTCTTCTTAAGAATGATGCTGATCATAGCTATATTGCTCAAAGTGGTTTGATCGGTCCTCAAGGTATTGATTCAAATACCGGCCGTGCACAATTTACGGCTAAAAAAACAGATTACGTTTTAGCTGATGGCCAAAACGAATTACGCATTCCTTTAACATTAGAGAAAAACGGTATTACTTATACTAAAACTCTAATCGTTAAGCGTGACAGCTACGCAATTGATGTTGAATATACGGTGAACAACCAATCTTCAGCACCAGCGACAGTAGAAATGTACGCAAACTTAAAGCAAAACTTATTGGATGACGGTGGCAGTTTAACAATGCCTACGTACCGTGGTGGTGCTTATTCAACTGAAGACACTCGCTATAAAAAATACAGCTTTGATGACATGGAAGATAAGAACTTATCTATCGACATGACAAATGGTCAAGGTTGGGCTGGTATGTTGCAACATTATTTTGCATCCGCTTGGATCCCTCGTAACGTTAATGACGCAACACTGACGACTCGTGTTGCTGGTGATTACGGTTACATTGGCGTTCGTATGCCTTCAGTAACGATTCCTGCAGGTCAAGAAGATACGTTGACTGCTACGCTTTGGACAGGTCCAAAACTTCAACCACAAATGGCAGCGACTGCTAAATACTTAGATTTAAGTGTTGATTACGGTTGGTTATGGTTCATCGCTTCTCCACTTCACAAACTATTGTCTTTCATTCAAAGCATCGTTGGAAACTGGGGTCTAGCAATTATGATCCTAACGTTCATCGTTCGTGGTGCAATGTACCCGCTAACGAAAGCACAATATACATCAATGGCTAAAATGCGCATGCTTCAACCTAAGTTGGCAGCAATGCGTGAACGCATTGGCGATGACCGTCAACGCATGAGCCAAGAAATGATGGAGCTTTATAAGAAAGAAAAAGTAAACCCATTAGGTGGTTGTTTACCTATCGTTCTTCAAATGCCAATCTTTATTTCGCTATATTGGGCACTAATGGAATCCGTTGAACTTCGTCATGCACCATTCTTTGGTTGGATCACGGATTTATCAGCACAAGACCCGTACTACATCCTGCCGTTGTTAATGGGTGCGAGTATGTTCTTAATCCAGAAAATGAGCCCTACAACAGTAACGGATCCAATGCAACAGAAGATCATGACATTCATGCCTGTTATGTTCACCGTGTTCTTCTTATGGTTCCCTGCTGGCCTAGTTCTTTACTGGTTAGTATCAAACGTCGTAACGTTAATTCAGCAAACTCTGATTTATCGTGCACTTGAGAAAAAAGGCTTACATTCTAAGTAAGTTAACTTTCTAAAGAAATAAACAAAAGGCGGCCATTGGTCGCCTTTTTTGTTTTATCGGCTTACAATATGCTCAAGCAATAGACATTAAGAATAATCATGACATTACATACAGACACCATCGTTGCACAAGCAACTGCCCCTGGACGAGGCGGCGTAGGCATCATTCGAGTATCAGGTCCTAAAGCTCAACAAGTCGCCCTAGAAGTCGTAGGAAAGACACTTAAGCCGCGTTACGCTGAGTACACGCCATTTAAAGATGATAATGGTTTAGAACTTGATCAAGGTATCGCCCTGTATTTTCCTAATCCACATTCTTTTACTGGTGAAGATGTTCTAGAGCTTCAAGGACATGGCGGTCCTGTCGTTATGGATATGTTGATTAAACGCATCTTAAAAATTGAAGGGATCCGAACGGCTCGCCCAGGAGAGTTCTCAGAAAGAGCTTTTTTGAACGATAAAATGGATTTAGCCCAAGCAGAAGCCATTGCCGATTTAATTGATGCAAGTTCAGAAGAAGCAGCAAAATCAGCACTTAATTCATTACAAGGTGTTTTCTCTAGAAAAATAAACACCTTAGTTGAATCACTTATTTATCTGCGTATCTACGTTGAAGCTGCGATAGATTTCCCAGAAGAAGAAATCGACTTTCTGGCGGATGGCAAAGTGAGTGGTGACTTACAAGGCATTATTGATAACCTTAACGCGGTTCGCCAAGAAGCGAATCAAGGTGCCATTATGCGTGAAGGTATGAAGGTAGTTATTGCAGGTCGCCCAAACGCAGGTAAATCGAGCCTTCTGAACGCATTATCAGGCAAAGACAGCGCTATCGTTACTGATATCGCAGGCACAACCCGTGATGTCTTGAGAGAGCATATTCACATTGATGGTATGCCATTGCATATTATTGATACCGCAGGTCTTCGAGAAGCGTCAGATGAAGTAGAACGTATTGGTATAGAACGCGCGTGGCAAGAAATAGCCCAAGCAGACCGAGTTTTATTTATGGTTGATGGCACAACAACTGATGCAACTGACCCTAAAGTTATCTGGCCTGAATTTCTAGATCGATTACCTAAGAATATGGGTATGACAGTCATTCGAAATAAAGCCGATCAAACCGGTGAAAATCTTGGTATTTGCCACGTTAACGATCCTACTCTTATTCGCTTATCAGCAAAAACAGGTGAAGGTGTTGATGCTTTGCGATTGCATTTAAAAGAATGCATGGGCTTCTCTGGCAATCAAGAAGGTGGCTTTATGGCACGCAGACGTCATCTCGAAGCATTAGAAAAGGCATCTGAACACCTTGATATCGGTCAGCAACAACTTGAAGGTTATATGGCAGGAGAAATCCTTGCTGAAGAACTAAGAATCGCTCAACAACACCTAAGTGAAATAACCGGTGAATTCAGTTCTGATGACTTATTAGGGCGGATTTTTACTTCTTTCTGTATTGGTAAATAAATCCTTCCAGCATAAACACAATCAATAATGGGCTATTACGGCCCATTTTTTATAGGAAAAATTCATGAAAAACGCATCAATTATTACAGGTAGCACCCTTGGTGCTGCTGAATACGTTGGCGACCATATCGCAGATTTATTAGAAGAAATGGACTTTGCTACTGATATTCATAATCAACCAATTCTCTCTGAAATTGATACAAAAGGCCTCTGGATTTTGGTCGTATCAACACATGGTGCAGGGGATTATCCAGACAACATAAAGCCTTTTATTCAAGAGTTAGAAGAAGGTTCGCAAGACTTATCAGACGTCGAGTTCGCCATCATCGCTATTGGTGATTCTAACTACGATACCTTCTGTGCTGCTGGAAAATCATTACAAAAAGTACTTCATAATCGCAATGTAAAAGAAATATTTCCATTATTAGAGATTGATGTCACTCAAAATCCAATACCAGAGGAACCTGCTGAGTTGTGGTTAAAACAACACATATGTTAATAAAATGATGCAATGCATGAGTGAAAGTTATTAAATAAGCAAAACCTTTATTGTGGATAACTAGGCTATGATCCAGTGATCAAGTCATAGTTATCCATTGAATAAGATCTTACCCTCTCCCACCTTGTGGATAAGTAAGCTTTTTACCCACAAGCAGTCCGATCGAAGATCAACGTTAAATAACATCTTTAGATCGATCCAAAGATATTGATCTCGTTGATCATTTAGCACTTATCCACAGAGATCGACGATCTATATAATAGATCTAATAAGAGATCTCTTTAAAAGATCTTATATATATTAAGTGATCTTAAATTTTAAAACTTCATCATTTTTTCATTTCTCTCAAGCCTAGAAAAAGGGTAAAATACTCCTCCTTGATTAAATTCATCCAACTCTTTAAAACACCTAAGGTCTAATCATGTTTTACCAAGAAAACTTTGATGTCATTGTTATTGGCGGTGGTCATGCTGGTACAGAGGCAGCACTTGCTGCAGCTAGAACCGGACAAAAGACACTCTTACTTACTCATAACATTGATACATTAGGTCAAATGTCGTGTAACCCAGCAATTGGTGGGATCGGCAAGGGCCATTTGGTAAAAGAAGTCGATGCTTTAGGCGGGTTAATGGCTGAAGCCATTGATCACAGTGGTATACAATTTAGAACACTGAATGCATCGAAAGGACCAGCAGTTCGAGCAACTCGTGCCCAAGCCGATCGCGCGTTATACAAAGCCTACGTACGTTCTGTATTAGAAAATCAACCAAACTTAACCTTGTTTCAGCAAGCGGTAGACGATTTGATCATTGAAAATGATAAAGTTATCGGTGCTGTCACTCAAATGGGCCTTAAATTCCGTGCTAAATCAGTTGTACTGACTGCTGGCACATTTTTAGGGGGTCAGATACATATCGGAATGGAAAACTTCTCAGGAGGCCGTGCAGGAGATCCTTCTTCGATCACTCTTGCTCAACGTTTAAGAGATCGTCCGTTTAGAATAGATCGTCTGAAAACAGGTACTCCACCTCGAATTGATGCAAGAAGTGTTGATTTCTCCAATTTAGAAGCACAACCCGGTGATAATCCAACCCCTGTATTTTCCTTTTTAGGTAACCGTCAACAACATCCACAACAAGTAAATTGTTTTATTACTCACACTAATGAAAAAACGCATGATGTCATTCGTAAAAATTTAGACCGTAGCCCTATGTATGCGGGAGTTATTGAAGGTATTGGTCCACGTTACTGTCCTTCAATTGAAGATAAAGTAATGCGTTTTGCAGATAAAGACAGTCACCAAATATTCATTGAGCCAGAAGGACTAACAACCCACGAATTGTACCCGAATGGCATTTCAACAAGCCTTCCCTTTGACGTTCAATTACAAATTGTTCGTTCAATGAAAGGATTCGAAAATGCACACATTGTGCGTCCAGGTTATGCGATAGAATACGATTTCTTTGATCCTCGAGATTTAAAAGCAACGTATGAAACGAAGTTCATTGAAGGCTTATTCTTTGCTGGTCAAATAAACGGAACGACCGGTTATGAAGAAGCGGCTGCGCAAGGCTTAATGGCTGGTTTAAATGCAAGCTTATTCTCTCAAGGAAAAGAAGGCTGGAGCCCGCGTCGTGATGAAGCCTACATGGGCGTATTAATTGATGATTTATCAACGCTTGGCACAAAAGAACCTTACAGAATGTTCACTTCTCGTGCTGAATACCGCTTATCATTACGTGAAGATAACGCTGATTTACGCTTAACTGAACAAGGTCGAGAACTTGGACTTGTTGATGATATTCGTTGGTCTCGTTTTAATGAAAAAGTAGAAAATATTGAAAAAGAACGCCAACGTTTAAAAGATATTTGGATCAATCCAACGTCTGAAAATATAGATCAAGTTAACTCGATCTTAAAAACACCGATCGTTCGTGAAGCAAGTGGTGAGGATCTTCTTCGTCGCCCAGAAGTTACGTATTCATCATTAATGACAATTGAAAAATTTGGTCCTGCTAGTGATGATCAACAAGCGTCTGAACAAGTTGAAATTCAAACTAAGTACGCGGGTTATATTCAACGTCAACGTGATGAAATTGAAAAATCATTACGTCATGAAAATACAAAATTGCCGTTTGATTTGGAATACAACAAAGTTAAAGGTCTTTCAAATGAAGTAGTCGCAAAATTAAGCGACGCAAAACCTGAAAGTATTGGTATAGCATCTCGAATTTCAGGAATTACACCGGCTGCGATTTCAATTTTGTTAGTTCATTTAAAAAAACATGGTTTATTGAAGAAAGGTGAGTAACGTGACCGATTTATCTCAACAATTCGATCGTTTGATTGCTCAAACTGATTTAACTGTCTCTGAATTGCAAAAAGAACAATTACTTGGTTATGTCGCTCTACTTCATAAGTGGAATAAAGCGTATAACTTAACCTCAGTAAGAAACCCAAGTGAAATGGTAATTAAACATATCTTGGATAGTATTGTTGTTAGTCCAAATCTATCTGGTGAGCGATTTATTGATGTTGGTACAGGTCCTGGTTTACCAGGGATACCATTAGCTATCATGAATCCTGAAAAGTCATTTACACTGCTCGATAGCTTAGGAAAGCGAATTCGCTTTATTAAACAAGTGATTCATGAATTAAAAATAACCAATGTCACTCCGATTCAAAGTCGTGTTGAAGACTTCCAACCGGAAGAAAAGTTTGATGCAGTCCTAAGTCGTGCGTTTGCGTCAATGACAGACATGGTGAATTGGTGTCATCATCTACCAAAAGAAGATGGTGTGTTTTTGGCATTAAAAGGGATCTACTCAGAAGAAGAAGCAAATGATCTTCCTGAATGGTGTTCAGTCAGAGATGTAGTGACATTGATCGTTCCGGAGTTAGAGGGTGAAAGACACTTAGTCACCTTAACCGGAAAAAAATAATGGAATGAGGTTAATGTGGGAAGAGTTATCTCTATTGCGAACCAAAAAGGTGGCGTAGGCAAAACAACAACGGCGGTGAACCTTGCCGCTTCAATGGCTGCAACAAATCGTAAAGTATTACTGATTGACTTAGATGCTCAAGGTAATGCTACTATGGCCAGTGGCGTAGATAAATATGATGTAGATGCAACGGCTTATGAGTTGTTGGTTGATGAAGTGCCTTTTGATAAGGTAGTTATAGAAGAAACCTCTGGTGGTTATGATCTCATAGCCGCTAATGGTGACATTACAGCTGCTGAAATTAAATTGATGGAAGTGTTTGCGCGTGAAGTTCGTTTACGCAATATGATCTACCCAGTTCGTGGTAACTATGATTTCATCTTTATTGATTGCCCTCCTGCATTAAATCTCCTTACAATTAACGCCATGGCTGCGTCCGATTCTGTATTAGTCCCTATGCAATGTGAATATTATGCACTAGAGGGGCTAACCGCATTAATTGACACTATTAGTAAATTAGCGGCAGTAGTTAATGCAGATTTGAAAATTGAAGGTCTACTTAGAACCATGTATGACCCTCGAAATCGATTAGCTAATGATGTGTCTGATCAACTTAAAAAACATTTCGGAGATAAAGTGTATCGCACTGTTATTCCTCGTAATGTTCGATTAGCGGAAGCGCCAAGTCATGGTAAACCTGCAATGTATTATGATAAATACTCAAATGGTGCAAAAGCATACCTTGCTCTTGCCGGAGAGATAATCCGCCGTGACGAACTGGAAAAAGAAAGGGAAACAAAAATTCATGAGTAATAAACGTGGTTTAGGGAAAGGACTTGATGCGCTATTAGCGACAAGCTCATTAGCTCGTGAAAAGCAGACTGCCGCTGTTCAAAGTGAGTCATTAGCAAAAAATTCTCAATTAATTGAGCTTGGTATTCATCAATTAACTCCTGGTCAGTATCAACCGCGTAAGATCATGGAAAAAGAAGCCTTAGATGAACTTGCTTTGTCTATTCGTTCTCAAGGGATTATTCAACCTATCGTTGTTCGTGAAATTGCACCATTACAATATGAAATTATTGCAGGTGAACGACGTTTTAGAGCGGCAAAACAAGCTGGGTTAAAACACATTCCATGTGTTGTTAAAGTCGCTGAAGACAAAGCCGCTATTGCGATGGCTCTGATTGAAAACATTCAACGTGAAGATTTAAATGCGATTGAAGAAGCTCAGGCGTTAGAACGTTTACAGAGAGAATTTGAATTAACGCATCAACAAATTTCGGATGTGATAGGTAAATCTCGCACTACGGTTACTAACCTATTACGCTTGAACGCATTATCTGATGAAGTTAAAGCATTAGTTGAAGCTAAATCTTTAGAAATGGGTCACGCCCGTGCTTTGTTAGCTTTAGAGTCTGAATTACAGATTGAATTAGCGCATATTGTCGTGAAAAAGAAGCTGACTGTTCGTCAAACTGAACAACAAGTGAAGAAATTATTAGCGCCTGTTGTTGAAGTGGAAGTCAGTGAGAAAGACGCTCAAATTGAAGCTCTATCTACAAAACTGTCAGAGA
Organism: Aliivibrio logei; assembly: GCF_001691055.1. Taxonomy (NCBI): domain Bacteria; kingdom Pseudomonadati; phylum Pseudomonadota; class Gammaproteobacteria; order Vibrionales; family Vibrionaceae; genus Aliivibrio; species Aliivibrio logei. Next base: position 243,518 of record NZ_MAJU01000024.1, read on the forward strand.
CTTTGGGTTCAAAAGTCGTTATTACGCAAAATACGTCGGGTAAAGGTAAGTTAACGATTAGCTTTGACGAGGCTCACAAATTAGAACAACTGATTACAAAGCTAGAAAGTTAAATGTGATATAAAGCAGTAGTTGACATTATTATTGTATTTTTCATCGTAAAACTTACTGTTTTGTTCTCATAAATGTAACTATTTGATGCTATTTGATTGCATTCATATTAGTGCAACGTATAATTTTTGCAAAATCTTCACCTTGTGTTGATTTATATCAAGGTAAAGATGCTTTTAAGGAAGAATACATGGTAGCTACGTTAGCTAGACCTGGCCGTTTGCTAGCCAAACGACTGATTATGATCCAGCTTAGCGTGGTTATTTTCATGGCAGTAGGAATGAGCTTAGCCGTTAGTGCTAGCTGGGGGATCTCTGCGTTTATTGGGGGTGGCATTTATGTCATTGCTAATGCGGTATTTGCAGGGTGTGCATTTATGTTCAGTGGAGCAAGAGCGGCTAAAAAGGTTGCTGTTTCTTTCTATGCTGGCGAAGTGTTAAAAATTCTTATAACAGTCGTCTTATTTTCTGTTGCCTACGTGTATATGGAGGTGGAACTTGTTCCCCTCAAACTAACCTATTTGCTGGTACTGGGTATTAATATCTTTGCACCAGTTCTCTTTATTAACAACAGAAAATAGGAAAAGTTATGGCTGCGCCAGGCGAAGCGCTAACACAATCTGGATATATTGAGCATCACCTATCAAACCTGTCTCTTGCGAAACTAGGTATGGTTGCTGATGAAACAAGCTTCTGGAACGTACATATCGATAGCCTGTTCTTTTCTGTGCTTACAGGGATGTTATTCCTTTGGGTTTTTCGTTCTGTAGCAAAGAAAGCAACAACAGGAGTACCAGGAAAGCTACAATGTTTTGTTGAAATGGTCGTGGAATTCGTTGCTGACAACGTTAAAGAAACTTTCCATGGACGCAATCCATTAGTTGCTCCACTGGCACTAACTATCTTCTGCTGGGTTATTTTAATGAACTTGATGGATTTAATTCCAATCGATTTCTTACCATACTCTGCAGCGCATTGGTTAGGTATCCCTTATCTTAAGGTGGTTCCTTCTGCTGATGTGAATATCACCATGGCAATGGCGTTAGGTGTTTTTGCGTTGATGATCTATTACAGCATCAAGGTTAAAGGACTTGGCGGGTTCGCTAAAGAATTAGCACTTCACCCGTTTAATCACCCAATCATGATTCCATTCAACCTACTATTGGAAGTTATTTCGTTATTAGCGAAGCCTCTTTCTTTAGGTATGCGTTTGTTTGGTAATATGTTTGCTGGTGAGGTGGTGTTTATTCTTATTGCGGCAATGCTACCGTGGTATTTACAATGGGTAGGTGCACTACCTTGGGCTATCTTCCACATTTTAGTTATTTTGATTCAGGCGTTCGTATTCATGATGTTGACAATCGTTTATCTGTCAATGGCTCATGAAGATCCTGATCATTAATTTTAATAAAATATATTTATCAATGGCACTTTGCCGACAACAACAAAACTGGAGAAAGTAAATGGAAACTTTACTGAGCTTTTCTGCAATCGCCGTAGGCATCATTGTAGGTCTTGCTTCACTTGGCACAGCGATTGGATTCGCAATTCTTGGCGGTAAATTCCTTGAAGGCGCTGCACGTCAACCTGAAATGGCTCCAATGCTACAAGTTAAGATGTTCATCATCGCTGGTCTATTGGATGCGGTTCCAATGATCGGTATCGTTATCGCGCTACTATTCACATTTGCTAACCCATTTGTTGGTCAACTAGCGGGCTAATTGCCACTGCTAATTGAATTTTTGTAGCTGATTCTTAACGAGGGGTAGCTGTTTTGAATATGAACGCAACTCTGCTTGGTCAAGCAATCGCTTTTGCTCTGTTTGTTTGGTTCTGCATGAAATATGTATGGCCACCAATCATGGAAGCGATAGAGGAACGTCAGAAGAAAATTGCTGACGGTTTATCTGCCGCTGAACGCGCAGCTAAAGACCTTGACTTGGCACAAGCGAATGCTTCTGATCAATTGAAAGAAGCAAAGCGCGCTGCAACTGAGATCATCGAACAAGCAAATAAGCGTAAAGGTCAAATTTTAGATGAAGCTCGTGAAGAAGCTCTGACAGAACGTCAGAAGATTCTTACTCAAGGTGAAGCTGAACTTGAAACTGAACGCAACCGTGCTCGCGATGAACTGCGTAAACAAGTTGCAACTCTGGCTGTGATTGGTGCTGAGAAAATCTTGGAGCGTTCTATTAATTTAGAAGCGCAGAAAGATATTCTTGATAACATCACTGCGAAATTGTAAGTAAAAGGGGCCAAGATATGTCGACAATGACAACCATCGCACGCCCCTACGCGAAAGCAGCTTTTGACTTTGCGGTCGAAAAGAACGAATTGAACCAATGGGTTCAAATGTTAACTTTTTGTTCAGAAGTTACAAAAAATAAAGACATGGCTCAATTGCTAGATGGTGCAGTTGCACCAGAAAAATTAGCGGAAATCTTTATTTCTATTTGTGGCGAACAACTGAACGAGTTTGGACAGAATCTTATTCACATAATGGCTGAAAACGGTCGTTTGAAGGTTCTACCTGATGTGTTAGATCAATATATCTTTTTACAACATGAGTTTGAAAAAGTGATTGATGCTGAAATTATTTCGGCAATTGAACTAACTGAACAGCAGAAAGCTGACATTGGCGCCAAACTTGAAGCTCGTTTAGAGCGCAAAGTGAAGCTGAATTGTAGCGTAGATGAGGCCCTGTTAGCTGGGGTCATAATTCGAGCCGGAGACCTAGTCATTGATAACTCAGTTAGAGGCCGTTTGAGCCGACTGAGTGAAACATTGCAGTCTTGATGGGGAATGGAGCATGCAACTTAATTCCACGGAAATTAGCGATCTGATCAAACAACGTATTGAAAAATTCAACGTTGCAAGTGAAGCTCGTAATGAAGGTACAATCGTTTCTGTAAGCGACGGTATTATTCGTATCCACGGCCTTGCTGATGTTATGCAAGGCGAAATGATAGAACTACCTGGTGGCCATTATGCACTAGCACTTAACCTTGAGCGTGACTCAGTGGGTGCTGTTGTAATGGGCCCTTATGCTGACTTACAAGAAGGCATGAAAGTTACAGGTACTGGTCGTATCCTTGAAGTACCAGTAGGCCCAGAAATGTTAGGTCGTGTTGTAAACACACTTGGCGAGCCTATTGATGGTAAAGGACCTATTGATGCGAAATTAACTTCTCCAGTAGAAGTGATTGCACCTGGTGTAATCGATCGTAAATCAGTAGACCAACCACTACAGACTGGTTATAAGTCAGTTGACTCAATGATCCCAATCGGCCGTGGTCAGCGTGAGCTAATCATCGGTGACCGTCAGACTGGTAAAACAGCAATGGCGATCGATGCGATCATTAACCAGAAAGATTCTGGTATTTACGCTATCTATGTTGCGATTGGCCAAAAGGCATCAACAATTGCTAACGTAGTTCGCAAATTGGAAGAACATGGCGCACTAGCGAACACTATCGTTGTTGTTGCCTCTGCTTCTGAATCTGCTGCGCTGCAATATCTTGCACCGTATTCAGGTTGTGCGATGGGTGAATACTTCCGTGACCGCGGTGAAGATGCTCTGATTGTTTATGATGATCTATCTAAGCAAGCAGTAGCTTATCGTCAGATTTCTCTACTATTGAAACGTCCACCGGGCCGTGAAGCGTTCCCTGGCGATGTATTCTATTTACACTCCCGTCTACTAGAGCGTGCTGCTCGTGTAAGCGAAGCGTACGTTGAGAAATTCACTAATGGTGAAGTGAAAGGTAAAACAGGTTCTTTGACTGCTCTACCTATCATCGAAACTCAAGCTGGTGATGTATCTGCATTTGTACCAACTAACGTAATCTCGATTACTGATGGTCAGATCTTCCTACAAACAGAACTGTTCACCGCTGGTGTTCGTCCTGCTGTAGATCCAGGTATCTCTGTATCTCGTGTAGGTGGTGCTGCGCAAACTAAGATCATTAAGAAACTGTCTGGTGGTATTCGTACTGCTCTTGCACAGTATCGTGAACTTGCAGCATTTGCTCAGTTCTCATCTGATCTTGATGAAGCGACTAAAAAGCAACTTGATCACGGTGAGAAAGTAACTGAGCTTATGAAGCAGAAACAGTACGCTCCAATGTCTGTTTTTGATCAAGCATTAGTTATCTTTACAGCTGAGAAAGGCTATTTGAATGACATCGAGCTTTCTAAGCTTGCGGATTTCGAAGAAGCGTTGCTGTCGTATGCTCGTGGTCAATTTGCCGATCTAGCAAAAGAGATCGACTCATCGGGTGCTTGGAATAAAGAAATTGAAGATCAGTTCGTGAAACTGGTTGAAGATTTCAAAGCAACCCAGACCTGGTAATTCGTTGGTGGCCTGTTATGGGTCACCCGAAAACGGAGAGTAACGATGGCCGGTGCGAAAGAGATTCGTAACAAGATCGGGAGTGTTAAAAGCACTCAAAAGATCACGAAAGCAATGGAAATGGTAGCCGCTTCTAAAATGCGTCGCTCGCAAGAGTCGATGGCAGCGTCTCGTCCGTATGCTGACACAATGCGTAAAGTAATCGGTCATTTAGCGCTTGGTAACCTTGAGTATCGTCATCCGTATCTTGAGGAACGCGAAGCTAAGCGTGTTGGTTACATTGTTATTTCTAGTGATCGTGGTTTGTGTGGTGGCTTAAACATTAACTTGTTTAAAAAAGTCATGGCAGGAATGAAAACATGGTCAGAAGATGGTGTTGAAATTGATTTAGCCGTTATCGGCTCTAAAGCAACAGCATTCTTTAATAACTATGGTGGTAACGTGATTGCTCAAAATTCTGGTCTAGGTGATAAACCTAGCTTAGAAGAGCTGATCGGTACTGTTGGCGTTATGCTTAAGAAATACGATGAAGGCCAACTGGATCGCTTGTATGTAGTGAACAATAAGTTCATTAATACTATGGTACAAGAGCCAACAATTGACCAATTACTTCCTTTGCCTAAATCTGAAGATGAAGCAATGAAACGCACTCATGCTTGGGACTATATTTATGAGCCTGAGCCAAAACCATTACTAGATGCCCTATTGGTTCGATACGTTGAATCACAAGTGTATCAAGGTGTGGTTGAGAATTTAGCCTGCGAACACGTAGCGCGAATGATTGCGATGAAAGCAGCAACTGATAACGCTGGTGACATTATTGATGAACTGCAACTTGTGTATAACAAAGCCCGTCAATCGGCTATTACACAAGAGCTTTCTGAAATTGTTTCAGGCGCATCAGCGGTTTAAGCATAGGTATTTAAACAGTTTAGAGGATTAACGATGACTACAGGTAAGATCGTACAGATCATCGGTGCGGTAGTCGATGTAGAGTTCCCACAAGGCAGTGTACCTCGTGTATACGATGCTCTGAATGTTGTTGATGCAAAAGAACGTCTTGTTCTTGAAGTTCAACAGCAGATTGGCGGTGGCGTTGTTCGCGCAATCGTAATGGGTAGCTCAGATGGTTTACGTCGTGGCTTAACAGTAGAAAATACTGGCGCGCCAATTACTGTTCCAGTGGGTACTAAAACGTTAGGCCGTATCATGAACGTTCTTGGGGACGCGATTGATGAGTGTGGTGAAATTGGTGCTGAAGAGCATTATTCAATTCACCGTGCAGCGCCTAGCTATGAAGAGCAGGCAAACTCGACTGAACTTCTAGAGACGGGTGTTAAAGTAATCGATTTGATTTGTCCATTCGCTAAGGGTGGTAAAATCGGTCTATTCGGTGGTGCTGGTGTAGGTAAGACTGTCAACATGATGGAACTTATCAATAACATCGCACTACAGCACTCTGGCCTATCTGTGTTTGCAGGTGTAGGTGAGCGTACTCGTGAAGGTAATGATTTCTACTTTGAAATGCAGGAAGCAGGTGTTGTAAACATCGAACATCCTGAAGAATCAAAAGTAGCGATGGTTTACGGTCAAATGAATGAGCCACCGGGTAACCGTTTACGTGTTGCTTTGACTGGTCTAACAATGGCAGAGCGTTTCCGTGACGAAGGTCGTGACGTTTTACTATTCATTGATAACATCTATCGTTATACGCTTGCCGGAACTGAAGTATCAGCTCTGCTAGGTCGTATGCCATCAGCAGTAGGTTACCAACCTACACTAGCTGAAGAGATGGGTGTTCTTCAGGAACGTATCACTTCAACTCGTAGTGGTTCTATCACTTCAGTTCAAGCGGTATATGTACCTGCGGATGACTTAACGGATCCATCTCCAGCAACAACGTTTGCTCACTTAGATGCGACAGTTGTACTTAACCGTAATATCGCATCTATGGGTTTATACCCAGCGATTGACCCGTTAGATTCTACATCTCGTCAACTTGATCCACTTGTTGTTGGTCAAGAGCACTATGATATCGCACGTAATGTACAATCTACATTACAGCGTTATAAAGAGCTAAAAGACATCATTGCTATCCTAGGTATGGACGAGCTATCTGAAGAAGATAAGCAAGTTGTATCTCGTGCCCGTAAGATTGAGAAGTTCTTAACTCAACCTTACCATGTAGCAGAAGTATTCACAGGCGACCCTGGTATTTACGTATCACTTAAAGACACATTAGCTGGCTTTAAGGGTTTATTAGCTGGTGATTACGATGACGTTCCTGAGCAAGCCTTCATGTACTGCGGTAGAATTGAAGATGCGCTTGAGAATGCGAAGAAGCTATAAGGCTGATTAGGAGGCGATATGGCAGCAATGACCTTTCATCTGGACGTTGTAAGTGCTGAGAAAAGTTTATTCTCAGGGCTTGTTGAAACGATTCAGGTGACCGGTAGCGAGGGTGAACTTGGTATTTTCCATGGACACACACCGCTGCTGACCGCTATCACGCCTGGTATGGTGCGTATTGTTAAACAACATGGCCACGAAGAGTACATTTATGTCTCTGGTGGTATTGTTGAGGTTCAACCTGGTTCGGCAACTGTTCTCGCAGATACCGCTATCCGTGGTGAAGACCTAGACGCAGCTAAGGCAGAAGAAGCTAAACGCAAGGCTGAGGAAAATATTAAGAATCAGCATGGCGACATTAACTTCGCTCAAGCGGCCAGTGATTTGGCTAAAGCGATCGCACAGCTTCGAGTTATCGAACTGACAAAACGTTCGCGTTAATCAAGCACCATTAGAAAGAAGGCGGCCTATTGGTCGCCTTTTCTTTGGCTGTTTTTCGCAATTCTTACTTATCTTTCATCTTATTCCATGCTTTTTAGCATATAATTTAGCCCGCATATTAATTCCATTGGTTATTTATGAATAATATTCATGAAGTAAATAATGGATTTAGTGTTTTTGGTATTTAATAAAGCTAGGCAAATTAAGTCAGCATAAAAAATAGAATGGGCTTTTTATGAACTTCAGTGCAGTAATTCTTGCAGCGGGTAAAGGCACTCGCATGTATTCAAATAAACCTAAAGTACTTCATACTTTAGCGGGTAAACCGATGGCGAAACATGTGATCGATACGTGTGAAGGCTTAGGGGCTAAAAATATTCACCTTGTTTATGGTCACGGTGGTGATCAAATGCAAGCTGAGTTAGGCCAAGAGAGAGTAACTTGGGTACTTCAGGCTGAACAACTGGGTACAGGTCATGCCGTTAATCAAGCATCACCAGAATTTTCTGATGATGAAAAAGTATTGATCCTTTATGGCGATGTTCCATTGATCAGTACTGCAACGGTTGAAAACTTATTAGATGCTCAACCTACTGGTGGTATTGCTCTTTTGACTGTCGTCTTAGATAACCCGATGGGTTATGGTCGTATTATTCGTCGTAATGGCCCTGTCATTGCGATTGTAGAGCAAAAAGACGCGACAGAAGAGCAGAAGCTCATTAAAGAGATTAACACCGGTGTGATGGTTGCTACGGGCGGTGATTTAAAGCGCTGGTTAGCGGCGTTGAAAAATGAAAATGCACAAGGTGAGTATTATCTAACGGATATCATTGCTGCTGCTCATGATGAAGGTCGTGCAGTTGAAGCGGTACACCCTGTTAGCCCTATTGAAGTTGAAGGGGTGAATGATCGTGCACAATTGGCTCGTTTAGAGAGAGCATATCAAGCAGCGCAAGCTCAGAAACTGCTAGAGCAAGGCGTAATGCTTCGTGATCCTAGTCGTTTCGATCTTCGAGGATCATTGCAATGTGGTATGGATATTGAGATCGATGTCAATGTGATCATTGAAGGCAATGTTACCTTAGGTGACAATGTTGTCATTGGTGCTGGTTGTGTACTTAAAGATTGTGAGATTGATGACAATACAATTATTCGTCCGTACAGCGTGATTGAAGGCGCAACGGTTGGTGAGAAGTGTACTGTTGGTCCATTTACTCGTTTACGTCCAGGTGCAGAATTGTGTAATGATGCGCATGTAGGTAATTTTGTTGAAGTCAAAAATGTACGTTTAGGTGAAGGCTCAAAAGCAAATCATTTAACGTATTTGGGTGATGCAGAGATTGGTAAGCGTGTAAATGTTGGTGCTGGTGTTATTACTTGTAATTATGATGGTGCAAATAAATTTAAAACCATTATTGGTGATGATGTGTTTGTTGGCTCAGATAGCCAATTAATTGCTCCTGTTACTATTGGTAATGGTGCAACGATTGGTGCGGGTTCTACAGTGACTAAAGATGTCGCCGAAAATGAATTGATGATCAGTCGTGCAAAAGAGCGCCGAATTGAACATTGGCAACGACCAACAAAAAAGTAAGATGAGTTAATCAAATTAAGAAGAAGTCATTATGGCTTCTTTTTTTATGCCTATTCGCTTGATATTTATTCGTGTTATTTAAATAACAGGTAAAAAAAATGCTGACCGAAGTCAGCATTTTTTAAAATTCAATTCGAAAGTTCGAATTATTCGCCAACAACGTTGCTAGCTTGTGGGCCTTTTTGACCTTGTTCAACTTCGAAAGAAACCTTTTGGCCTTCTTTCAGAGTTTTAAAACCTTCAGATGCGATTGCACGGAAGTGAACGAATACGTCAGCGCCGCCGTTATCTTGAGTAATGAAGCCGAAACCTTTCTCTTCGTTAAACCACTTAACGATACCAGTTGTTTTAGACATAGTGTATATCCTAATTTTTTTAATTAAATAATTCGCATAATGCGAAGTTGTAGCCATAAAGAATTATTTATTTGAGGTAAAACATATGTAAAAAAGCTTCAAGCATAACTGGTAAAGCAGTATAACGAAGGTTTCAAAATCATAATATTACAGATAAATAGGTCTGTTTACAGGCCGAGAAAAATAATAGCACTTTTTAACTGATTGTATAGCATAATTTCAAAAATCTATGAAAATAAGGCCAGTTTTTTTCTGACCTTACTCATTACTTATGGTGTTATGAGAGAAAGAATTGATAAGCTGGGTTATTAGTTTCATCTTTGCATTGATAGCCAAGCTCTTCTAAATGCTTAGAAAAATCAACAAGATCTGAATCTCTCAACTCAAAGCCACATAAGACTCGACCGTAATCAGCACCGTGGTTACGGTAGTTAAATAAGCTTATATTCCAATGTGTACCTAATGTACTTAAAAATTTAACAAGTGCACCGGGGTATTCTGGAAATTCGAAGCTGTATAGACGTTCTTTAAGTGGTTTTAGTGGTTTTCCACCGATCATATAACGGATATGAAGCTTTGCCATTTCATCATCAGAAAGATCAACAACAGGATAGTCACCTTGTTGTAAGTCATGAATGATATTATTCAGCTCTTCTTGCCCATCTTGTAAACGAACACCCACAAATATATTGGCTTTTTTATCGTCATGATAACGATAATTGAACTCTGTAACCGCCCTTCCACCAATAAGATTACAAAACTCAAAGAATGCTCCCTGACGTTCTGGAATAGTAACGGCAAGTAACCCTTCTCGTTTTTCGCCTAATTCACAGCGTTCTGATACATAACGTAACCCATGAAAATTAGTATTTGCACCTGAAAGCACCGTACTTAGTTGTTTATCTTTGAGTTGATGCTGGTCAGCGAATTTCTTTAATCCAGCTAAAGCGAGTGCACCTGATGGCTCGGCAATTGCTCGAGTGTCTTCAAAGATGTCTTTTACTGCGGAACAAATCTCATCGCTAGAAACGGTAATATGACCATCAATATATTGTTGGCATAAACGGAACGTTTCATCACCAATTCGTTTAACGGCAACCCCATCAGCGAACATACTCACTTGATCGAGAACTACAGGCTCTCCAGCATCTAAAGCGGCTTTTAAACAAGCTGAATCTTCTGGTTCTACGGCGATGACTTTTATCTCTGGCATGAGCTGTTTAATGAGAACGGCAACTCCCGCGGCTAAGCCACCACCACCAACCGGAACAAAAATATAATCTAAATGCCCATTTTGTTGCAGCATTTCCATTCCAATCGTTCCCTGACCAGCAATCACTAAAGGATGGTCAAATGGGGGAACAAACGTATAACCGTGAAGTTGTGATAATCGTTCGGCTTCGGCTTTGGCTTCATCAAAGTTACTGCCGTGAAGGATTACTTGGCCACCAAAACCTTTAACCGCTTCTACTTTTATATCAGGGGTGGTACGTGGCATAACTATTGTGGTTTTAATTCCGAGTTTCGTGCCTGATAATGCCATTCCTTGCGCATGATTTCCGGCAGAGGCTGCGATAACCCCTGCTTTCTGTTGCTCTTCGGTTAAGCTCGACACCATATTGTAAGCGCCGCGAAGTTTAAACGAGTGAACGGGTTGACGATCTTCTCGTTTTAATTGAACTCGGTTTTGAATTCGTTCAGACAAACGGGGCATGTCTTGAAGCGGCGTTACTGTCGCCACATCATAGACCGGTGCCCGTAAGATCTGACGCAAGTATTCTGCGCCAGTTTGATAAGAAGGTGTTGTCATAAATTTACCCTTCTAACTTAGATCTATCACGTACCGCGCCTTTATCTGCACTGGTCGCCATCATTGCGTAAGCTTTTAGTGCAAAAGAGACTTCACGTTGACGATTAACAGGCTTCCAACCTAACTTATCTTGCTCTGCACGACGCTCGCTTAATTCCGCTTCTGGTACATCAAGCGTGATAGAGCGGTTTGGAATATCAATAGTGATGATATCCCCTGTTTTGACTAAACCAATTGTGCCACCACTTGCGGCTTCAGGTGAGGCGTGGCCAATAGAAAGACCAGAAGTGCCACCAGAGAAACGGCCATCAGTAAGAAGTGCACACGCTTTACCTAATCCCATTGATTTTAGATAAGTCGTTGGGTACAACATTTCTTGCATACCTGGGCCGCCTTTAGGACCTTCGTAGCGAATAACAACCACATTTCCTGCTTTTACTTTTCCGGCTAAAATACTTTCTACAGCGGTATCTTGGCTTTCAAAAACAATGGCAGGGCCTTGGAATTTAAGGTTATCTTCATCAACACCAGCGGTTTTTACAATACAGCCGTCAACCGCGATATTACCAGAAAGAACCGCTAGGCCACCTTCTTGGCTAAAGGCATTTTCTTTGGTTCGAATACAGCCATTTTCACGGTCATCATCAAGGCGATCCCAACGACAATCTTGTGAGAACGCTTTTGTAGTACGGATTCCTGCAGGGCCAGCACGGAAGAATTTAAGTACCGCTTCATCGTCTGTTTGCATGATGTCGTATTGTGCTAATTGTTCTTTCATGGTTAAACCAAGCACAGTATTGGTATCGTTATTAAGTAACCCTGCACGATCTAACTCACCAAGGATAGCCATAACGCCACCTGCACGGTGAACGTCTTCCATGTGATATTTAGGTGTTGAAGGTGCCACTTTACATAGATGAGGTACTCGACGAGACATCTCATCAATATCATCCATATCAAAATCGATTTCGCCTTCTTGAGCGGATGCTATTAGGTGAAGAACGGTATTACTTGAACCACCCATCGCAATATCTAGCGCCATTGCATTTTCGAACGCCGCTTTGTTGGCAATATTACGTGGCAGAGCCGAATCATCGCCTTGCTCGTAATAACGCTTAGTTAGAGTAACGATGCGTTTACCTGCATTGATAAACAATTCTTCACGATCGGCATGAGTAGCAAGCATTGATCCATTACCCGGTTGAGATAACCCTAATGCTTCAGTTAAACAGTTCATTGAGTTGGCGGTAAACATACCAGAACATGAACCACAAGTTGGACACGCTGAACGTTCTATTTGCTCGCTTTGTGCATCAGAAACCGTTGGATCAGCGCCTTGGATCATGGCATCAACTAAATCAAGTTTAATGATTTGATCTGAAAGTTTAGTTTTGCCTGCTTCCATTGGGCCGCCAGAGACGAAAATTACTGGGATATTTAGACGCATTGCCGCCATCATCATTCCTGGAGTAATTTTGTCACAGTTTGAAATACATACCATGGCATCAGCACAGTGTGCGTTTACCATGTATTCAACGGAATCTGCGATCAGTTCACGAGATGGCAATGAGTACAACATGCCTCCGTGTCCCATTGCGATGCCATCATCGACAGCAATGGTATTGAATTCTTTGGCGATACCACCTGCTTTCTCAATCTCGCCTGCCACTAATTGCCCCATGTCTTTAAGATGAACATGACCGGGTACAAATTGGGTGAATGAATTTACTACGGCAATAATTGGCTTGCCAAAGTCTTCTTCTTTTACGCCAGTAGCACGCCATAATGCGCGTGCGCCAGCCATATTACGGCCATGAGTGGTGGTAGCTGAACGGTATCTGTTTTTAGGAGTGGTAGACATATTGTTTAATCCTTTAAATTTTTATCTTATGTTCGATGTAATGTAGCGACATTAACGGTGGTTATGTCCCAAAGCTTCTCTATTTGATTCGTTAGAAGGCTAATGGGACGATCGCTTTCAACAATAATTTCGATAGCAGCGACACCATCTGATTGGTTTTGAGTCGCAAGCACTTGTTTAATGGCAAAGCCACGGTGACGAATGACGCGCAATACTCGTTCTAATAGAACGGGCTTATCCGTCGCTTTTATCTCTAAAATATAACGTTGTTGCATGCTCTATCCCTCTACCATGTCTTGGTTTGCTGCACCCGGTGGAACAAGTGGCCATACGTTCTCTTCTTCAGAGATAAGTACATGCAACATATAAGCTGTTTTGCTTTCTAACATCTCTTTTAATGCTGGTTCCACTTCTTCTTTGCGTGTGATCGTTTTACCTGGAATGTTGAAGGCGGCGGCTAATGCGACAAAGTCAGGGTTGTCATCAAGAATCGTTTCACTATGGCGGCCATCGAAGAACAGTGATTGCCATTGGCGAACCATGCCTAAACGTTGGTTGTTTAGTAGAACCATTTTTACAGGAATTTGCTTACGTTTTAATGTACCTAATTCTTGAACGTTCATCATGAACGAACCATCACCAGTGATAAGAATGGACTCATCATTAGGGCGAGCGACTTTCGCGCCCATGGCAGCCGGTAAGCCAAAACCCATGGTGCCAAGGCCTGCTGATGTTAAGTAATTTTCAGGAGCTCTTGGTTGAATGTGTTGTGCAGCCCACATTTGGTGTTGACCAACATCGGTAGCAACAATAGAACTGTCAGGCATCATGTCTGATAATTGTTTAAGCAATAATGGGGCGTAGATAAGATCACCAGGATGATCGTAGGACCACTTAAACTCACTGCGGAGTTCTGATACATGAGCGAGCCACAATGATAAATCTTGATTAGCATGAAGTTGTGGCAAAATCACATTAATATCACCACGTAATGTCGCATGGGCATGACGCAGTTTATTAAATTCAGCCGCATCAATATCAATATGAATGACTTTTGCGTGAGGTGCAAAGCTTTCTAGTTTTCCAGTTACTCGGTCATCAAAACGAGCGCCGACTACCACCAGTAAATCCGATTCTTGAACGATTAAGTTTGCGGCTTTTGTTCCATGCATCCCAACCATCCCCAAATAATGAGGGTCGTGACGTTCAATGGAACCAAGTCCTTTTAATGTACTAACTGAAGGCATTGGATTGGAGATTAAGAAATCACGAACGGCATCTGTCGCATGACCTAATTGAACACCACCACCGACGTATAGTACTGGTTTCTGGCTTTCTTGTAGTAATGCGATCGCGGCATCGAGACTTGCTTGGCTTGCTACTGGGATTTTTGGTGGCTCAAAATGAGGCAATACCGTCACTGGCGCTTCAGCGACTTGCACATCTTTGGCTATATCAATCAGAACAGGCCCGGGACGACCTGATTTAGCGACTTCAAATGCCTCTGCAATAACAGGAGCGAGATCATTAATATCAGTCACTAGGTAGCTGTGTTTCGTACAAGAAAGTGACATACCAATGACATCCATTTCTTGGAAGGCATCAGTACCAATAAGGTGACTAGCGACTTGGCCAGTAATTGCAACGAGAGGGATAGAATCAAGCATGGCATCAGCAAGACCAGTAATTAGGTTAGTCGCACCCGGCCCAGAAGTCGCAAGACATACTGCGACACTTTTAGTAGAGCGAGCCATACCAATAGCTGCCATTGCAGCCCCTTGCTCATGACGGCAGAGAATGTGTTCTACGCCACCATCATAGAGTGCATCATAAATTGGCATGATGGCTCCACCTGGATACCCAAATACGGTAGTGATCCCTTCTTGTAATAAGGCATTAACAACTAACTGTGAGCCATTCATACACTGTCGCTCCCTGCGTGAGTGATTGTTTCTCTATTCTTGCACATCATGCGCTCCCATTTCTTCCTGAATTCATAAAAAAACCCCCTTGCTTTTGGCTTGGGGGTTTTAAGTGTGCGTTGCAATTGCGACTTTTTGCTCACTCATCCCCGAGCGGTGATCAGAATCACCACTAGGACGTTTATAATGAGAATATTGAGCTGAGCAAAAAAGGTCATGGTATTTATCCGTATACGTGTTTTTTTTGATATTTCGTTACATTAACTAAGTGGTAACACAGACATGCCTCTCATGACAAGAAAAAACTCTCATTTTATTCACAATTCTCGTTCATTTAGCGCTTATATATAACAAATCAATGAAAGACGTTGAGATTATTGGGTTATAAATAATTGGGAATAAGAATGGGATTAGCAATAATACACAGTCGAGCATGCGTTGGTGTTGAAGCGCCAGAGGTTACCGTTGAAGTTCATATTAGTAATGGAATGCCGGGTTTTAATTTAGTTGGGTTACCAGAAACAACAGTAAAAGAAGCCAAAGACAGAGTAAGAAGCGCGATAATAAATTCAAACTTTGAATTTCCATCAAAAAAGATCACCGTAAACTTAGCGCCTGCTGATTTACCAAAAGAAGGTGGGCGATTCGATCTCCCGATAGCCTTAGGTATTTTGGCTGCCTCAGATCAAATCCCAAATCATAAATTAAAAGATCATGAGTTCGTGGGTGAGCTTGCTTTGTCTGGTGAATTACGACGAGTGAAAGGTGTGCTACCTGCGGCTCTCGCGTCATTAAAAGCCAATCGCAGTTTAATTGTTCCTGATGAAAATGGAGATCAAGCGGCTTTGGTTGGTGCGAATGTACATAAGTCTGCGCCTCACCTTCTATCGGTTTGTGGCTTTTTATGTGGGCAACAGCAATTGGGTTTATTTACGTCTCCGGTTATTGAGCACATTGATTTGCCTTTAGAGCGTGATCTCCAAGATATCATTGGACAGCAACAAGGTAAGCGAGCGTTAGAAATCGCAGCGGCGGGGGGACATAATTTATTGTATTTAGGCCCTCCAGGAACGGGGAAAACAATGTTGGCGTCACGAATGAGCGATTTGCTGCCTGAAATGACAAACGATGAAGCGTTAGAGACTGCCGCCGTCGCGTCACTGACTCATCAGCATATTAATGAATCAAACTGGCGTACTCGTCCTTTCCGTTCACCACACCATTCGAGTTCAATGGCGGCTTTGGTTGGTGGTGGTTCGATTCCCAGACCGGGTGAAATATCATTGGCTCACAATGGCATCTTATTTTTAGATGAAATGCCAGAGTTTGAAAGGAAAGTATTAGATTCTTTGCGAGAGCCATTAGAGTCGGGTGAAATTATTATTTCTCGTGTCGCTAGCAAAATGCGGTTCCCTGCCCGATTTCAATTGGTTGGTGCATTAAACCCGAGTCCGACTGGATACTATGAGGGGAACAATACGAGAACAAACCCTCAATTGATTTTACGTTATTTGAATCGAATATCCGGTCCCTTGCTTGATCGTTTTGATATGTCATTGGAGATCCCTCTTTTGCCTAAAGGGACGTTAACAGAAGGCGGAGATAGAGGTGAATCAAGTCTCCAAGTTAAAGAAAGGGTTAGGCTTGCTCGTGTGAAAATGCTAGAGAGAAGTGGAAAAATTAATGCATTATTGAGTAGCCGAGAGGTTGAAACTTATTGCCCACTAGAAAAGGAAGATGCGGTTTTTCTAGAAGATACACTATATCGATTGGGGCTTTCTATTCGTGCGTATCATCGAATAATTAAAGTGGCCAGAACCATTGCTGATTTATCTGGATCAGAGAACATTCAGCGTATCCATTTGGGTGAGGCCGTTGGTTACCGTGCTATGGATAGATTATTGAAACAATTAAGTGCTCAAGCGGTGTAGTGTCTTTTTCTTAAGATGAGAGAAAAGAGGGATAACAAAAAAAAGTCAGTCTTGGTATTATTAGCGCAATTTTTATCCCGCTAATCAATGAAGATTTTTATGTTTGCTAATATTCGACTCGTCATTAGTGCTTTGCTTGTAATCCTAAATACGGCTCTGACGTCATTTATTATCAGCTTTTTTGCTGTAATTAAACTTATTCTGCCTTTTCCTTTCGTGAAGAAATTAATGGTATCAATGGCGAATAAAACCTTATGGTGTTGGGCTACGTTGAATTTATGGATGCTCAATATTAACAATACAATTGATTGGGTTGTTGATGGGGGGGAAACGCTATCCCAAGAAAAGTGGTATTTATTATTATCTAACCACGTAAGTTGGGCTGATATCGTTATTTTATCCTCCGTGATGAAAGATAAAGTGCCAATGACTAAGTTCTTTTTGAAATATGAATTGCTCTATGTTCCCTTTGTCGGACTTGCATGTTGGGGGGCGGATATGCCCTTTATGCGCCGAAACCCTGAACGCAAAGACGATGACTTTAAAGCGATTCAAAAGTCGTGTGAAAACTTTCGCTCAGTGCCGACGACGGTGGTTAATTTTGTTGAAGGAACACGAGCGACGCCTGATAAATTAAAAGAAGCGCGTACGCCTTATCAACATTTGTTCAAGCCAAAGATTGGTGGTGTGGCATTTACGTTATCAGCGATGGGTGAACTGTTTGATGGAATCGTTGATGTGACGTTAGCTTATCCTGAAAATCAAGACTCTCCATTTATAGATATGCTACAAGGCAAATTAACCAAAGTGGTTGTTCGGATAACACTTCATGCTAATGATGAAAAAGTGAACGGCGATTATTTTGGAGATAAAGTATTTAGACGCGGTTTTCATCAATGGATTAATGAGTTATGGAAAGAAAAAGATGAGTATCTACAGCGTATCTTGAAAAGATAACCTCTTTATTCTATAGATAAAAAAAAGGGAGCGATTATCGCTCCCTTTTCTATTTAAATCGTTAATTTACTTTTTAAGCAACCAGTTAACTAATTCGTAGTATTCTTCGGTGCTTTTGATTTTGCTTGTCTCAACCAGATATTTATTATTAACAATAAGCGCTGGAACACCAGTCAATCCACTGTCTTGGAATGATTTATCGAAACGGTTAACCATAGAGTTAATAGCAAAGCTGTTGTATGTGCCATCAAACTCATCTGCATTTACGCCTTCATCTAAGAAAATTTGACGTAATTCTTTGTCATTACGTGGTGGCTTTTGCATAGAATGGATACGATTAAACATCACAGGAACCATCTTGTCTTCAATACCAAGAGAAACCATTGTTGCGTATGCTTTACTCATTGATAGGCCCATTTTTCCGCCCATGAATGAAACGTGAGTTTTCTTAAAAGTAGCGTTTTCTGGCAGCGTTTTTTTGAGACCTTGGATCAGTGGTTCAAAGCTATTGCAGTGTGGACAATAGAAAGAAAAGAACTCATTTACTGTCGGTGTTTTTGATTCTGGAAGGTTAAGAACCTTGTAATAATCGCCTTCAGTGAAGTTTGCTGCATTCACTGAAAAACTAAGAACTAAAGCACCAAACAGTGCCATCATTGTTTTCATCATGTTTAACTTTCTCCAATCCATTTGTGTTTGTTTTATTGTATTTTTATTACCATTGAGGCATCAACTCTAAAGGTGCTTCGTTTAACGCTGCTATTTGCTCTTTAAAACCAAGTACCTGACTTTCCCAATATTTTGCATCTGAAAACCATGGGAAAGCAATAGGAAACGCGGGATCTTGCCAACGTTTTGCTAGCCATGCCATGTAGTGTACCATTCGTAGACCACGCAAAGGCTCAATTAGTTTCAATTGGCTATGGTCAAAATCGCAATATTCAGAATAAGCTTCAACGAGAATATCTAACTGAACTAACTTATCTTGACGATCGCCATTAAGCAGCATCCACATATCTTGTGCTGCAGGGCCATTTCTTGCGTCGTCCAAATCGACGAACAATGGACCATCACGCCATAAAATATTGCTTGGGTGGCAGTCACCATGTAGGCGAATCGCTTTACTTGGTTGCCAATGTTGTTCAATTCGATTAATTAACAGGTCGAGATCGGAGAAGAAACTGTTTTCTAAATAAGAGGGAATGAATGAACTATTCTCTAACAGCTTTCGTGGTTGATAGAGGTACTCATCTAAGCCTACCGTTGGACGATGAGTAAATAACTCTGCTTCACCTACTTTATGAATTCGGCCTAAAAATCGCCCTACGCATTCAAGCTGATCAAAATTATCCACTTCAAAGGTGCGCCCGCCTAGGCTATCAAAAAGAGCAAACCAATAACCTTTAGCGAAATGAAGTGTTTTGCCATTTATTTCTAACGGTGCAGCAACGGGAATGTCTTGTTGTACAAGTTGTTTCGCAAATAAGTGTTCTTCTAATATTTGGGCTTCTGACCAGCGTTGAGGTCGATAAAATTTCACAACGAACCGACGCTTGTGTTCATCGCTAAATTGATAAACGCGATTCTCATAACTGTTTAAGGCGAGGAATCCTGATTCAGCTCTTACGCCAATATCTGCGAGGGCATACCACAATAAATCAGGAGTAAGTGTACTGAAATTAAAAGCGTGTTCAGACATAGGGTGCTCTCAAATAAAAAGGGCTCATCATGAGCCCTTTGAGTCAATAATAGAGTGATTATAGCGGTTTAAAGAAACGGCTTTCTGTTTTTATCACTTGTTCATCATCATTTTTAATCTCAAAAACAATCGTGGTTATCGTCTTAGTTAAGTTCTCACTACTCGCCCCTAGGCTCATTGGAAGACTTAATACCTCACCGGGTTTAACGTTCACATTTTGTGGGCCGTACCAAGTTGTGTTTTCAATACCAGAAACAGATAATTGGTAATGTTGTGGTTGTTGGGTTTTATTTATAATTTTTAAAGTATAAGTGTTTTCAACCAAACCAGAATTGTTCATACGCGATAACTGATTTCTGTCGCGCAAGATATCAAGCCCCATCGGATCGACTGTCGCTATTTGAGCTAAGAACAACCCAACCATTAAGATCATGACAATGCCATAACCTATCAGTTTTGGTCGCATTACGTGCGTTTTGTGTCCCGCTAATTTATGTTCCGTGGTGTAGCTAATGAGATTTTTTTCGTAACCCATTTTATCCATGGTTTCGTTACATGCATCGATACAAGCGCCGCAGTTTATGCATTCATATTGAAGACCATCTCGAATATCAATTCCCGTAGGACAAACCTGAACACATAAATTACAGTCAATACAGTCTCCTAACCCTAGTGCTTTGTGGTCTTTTTTACGAGAGCGAGGTCCTCTGCTCTCTCCACGCTTTGGATCGTAACCAACGATGTAGGTGTCTTTATCAAACATGGCTGATTGAAATCGAGCGTAAGGACACATATGCAAACAAACGATAGAACGCATCCATCCCGCGTTTCCATAAGTACATGCGGCAAAGAATAAAATCCAAAATGCAGGTAGAAAATCGATATTTAAGGTGAAAAAATCAATAACGAGTTCTTTTACAGGCACAAAATACCCAATAAAAGTGATGCCAGTAGCAATGGCAATAGCAATCCACGCACAATGTTTGAGTGTTTTTCTAAGCAATAAACTCGATGTCATTGGTAGTTGATCTTGCTTTCTTCGTTTATTGGCTGAACCCTCTAATTTTTCTTCGAACCAAATGTACATAAATGTCCAAACCGTTTGAGGACATAGATAACCACACCAAACACGGCCTAAAAAGGTGGTGATAAAAAAGAGACCGAAGGCGGCAATGACAAATAAAAGAGCAAGTAACGTGAGATCTTGAGGAAATAAGGTCGTGCCAAAAAAGTTGAATTGTTGGCTTCCAATATCCAATAAAATGGCTTGACGATCACCAAAGGAAATCCATGGGGTTAATACGAATAGAGCTAATAAAAACCAACCACCGTAACGGCGTAATTGTTGAAATGTGCCTTTACTTTGGCGAACATAAATACCCGTGCTGGGATTAAAGCGGTCACCGCTGGATTTGTGGGTTTTTGGGTTGAATTGCTTTGGAGTCACATCCTTGATGTCGATTTTATCCTGACTCATGTTTATTCCTAATTATTATTATGGGGTATATATCAGCGATATTATGTTGAGCATTGTTGTATTTATGCAGATATATAAAGACATTGCGGTTGAATTATAACTTGATGATGAGAAGGAATACGTAAGAGGGTTCAAATTTAGTTAAAAAAGTGTGTTTTATTTGGTTGGAAAACGATCTAATTCGTTAGAATAAATTAGATCGTTAAACGGAAATAAGCGAAAGGCCTACAGTAACCCGCGCGCTTTTAAGATGGCCGTTTTAAAATCGGTTTCGTGGTCTTTGGCTAAACCTGGGATCATGTCTGTTTTTTTGCTGTTACGCATTTTCAGATGATAGATAAGAACATCATCGGTTAGATCTTCAATTTTCCCTTCGTATTTTGTTTCTTCTGCTAGTTTTACAATAAATTGCATTAAGTTTAGTTCGGGTTCTTTTTTCCATTCTGGATGAATGAGTTCGATTAATTCGTTAACGCGATGGCATTTCATTGAGCAGTCTCCTTATAATTATTAAGGATAAGTATATCGAAATTTTATGGGAAGTTAGAGAGGGAATTGCAGGATTATAAAAAGAAAAAAGCGCAGACAAGCTGCGCTATTTTATTATGCCGCACATGAAACTACTTTCGGAGCTTCGATTTTTTCTGAAACAATTAATGTCATTTCAGGAACGTTCTTTTTTGCTACCGATGCTTTTACAAAATGAGAACGGCGGCGATCCACACTGTGCGTTGAAGCAGAGTGTGAAGACCTGACAGTCATAGGACGCATGTATTATCTCTATAGCCAGGCTCATCCATGGCCAAATTAATGACCTAACTATTCATGAGAACACGTAAAGTGAACTCTTTTAGCTTGCGCTAATCCAAATGAATAGTCAGGAGTTTGTGTTTATAAAACACCCATTAAGAGTATCATAAACTGCCTATTAGTCGAGGTACATCTCAGTGTGATATTGGGATGTAGGTAATAATATTTGTATAATAAATTTGTCGATAGAACAAAATTAATGACGGAGGGAATATGTCATTTTTAAAGAAAACACTCGCATCGTTAGGAATAGGTTCTGCTAATGTAGATACAATTATTCACCATGAAGCCTTAATACCTGGGCAAAAAATAAAAATCACGATTGATATTACGGGTGGAGCAACGGCTCAAAGTATTGATAATATTGCGTTGAAACTGTGTTGCCAATATAAAAAAGAAGTTGAGCGACAAGGTGAGAATAATTCACGTAAAGCAATCATCAAGCAAACCTATGTGCTTGCTGATTGGAGCTTGCCCTATGCGTTTACGATTGAACCTAAGCAACAGCGTCAATTTGATATTGATTTGGATCTGCCATTAAATACACCGATTACGATTGGTGAGACAAAAGTATGGGTAGAAACGGGGTTAGATATTTCTTTGGGATTAGATCCCACCGATAAAGATCCGATAACCGTTAGACCAGATGAATTATTTGAGGGTGTATTAAGTGCGCTTGAAGGCGAAGGGTTGCGAATTCGTCAAGTTGAATGCGAAGCGGCGAGTGGATTTGAATTGCCTTTTGTACAAGAATTTGAATTTGTTCCATTTGATGGACCTTATCATGGTCGCTGGCGTGAGCTTGAAATTATTGCTTATAGAGACAGCGATAAACTCCAACTGTGGTTTGAGGTTGATAGACAACAAAAAGGATTGTCAGGTTTATTATCTACTTTTATTGGTAGTAATGAGCTGAAACGTTATTTGGAAATACCATCTGATACCCCTTCGGATATTGCGGGTCAGCAAGTGATTGATTTTTTAAATCAAACCACGTAAAGCAATAAGATGTATTTTAAATTGCCACATTTAAGCTTACAGTTGTACGCTTAAATGTGGCATACTGCTTTTATGTTGAGTAATCACTCTATGAGAGTCCTATGTCTACCACTACTCCTTATTCAAAAAAAGAAGAATTAGCCAATAGTTTAAGCCATGGTTTAGGGCTTGTTTTTGGTGTTGTTGCGTTAGTTTTATTATTGGTAAAAGCAAATGCAGTGGATGCAGACTGGTTAACTATCGCAAGTATGTCTGTTTATGGGGCCAGTATCATTTTATTGTTTTTGGCTTCAACGCTTTATCATTCTATTGCCGCACCTAAAGCGAAACGTTTATTAAAAACGCTCGATCACTGTGCCATCTTTTTACTTATTGCTGGCAGTTATACGCCATACTTATTAGTGAGTTTACGTACTCCACTTGCATACTGGTTAATGGCTGTGATCTGGGCTATCGCGTTGATAGGTATTATTGGAAAGATTGTTTTTGTCTATCGTTTTAAAAAACTATCCCTTATTACCTACCTTATCATGGGTTGGTTATCGGTTATTGCGGTGTACCAATTAGTGATTCATATCGATATTAATGGGGTGATTTTATTAGGCCTTGGAGGGGTAATTTATTCTCTTGGGGTTATTTTTTATGTGTCGAAGAAGATCCCATACAATCATGCTATTTGGCATCTGTTTGTTTTAGGCGGTTGTGTGACGCAATTCTTATCTATTTATTATTATGTTCAACCAGTATAAATAATTAGTATCGTTACTATAAAAAATGGCACTAGAGAGTCTCTGTTTATAAAGAGATCCTAGCGCCATTTTTGTATTGAGTTGAATGCGCACTTACCCTTTCCAAAAAGCAGGGAAGAAAAGAACCAATACCGTTAATATTTCTAGTCGGCCCATTAGCATTCCAATACTTAATATCCATTTAGCCGCATCAGGTAAGGTCGAAAAGTTACCTGTTGGCCCGACAATATGCCCCATTCCGGGACCTACGTTGGCAACTGCCGTGACGGCACTTGTTATGCTCGTTATTGGGTCAAGTCCTAGACTGCCTAACAATGCAGAGATAACGATGATGGTTAAGAAAAAAGTAAAAACCAAAGCAACGACAGAGCGTGCGATATCATCAGTAACTTGTCGTCCGTTATAACGTTGAACAAAAATACCGGATGGATGAATTAGCTTCATCATTTGTTTTTTCAACATGGTTGCTGCTATTTGAAAACGGAATATTTTTATCCCACCAGCCGTTGATCCTGAACATGCGCCCGCCATCATAACAAAAGCAAAGATAATTGCTGGGAATGCGCCCCAAGCGGTAAAGTCATCTAAACCAAATCCCGTCGTCGTAATCACTGAAATGATGTTAAATACGGACACTCGCAATGCATCCATAATTTCATAGTCATTATGATAAACCAACCACGCGGCTACCGATAAGCTAGTGATCAATATGAGTTTGAGATAACCAATAACTTGGGCATCTTTAAATAGGACTTTTGGATCTCGTTTTTTCAATACTTGGATAAAAAGTAAAAACGGTAAACCGCCGGTAAACATAAAGAAGGCTGCAACCCAATGGGTGCTATTGGAGAAGCGATTCATTGAGCTATCAGAGGTAGAGTACCCTCCTGTCGATAGCGTAGTGAAGGCATGGTTTATGGCTTCGAACGGTGTCATACCAGTAACGAGATAACTTAGAAAACAAAGTAAAGTTAAGGTTAAGTACACGTTTACAATGTATTTTGCGACATATTTAGTTCGAGGAGCACTTTTATCTGACCAGTCGGAGGACTCCGTTTGGAAAAGCCTCATACCACCGACATTCAGCATTGGAAGTACGGCCACTGCCATTACGATAAAGCCAACGCCACCTAACCACTGCAACGTCGATCGCCACAATAGAATACTTGGAGCCATCTCATCAAGACCACTGAGAACAGTCGAACC
The DNA here is from genome assembly GCF_001691055.1 of Aliivibrio logei. NCBI lineage: Bacteria > Pseudomonadati > Pseudomonadota > Gammaproteobacteria > Vibrionales > Vibrionaceae > Aliivibrio > Aliivibrio logei. The sequence goes on from NZ_MAJU01000024.1 coordinate 268,140, forward strand.
TGTCGTTGTAATACCTGACATTGTTTCAAAGTACGCGTCAGTAAAACTGATGTGGTTGATGAAGACAAAAGGCAGGGCAGCAAAGGCACTGGCAATCGTCCAGACTAGTGTCGTGATAAGGAACATATCCCGAACGCTCATTTTAAACTGTTTACTGCGACCAAAAGTTAAACAAGCAAATGCTACTATGTGAGTAATAGCAACCGCTTGTGCAAACTCAATAAAGCCAGCTGTACCAGTAAAAAGAGCAACAAGAGTTGGGATATACATGAATAGGGCTAGCTTAGACAGCACAAGCCCTATAACAAATAAGATCGGTTTATAATTGACCATAATTACAGAAAGAACGGGCTCGGTTGGAATAGGCGTTCAACATCCTGAACGTATTTTTTATCCACTAGGAACATAACAACGTGATCATCCTGTTCTATCACGGTTTTATCGTGAGCGATCAAAACTTCTTCGCCACGAACGATGGCACCAATGGTGGTACCCGGGGGGAGTTTAATATTTTGTACTTCTTTCCCGACGACCTTAGAGGTTGTTTCGTCACCATGCGCAATGGCTTCTATCGCTTCTGCAGCACCACGACGAAGAGAGGATACATTGACGATATCAGCACGACGAACATGGGTTAGTAAGGCTGAGATGGTTGCTTGTTGTGGAGAAATAGCAACATCGATCACTCCACCTTGAACTAAATCGACGTAAGCACTGCGTTGGATCAGTACCATTACTTTTTTGGCTCCCATGCGCTTGGCGAGCATGGCAGACATAATATTCGCTTCATCTTCATTGGTTACGGCGATAAAGACATCCACTTGGTCGATGTGTTCTTCACTGAGCAACTCTTGATCTGCCGCATCGCCACAAAAAACGATACTTTCTTCGAGTAATTCGGATAATTGCTCTGCACGTTTTAAATTACGTTCGATCAGTTTTACGCTGTAATTCTGTTCTAAACGTTTTGCTAAACCGGCTCCAATATTACCGCCACCAACGATCATTATGCGTTTATATGGTCGTTCAAGGCGTTGTAATTCACTCATTACAGAACGAATATGATTACTTGCCGCAACAAAGAAAACCTCATCATCCGCTTCAATAACGGTTGTTCCTTGCGGACGAATGGGACGTCCTTGACGGAAAATAGCGGCTACGCGAGTATCAATATGAGGCATGTGGTCGCGAAGCGCTGATAACGCATTACCAACCAATGGGCCTCCATAGTAGGCTTTTACCGCAACTAAGCTGACCTTCTTTTCGGCAAAGCTAGCCACTTGCAGTGCCCCTGGGTATTCAATCAAACGTTCAATATAACCGGTAACCAATTCTTCAGGAGCAATTAAGTGATCCACAGGAATTGCATCAGATTGGAATAAACGTTCTTTTTCTTTTAAGTATTCTGGTGAACGAATACGAGCAATACGGTTTGGTGTATTAAATAAGGTAAATGCGATCTGACAAGCGATCATATTCGTTTCGTCAGAGTTGGTGACAGCAACCAACATGTCTGCATCTTGTGCCCCTGCTTCTCTCAAAGTATCAGGATGGCTAGCAAACCCTTGAACAACGCGTAAGTCATACTTATCTTGCAGCTCACGTAATCGCTCTGAGCTTTTATCTACAACGGTAATATCGTTGTTTTCGCCCACCAAGTTTTCAGCTAATGTGCCACCAACCTGCCCTGCACCTAAGATTATAATTTTCATACCGATTGCTCGCTCGTGAGTCGATTATGCTTTTTGTAGAACGGCGTAATAGAAGCCATCCATATTTTCTTCACCAGGAAGAATTTGACGTCCAGGTTTTGCTGGGTCTGTATTATCCACTAGAGACGCGTTTTCAGTACGTTCTAAAAAGGCTTTTACTTGATCACAGTTTTCTTGTGGTGTGATTGAGCAAGTTGCATACACCATGGTGCCGCCTGATTTTAGTTGTAGCCACATTGCATCAAAGATTTCACTTTGTAATTCTGCAAGTGCCTTGATGTCTTCTGAACGACGTAGCCATTTAATATCTGGGTGGCGGCGGATAACTCCGGTTGCAGAACAAGGTGCATCTAATAAAATGCGATCAAATTGTTCACCTTGCCACCATTCTTCAGGGTGACGAGCATCGCCACAAATCACTTTAGCTTCAAGGTTTAAACGTTCTAGATTTTCGTAAACACGGGTTAAGCGAGTTTCATCACAATCAATAGCGACAACGTTTGTGTTTTTAGTGCGCTCTAGAATGTGCGCTGTTTTACCACCTGGAGCGGCACAGCAATCTAAAATCAGCTCACCATCTTGTGGTTGTAGATACTCAACAGATAGCTGTGCAGCGGCATCTTGTACGGATACCCACCCTTTTTCGAAGCCTGGCAATGTAAATACATCACGCGCTTTATCTAATAACAAAGCGTCTGTTGCTTGGCTGTGAGGGGTTACTGCAATCTCTTCTTTTTCAAGTAATGCAATGTATTCATCACGAGTGTGGTGTTGGCTATTAACTCGTAACCACATAGGTGCTTTGCTGTTGTTTGCTTCAACAATCGATTCCCATTGTGTTGAGTACGCTTCTTTTAGCATTTTTAGCAACCAACCAGGGTGACCGTATTTACCTGAATCGTGACTGATTGATTTTGCATCTAATTCTTCTTGGCTACGTTGGTAGCTTCGAAGTACACCGTTGATCAAACCACGCAGTTTTGGACCTTTTAGGTTTTTAGTGCCTTCAACGGTTTCGCCTACCGCAGCGTGTGCAGGAATACGCATGAAACTAAGTTGATAAATACCAACTAGGATCAGATGATGGAAAACACGTTGCTTTCCTTTTAATGGTTTATCCATTAAGGATTGAGCAACCGACTCTAAACGAGGAAGAAAGCGCAGTACGCCGTAGCAAATTTCTTGCAATAAGGCTTGGTCACGAGGTTTGATCTCAGATTGAGCCTTTGGAAGCGCTGAAGAGAGAGAATGACCCTGATCGACAACTTGATAAATAACTTTGGCTGCCGCAGCACGAACGTTCATGTCATCACCTAAATATGATTGGCAAAATAAAATGGCAAATACGATATTTGCCATTTAAAAAGTAAGGTGGCGATTATGCCACCTTTTTTATGTTTTGAAGAGTTAGTTCAGTGTATTACCCACTTCGAACCATTCTTTACGAGAATTCAAAATATCTTGAACGCCCATTGCTTTCTTTCCGGGTACTTGCAATTGTTCAAATACGATCGCATTTGAGCTTGTTGCTACATAAATACCGGTTTTATCTGCCTGAATGATCGTACCAGGCGTTGCATCACCTTCGTAGGTTTCAACACGGGACTCCCATACTTTGATGGCCTTATCGTCCACAGAGAAGTGACTCATCGGCCAAGGATTAAACGCTCGAACACAACGTTCAATCGTCTCTGCATCCATTGTCCAATCGATTTTAGCTTCTTCTTTACTTAATTTTTTTGCGTAGTTGGCTTTTTCATCATTTTGTTTTTCTGCAAGGGCATTGCCGTTTGCAATATCTGATAAGCAATTAACTAAAGCAATAGGACCAAGCTCTGCAAGTTTGTTGTACATCGATGCGCTTGTATCGGTCGCTTCTATTGGCAGAGTGGTGATATTTAGCATGTCACCAGTATCTAAACCGATGTCCATTTGCATAATTGTCACGCCAGTTTCTGCGTCGCCAGCCCAAATTGAACGTTGGATAGGAGCGGCACCACGCCAGCGAGGTAAAATAGAGCCGTGAACATTAATACAACCGAGTTTTGGTGTATCAAGCACTGCTTGTGGTAATAATAAACCATAAGCAACCACAACCATTAAATCTGCATTTTGGTCAGCTAATTCTTGTTTCGCGTCATCGCTTTTAAAGTTCTCTGGTTGGAAAACTGGAATCGCATGTTTTAGTGCCAATTCTTTCACAGGACTTGCCGTGAGTTTCTTCCCTCGACCCGCAGGGCGATCTGGCTGTGTATAAACACCAATAATCTCGTGATGAGAATCAAGTAGAGCTGCTAAATGGCGAGCCGCGAAATCAGGCGTACCTGCAAATATAATGCGTAAGGGTTTGTTCAAGTTAACCTCGGTCATCATGACTAATTTTTTTCGTTGAATTTTTTGATTTTTTCTAGCTTCTCTTTGATGCGTTTGCGCTTTAATGGCGACAAGTAATCAACGAATAATTTACCTTCAAGGTGATCTAATTCGTGTTGCACGCAGATTGCTAGTAAATCATCAGCATCAAAGCTAAATTCATTTCCATCACGATCCAATGCCGTTACTGACACTTCAGCAGAACGAGGAACCATTCCTTTTGCGCCAGGAACAGATAAACAACCTTCTTCTATACCGTCATCACCACTTTTTTGTGTAATAACAGGATTGATTAATACCATTGGTTCATCGCGTGTCTCTGATACATCGATAACCACGATACGTTGATGGAAATCGACTTGCGTTGCAGCAAGGCCAATGCCTTCTTCGTCATACATGGTTTCAATCATGTCATCGATGAATGTTTGGATTTCAGGTGTTACTGTTTTTACCGGTTTTGCTACGGTGCGTAGACGGTCGTCCGGGAACGTTAATACTTCTAATACGGCCATAATTACTCTAAATATTGAACTGCGCCGAAAACGGCATAAACCTAATAGCTCCAATTCTAGACATTTTATTAAGCAAATGACAGCATCGGTTCGAATGTCTGACAAGGAAAGCGGACCATGTTTAAAAAAATGCTGATATTAACCTCACTATTCACCACTATAACGCTATCTCCACTGTCTTTTTCTAACGAAGATAAGTTGATGTTAAAAAAGGATTACCCTGACACGTATACCGTAGAAAAAGGGGATACGTTATGGGATATATCCGCTCTCTTTCTTGATAACCCTTGGTTTTGGCCAAAGCTATGGAAAATTAACCCTGGTATCAATAATCCTCATTTAATTTATCCCGGAGATAAGTTGAGCTTAAGTTGGCATAACGGAAACCCTGTTTTAAGTCTTAAGCCGTTGCAAAAATTATCACCCAAAACTCGGATCATAGAAAAAGAAGCGGTTCCGACGTTAGCGCCTAGTTTAGTTGTCCCCTATTTAAAATCAGATCGTTTAATTGATGATGTTAATTATCGAGCGGCTTATCGAGTGTTGGGTACGAGTGACGGACGTAAGTTTCTTAGTTCAAATGAGCGAATTTATGTTGATGGTGAACTTTCACATAAGGAATGGGGTATTTATCGCGTAATTAATGAATTTAAACGTAGAGATAATAAAGAAAAAGCGTACGCACTGAAATCGATAGGTACTGCAGAATTGGTAGACAGCACGGAAGAATTTAGTGGATTGAGAGTCCTTAAACAACAACAAGAAATCACGATAAATGACATTGTTTTACCGTTAGACGGTAAGAGTAACTTATCACTAACCACTACGTTTTATCCGTTGCCCGCACCAACAAATAGTAAGGCTTCATTATTGGGTTCTATTGATGGCGGAGACTATTTGGCGGTTAATCAAGTGGCGGTGATAGATAAAGGGACAAATGACGGGTTACAACAAGGAAGTATGTTCGCATTAAAAGAAAAAGGGTACGCAGTAAAAGGAGATAAAGGTGAATATCATTATGATGACGAAAACAATAAAAAGAGTATTCAGTTACCAGAAACGGTGGTTGGAGAGCTGATAGTGATTCGTCCTTATGAATCATTTAGTTTAGCGTTAATAACTCGCAGTGAAACGCCTATTCATAAGCGAATGATTGTGACCTCACCACAGACAAAATAGAGGGATTGATGTTTAACTCAGATAAACACTTATCTGCATGGTTAACTCTGTGCTTTTGTCCTCGAATTGGTGGGAAGGTAATGTCTCGCCTACTTGCCATTGATTCTGTTGAAAATATTGTAAAGTACGATAAGGATAAATTGCAATCGATAGGGCTTTCTTGTGCGCAAATTGCTTACATCCAGGCTGTGAATCATGAAGAAGTAGATAAATGCTTATTGTGGGAAGATGGAGATTCTCTTAATACCATTTTAACGTTATCTGATCCTCGCTATCCGAAGTTATTATCTGAAATAAGCGCCCCGCCGCCAGTATTATTTGTTAAAGGTGATGTTTTGGCGCTATCTGAACCTCAAGTGGCTATTGTCGGTAGCCGTAATGCTAGCCTAGAAGGTTTAGAATGTGCGAAGCAATTTGCGGCTTCCATTGTGCAGCATAATTATGTCGTTACTAGTGGTTTAGCTCTTGGGGTTGATGGATACGCCCATCATGGGGCGATTGAAGCGAAAGGACAAACTATTGCAGTACTTGGTTCAGGGTTAAACAAGGTATATCCAGCAAAACACAGAACGCTGGCTGATCGTGTGATTCATAATGGGGCTTTAGTTTCTGAGTTTAGGCCAGATTCTCCCCCACGAGCGGACAATTTTCCTCGTCGAAATCGCATTATTAGTGGGTTATCTACCGGGGTACTCGTTGTGGAAGCGGCTGAACGTTCTGGTTCTTTGATTACTGCAAGGTATGCGAATGAGCAAGGGCGAGAGGTGTTTGCTTTACCGGGATCAATACATAACCCTACAGCTCAAGGTTCTAATTCTTTAATTAAAGCCGGTGCAAAGCTGGTTTCGTCACCGGAAGACATTTTTGAAGAGATCGGAGCATTAACCTATTGTGCAATCTCTCATCAACCTTCGCTTTTTGAGCAAGAAGTTGTCACAGAACAATTGCCATTTCCCAAAGTGTTCGCTACCGTAGGCATAGAGGCGACGCCTGTTGATATAATAGCAGAGCGATGTCAGACGCCTGTATATGAAATCATGATGCAATTACTTGAATTAGAGTTGCAAGGTTTCATCACTGCAGTCCCAGGGGGTTACATTAAAAAGCGGAGGGGCTAATCATGATGGATGTTCTGATGTATCTATTTGAAACGTATATCCATAGCGATATCGAATTAACAGTAGATCAAGAAAAACTAGAAGACGAATTACTAAAAGCAGGGTTTCACCAAGAGGCGATATATAAAGCGCTTGATTGGTTAGAAGACCTTGCTCATTTACAAGAAACTGACTCTCATGAGCATATTGCTAAGAGTACGTCGACGGCCATGCGAATTTATACTCAGCAAGAAATTGATGGTATTGATACGGTTTGCCGTGGGTTCTTATTGTTCCTTGAGCAAATTAAAGTATTAACGTGTGAAACTCGTGAAATGGTCATTGAACAAGTCATGACGTTAGAAACGGAAGATCTTTCTCTTGATGATCTGAAGTGGGTTATCTTAATGGTGCTATTTAATGTACCAGGACAAGAAAGTGCGTATACCCAGATGGAAGAGTTACTTTATACTTCAGATACAGGTATGACTCATTAAGGTTAATGAATGTCAGGTAAAATAAACAAGCAACTGTTTCAAGCGCATGAACATGCATTAGATCATGAATCTTGCCCACAATGCAGTGGTGAACTTGCCATTCGTTATGGTAAGCGTGGTCCGTTTTTAGGTTGTGGTAATTACCCTGAGTGCGATTATATTCGCCCTCTTAAAAGTAATGACGGTCATGTAGTTAAAGAGCTTGGTATTCCCTGCCCTGAATGTGACAGTGAACTTGTTTTACGACAAGGCCGATATGGAATGTTTATAGGGTGTTCTTCATACCCAGAGTGTTCTCATATTGAATCGTTAGAACAGAAAAAAGAAGAACCTAAAGAGCTATTGGCTTGCCCTAGTTGTCATTCTGGATCTTTGCATGAGAAACAGTCTCGTTTTGGTAAGACTTTCTATGCTTGTGATGCTTATCCTGTTTGTCGTTTTGTTGTTAATTTTGCGCCAGAAAAAGGCATATGTCAGCAATGTGGTTTTGAGTTGTTGCTAAGAAAAGAAATGGCAACAGGTTTAAAATTGGTTTGTGCAGATAAAAAGTGCAGTGTGGTACAAGATATAAAAAAATAGAGCATTGATGAATGCTCTATTCTATTGAGGTGTATCTGTTTATTTTGATAATACTTGAAATGCGTTTTTATCTAATAATTCAGAGAGTGCCATTAATTCTTTTTCTAAAGCCTCTGGTGATGATGCACATACATTTATATGTCCCATCTTCCTACCAACACGTTTTTCTTTGCCATACCAGTGAATATGGCAATGAGGCATAGTGAGGAGTTTTTTCGGTAAGGAGTCTTCACCTAAGATATTAATCATGGCGGTTGAACGAATCAATTCTGCTCCGACTAATGGTAAATCACATACTGCACGAATATGCATTTCAAATTGACATACATCGGTTCCCTGTTGGGTCCAATGGCCAGAGTTATGTACTCTAGGTGCAATTTCATTAACAAGCAGTTGACCATCTACATCAAAAAACTCAATAGCAAGTACGCCAATATAATCAAGTTCATTCACGATTGCAGAGAACATGTCATCAGCTTGTTGCTGTAATAAGCTTGTTCCTTCTAATGCGGTAGATAACGCTAATACACCATTAACATGAACGTTCTCTGTTAATGGGTATGTCACTATATCGCCATTCTTATTACGGGCACCAATTAAAGAAACTTCGCGATTAAACGGAATAAATTGCTCAGCAACGATGGCTTGATTTGGTGTGCTCTGAATTAGTTCATTCATTTCTTCCCAAATATGATCAATTTGAGAAGCTTCCTTTAAGCGCCATTGCCCTTTTCCGTCGTACCCACCTAGAGCACTTTTTAACACCATAGGAAGACCTACGCTACTAATTGAGTCTAAGAAGTCTTGCTTAGTTGTAATTATATGGTGTGTTGCATTGGCCACATTGGCATTATCAAGTAGTGTTTTCTCAATACGACGATCGCCGCCAGCTTTAATGGCTTCGGGGGTTGGCTGAAACTTACCACTTTGACTGCAAATATCTAAGATGTCGTAAGGAATGTGTTCAAATTCTGCGGTAATAACATCTACGCTATTAATTGTTTGCTCTAAAGTCGTATCCATGACCTGTTGCGTTAATGGGTGTACAATTTTGTTGTTGTTCACATCATAAGCGATAATGTCGATATTTAGTGGAGCACTCGCTAAAGACATCATGCGAGCGAGTTGACCAGAACCGAGTACAAGAACTTTCATCATTAATCCTCTGATGGATCTGGATTTGCTAAGACAGTATCTGTTTGTTCTTTACGGAAAGCTTCTACTGCTGCCATTACTGCTTCATTTGATGTACCAATGATTTGAGCTGCGAGGATACCTGCATTTGCAGCGCCAGCCTCACCAATCGCGAGTGTACCTACAGCGATCCCCTTTGGCATTTGAACGATAGAAAGTAGAGAGTCTATCCCTTTTAATGCTTTTGATTGAACAGGGACGCCTAAAACAGGAATACTCGTAAATGCAGCTGCCATGCCTGGGAGGTGAGCTGCACCACCAGCACCTGCAATAATAACTTTGATACCGCGATCTTTTGCTTGAGTTGCATAATCAGCAAGTAATTGTGGAGTTCTATGAGCAGAGACCACTTTGGTTTCGTAAGGAACATTAAAACGCTCAAGCATTTCAGCGGCTAGTTTCATTGTTGGCCAATCTGATTTCGAACCCATGATAATACCGACTTTCATTGTGAACTCCTTGGATAAAGATAATGGCAATATATAAAAAGTTGGCAGCATTATACGGTTATTTAATAGGAAGGAAAACGTTTGCGTCAGGAAAAGTACAAGTTATTAACGATTATTCACAATTGAAAAATGGAAAGCGGTTGTTTGATTTCGTCTTATGAATAGAATAGAGCGATTAATAGAGTTAATAATGGTGCAAGAGTGAAGAATCTAGATCAAGTCGTAAAAGCCTTAAATAACGGTGATGTAATTGCCTATCCTACGGAGGGGGTTTTTGGTGTTGGCTGTGATCCGGATAATGAATTTGCCCTCCATCAATTATTAAAAGTGAAACAACGCCCGCGAGAAAAAGGGTTGATTTTAATTGCGGCCTCTATTGAGCAATTGCTTCCTTATATTGATTTAGCGCAATTAAATAATGATCAAATTAATAGAATTAAATTCACTTGGCCGGGTCCTGTAACTTGGATTGTCCCTGTTAATAAGAACACGTTACCTTTAGTGACTGGCCAGTTTGATAGTATTGCCGTTAGAGTCTCAGATCACCCTCAAGTTAAAGCTATTTGTTCTGCGTTTGGGAAGCCGATTACGTCAACTAGTGCAAATCTTTCAGGTTATGAACCTTGCCGAACGGTTTTAGAAGTTGAAGAGCAGCTAGGTGATTTAGGCGTGGTGGTTTTTCAAGGCGAAATTGGCAACCGAACTCAACCAACAGAAATCCGTGATGCAAAAACTGGAGAGACATTACGCCAAGGCTAATGCATCTACTATTTCTTTCAGGTAAGGTTGGTTCAGTTTAACTTTAATCATTGAAAGGAATCACTCATGGATAAGTATGCAGTCTTTGGTCATCCCATTAAGCAAAGCAAATCTCCTTTTATTCATACATTATTCGCTCGTCAAACAATACAACCTTTGGAATATGTTGCTATTGAGGCTCCAGTGGATGGCTTTCTTAATTCGGTAACTCATTTTTTTTCTAATGGGGGTAAAGGCTGTAATATTACCGTACCCTTTAAAGAAGAAGCATTTCAATTTGCCGATCAATTAACAGATAGAGCAAAATTGGCTGGTGCGGTTAATACGCTAAAAAAGCTGGATGATGGAATTATTCTGGGTGATAACACGGACGGTGAAGGATTAGTTCAAGACTTACTGCAATATCAGGTACCACTTCAAGATAAGCGTATCTTATTAATTGGAGCAGGAGGGGCAGCACGAGGTGTACTTCTTCCCTTATTAAAACAAAACCCCTCTTCTATTACCGTAGTTAATCGCACTTATGAAAAAGCAGAAGCACTAGCTGAAATATTTTCAGCGTATGGTGCTGTAGAGGCGGTTTGCATGAGTGACGTGACACGATCGTTTGATGTGATAATTAATTCAACGTCTGCCAGTTTATCTGGAGAGTTACCTAATATTAGTCCAGTGATTTTTTCTAAAGGCAGTATCAGCTATGACATGATGTATGGCAAAGGTAAAACGGTCTTTAATCAATGGGCATTAGATAATGATGTATACCAAGCTTATGATGGATTAGGAATGTTAGTTGGGCAAGCTGCGGAAAGCTTTACTGTATGGAGAGGATTACGTCCTAGCAGCAAACAAATACTACGAGAACTTCGCAAAAATTTAGAAGGTATGTAATGAATCAATCAATTCTCTTTTCTGATGGGCAACAATGGAACCCTGAAAAGCAATGTATTATTTTATATGCTCAACAAATGGGTAATTTAATACCATGTCTTGTCTTTGTTTCATGGCTTGCGTCAGAAAGTGGAGAAACAATAACAAATGAGCTTGATGCTTTGCGTATTTTTGAGGAATATCGTTTTGATATAGAGGAACATGCAGAAGCATTGATTGAAGATGAAGAGTTCAATGCTTCTGGGGAAGTTGAGATTAAATAGCTTCCTCTTTTATATAACTATTTTTAAATGAAACGTAATTCATCGCTGATTTTTTTAGAAAGCCAATTTCATCAGTTGATAACGATCTTACTTGTTTTACCGGGCTACCTATATAAAGGTAGCCACTCTTTAATATTTTATTGGGTGGAATTAAGCTACCAGCTCCAATCATGACATCCGATTCAATAATAGCATTATCTAAAATGATGCTTCCCATACCAACAAGAACACGATCCTTTATTTCACACCCATGAAGCATAACTTTGTGACCAATAGTTACGTCATCTCCAATAAGTAATGGGGCTCCTTTCGGGTTTTCTGGATTTTTATGTGTGACATGTAAGATGGAACCATCTTGGATATTGGTTCGTTGTCCTATTACTATTGAATTCACATCACCTCGAGCTACAACTAAAGGCCAAACACTGCAATCATCACCAATATTGATATCTCCAATTAAAATACTTGATGAATCTATATAAGAGCGTAAGCCAATAGTAGGAAAGGTTGATTTATAGCTACGTAATGATGAATTCATATGATATCCCTTGAAAATGATAATTTAGTGTTAATTAAATGGGGTGATAAAGCTAATTTAGTATTGGTTTGTACGGACTTTAACCATAAAAACATAAAATCAAAATAATAGTAAAAAAGAACTTGCCAATGTGATCGAACTCTCTATAATGCGACCTCACTGACACGGAGAGCCCATCCCATAAGGGATTCGCAATCAGGTTAGTCAGGATGGTTTAGAAATTAAGTTTCGAATAAGTGCTTGACACTGAGGCTTAAAACGATAAAATGACCGTCCTCTTCACAGAAAAGCGAAAACGCTTTGAA
>NZ_MAJU01000025.1:0-93924 GCF_001691055.1 Aliivibrio logei
AGAATTTGCTTGGCGACCATAGCGTTATGGACCCACCTGATCCCATGCCGAACTCAGAAGTGAAACGTAATAGCGCCGATGGTAGTGTGGGGTCTCCCCATGTGAGAGTAGGACATCGCCAGGCTTGAATTTGAAAGCCATCCTTATTTAGGATGGTTTTTTCGATTAAATAAGTAAGTCGTTTGCTGATATAGCTCAGCCCGGTAGAGCGCACCCTTGGTAAGGGTGAGGTCCCCAGTTCGAGTCTGGGTATCAGCACCATTTACTGACAGATTTTGTTTAGCGACCATAGCGTTGTGGACCCACCTGATCCCATGCCGAACTCAGAAGTGAAACACAATAGCGCCGATGGTAGTGTGGGGTCTCCCCATGTGAGAGTAGGACATCGCTAGGCTTAAATTTAAAAAGGCTTCCCAATGGGAGGCCTTTTCTCATTTATGGATTTAAATAAATGTATTTTCAGCTACCCGCCAAAGAGCTTGTATAACCGAATCATTTAATTTTGATTGTTTACAGCACAAGCCTAATTTAAACGGTGCAATAGGTGTTGTGTTTAACCTTTGAATTTTATCTTTTACTGGGCTGTTATTGATTACAACGTCAGGTGCTATTCCTATACCACACCCTAAAGCAACCATACTTACTATCGCCTCATGTCCAGAGACTTGAGCATAAATTGTTGGTTTGATTTTTTGTTCCTTGAACCATAAATTTGCTCTTTCTCTCGCTGTGCCTTCCTTTGGTAAAATAAAAGGAAGCGTATCCCAATTTGTATTTTCTTTATTTATATCACCGCTAAATGTGTTGTTCCCAATGGGAGCAATAATCGATAATGGTATTTCACTTATTATTTCAAAAGCTAATTTATTCGATCTTTTTTCTGGTATGGCTGATATTGCAATATCAACCTCTGAACTTTCTACTTTTTTAATTGCTTGAGCTGGATCTCCTGTTGAAAGCTTTATTTCAATGTGAGGATAATTCACTTTGAAATTATTTAGGAGTTGAGGTAAGTGACTATAACTTGCGGTTACTGAACAAAATAGTTTCAATTCACCCTTTAAACTATTATTCACAGTATTGGAGTTAGATTTGTAACTACTCCATTCACTACAAATATTTAAAGCGATAGGCATTAATTTCTTTGCTGAGCTTGTTAGTTCAACGCTTCTATTATCACGGACAAATAATGGGTGACCAATTTCATCTTCTAATTTTTGTATTTGCCGGCTTAATGCAGATAAACTTAAGTGCATAGCTTTTGACGTGTTGGTAAAGCTATGGCTTTCACATAAATGAAGGAAAGTTTGAAGTAGTTTTATATTCATATCGTAGTTGTTAATTTTGCAATCATGTATTGTTAATATATCACTTCTTACAATGTTAATCTTTGGTTATTATCTTTGTATGCACAAAATTATCCTAATGGATTAAATGATATTTATGGAGTTTCACAATGTCTAACTACTTTGATACGCTAAATTTACGTGAACAATTAGATCAACTAGGTCGTTGTCGTTTTATGAACCGCGAAGAATTTTCTACAGAAGCGGATTACCTTAAAGGTAAAAGGGTGGTTATTGTTGGCTGTGGAGCTCAAGGCCTAAATCAAGGTTTAAATATGCGAGATTCAGGTTTGAATGTTGCTTATGCTTTACGTCAGGCTGCTATTGATGAGCAACGTCAATCATTTAAGAATGCAAGCGAAAATGGTTTTGAAGTTGCTAGCTACGAAAAATTGATCCCTCAAGCCGATTTGGTTATTAACCTTACTCCTGATAAACAGCATACGAATGTTGTTGAAACTGTTATGCCTTTAATGAAGGAAGGTGCAACGCTTGGTTACTCGCATGGCTTTAATATCGTTGAAGAAGGTATGAAAGTCCGTAAAGATTTAACGGTTGTTATGGTTGCTCCTAAATGTCCAGGTACAGAAGTTCGAGAAGAATATAAGCGTGGTTTTGGTGTTCCTACTCTTATTGCTGTTCATCCTGAAAATGATCCTAAAGGCGAAGGTTGGGATATAGCGAAAGCATGGGCGGCTGGGACTGGTGGTCATCGTGCCGGTTGTTTAGAGTCTTCATTCGTTGCTGAAGTTAAATCTGACTTAATGGGTGAACAAACAATTCTTTGTGGAATGCTGCAAGCCGGCTCTATTGTTTGTTATGAAAAAATGATCGCTGATGGTATCGATGCTAGCTATGCAGGCAAACTTCTACAATTTGGTTGGGAAACAGTTACAGAAGCACTGAAGTTTGGTGGTGTGACGCATATGATGGATCGTCTATCAAATCCAGCTAAAATTAAAGCCTTTGATTTATCTGAAGAATTAAAAGATCTAATGCGTCCACTTTATAATAAGCATATGGATGATATTATCTCGGGACATTTTTCAAGTACGATGATGGCTGACTGGGCAAATGATGATGTTAACTTGCTAGGGTGGCGTGAAGAGACTGGTGAAACTGCTTTTGAAAACTACCCTGATTCTAGTCTGGAAATTCCAGAACAAGAATATTTTGATAATGGTATTTTAATGGTTGCTATGGTTCGTGCTGGTGTTGAATTAGCATTTGAAGCGATGACTGCTTCAGGTATTGTAGATGAATCTGCTTATTACGAATCATTGCATGAGCTACCATTAATCGCTAACACTGTTGCACGTAAACGCTTATATGAAATGAATGTCGTTATTTCAGATACGGCTGAATATGGTAATTATCTATTCGCAAATGTTGCAACACCATTGCTGCGTGAAAAATTCATGCCTTTAGTTGATACTGATGTTATTGGTCGTGGTTTAGGGGCAATATCTAATCAAGTGGATAATGCTAAATTGATCGAAGTGAATGAGACTATTCGTAATCACCCAGTTGAGCATGTTGGTGAAGAATTACGCGGTTATATGACTGATATGAAAACAATTGCTGTTGGTGGTTAACTTACATAATTAATAAAAAAGCCCGATATCATATCGGGCTTTTTTGTATCTAAAGGAATTATTCTAATCTTAAGAGCAAAATTATGTTTATTTTTCAGATAGTTTTTCTTCTAATAAAGCTAATTTTTGTTCCATTTCTGTTAGCTTTTTCCTAGTGCGCAATAGAACTTGAGTTTGAACATCAAATTCTTCGCGTGCTACGATATCTAGCTTATTTAATTGACCTTGAATGACCTGGCGAACTTTCTGTTCAACATCAGTTCCTAATTCTTTTACTGGTTGCGGCATTGAATCATGAATTTGCTTGGCAACTTGCTCTAATTTTTTTGGATTAAACATTATCTACCCTTGTTAAATATTTTTTATATTTTAAGCAAAGAGCAACGACTTGTCGCTAGACAAATAAAAAAAGGCTACCGAAGTAGCCTATTCTTTATTTTAAAGAAGTTACTCTTGAATTTCTTTCCCTTCTTCAAACTCTGGTAAAGGTTTATGCTCACTTGCTAGGTAACTATAAATTACGGGTAATACGAATAACGTAAATAGAGTACCAATAGCTAAACCTGCAACAATAACAATACCAATACTAAAGCGCTGTGCAGCACCTGCACCAGTGGCATACATTAACGGGATTAAACCCGCAATCATTGCCGCTGTTGTCATTAGGATTGGACGAAGACGAACTTTTGCAGCTTCTGTTACCGCTTCAACGCGATTTTTTAGATTATGCAATTGTTCTTCTTTTGCTACTTCACAAATCAAAATACCATGTTTGGTAATCAAGCCAACGAGAGTGATTAACCCTACTTGTGAGTAGATGTTCATTGTAGCAGCGCCCCATGCGAGGGCAATCAAAGCACCACAAATAGCAAGAGGTACAGAAACCATGATAACTAATGGATCTCGAATTGATTCAAATTGAATCGCAAGTACTAGGAAGATGATAGCCAATGCTAAACCAAATGTAGCGTATAATGCGCTACCTTCTGTCACATATTGACGAGCTTCGCCCATATAATCATGGTTGTACCCACTTGGCAATTTGCTATTTGCAATATTTTCGAACCAAGAAATAGCATCACCCATTGCCACACCTGGTGATGGTACAGCACCTACGGTAGCTGAATTCAGCTGATTGAAGTGAGGTAGAGATCTCGGCTCTGCAATAACATCAATCGCAATTAAGCTTCCTAATGGAACTGCTTCCCCGCTTGCTGAACGAACGTAATAATTATTCATTGATTCAGGGTTTAAGCGGAATTTACGTTCTACTTGTGGAATTACCTCGTAAGAACGACCATTGAGATCGATACGGTTTACATAGCCATCAGCCATCATCGTACTTAGCGTAATACCAATGTCTTGCATTGTCACACCGTAAGCACCCGCTTTATCTTTATCGATATTGATTTTCATTGTTGCAGAATCAAAATTCAAATCGATATCAGAATAAACAAATAGAGGGCTTCCTTTCACTTCAGTTAATACTTCCGTTGCTATTTGGAATAGGCTCTCAAAGCTGTTTGGTGTCGTTATTACGAATTGAATTGGTAAACCTGAACCTGCGCCAGGCAATTCTGGCATTTGGAATGCTGTAACAGCCATTCCTGGGACATTTTGTACTAATTTACCAACACGATCTGTTACTTCTGCTTGGCTTGCTTCTCGTTGGCTCCAAGGAACCATTGATGCAATACCAAAGGCTTGGTTCGAGTTTGGAACACCAGTGAATACTTGAGCAAAGGCTATTTCAGGTTGATCTGAAAGAATCTTATTTACATCATTCATTGTGTTTTGTAAGTAATCTAAGTTAGCGTTAGATGTACCTGTACCCATAAGCATTACCACTCCTTTATCTTCTGAAGGAGCAAGTTCACTTGGTATGAACTTAAATAGTAATGGCAAGCTTGCAAAAACGATGACAGCAAACGCAATGATTACTGGTCGATGCTGCATTACCGAGCCAAGAATACGTTCATATTTATTCGTCATACCATCAAGGAAATGATGAACTGTGCTTTCAAATTTGCTTGGTACTTCATTTGCTTTCAGCATTTTAGAACACATCATTGGAGATAATGTTAACGCGACTATCCCTGAAACAAATACTGAACCTGCGAGCGTTAAAGCAAACTCTTTAAACAATGAACCCGTAATACCACCCATCATCGCGATAGGAGCATATACCGCGCCCAGCGTTAGAGTCATTGCAATTACCGGAATTGCGATTTCACGCGTACCAATAATAGCGGCCCTAAACGGGGTTTCTCCAAGCTTAACGTGCCTATCTACGTTTTCTAATACAACGATGGCATCATCAACAACAAGCCCGATGGCCAACACCATAGCGAGAAGAGTCATTAGGTTCCATGAGAAGCCCATGACTTGCATTACCATTGCAACACCAACAAGTGATAGAGGAATGGTGACAATAGGAATGATAACCGCTCGGAATGAGCCTAAGAATAAGGTAATAACGATAAGTACGATGACCGCAGCTTCAACAATAGTCTTAATAACTTCATGGATAGATTCATTAATCGCAATCGTTGAATCGTACATGATGTTCATTTTGATGTTTGTTGGAAGGTTTTTCTCTAATTGAGGTAAAAGCTTCAATACATCAGCCGCAATGTTAATTGGGTTGGCACTTGGTGCGGCATTGATTGCAGTAACTACGGCTTCTTTGCCGTTTGCACTTGCACGGTATATATCATGACTCTTTTCTAAAGATACCTTAGCAATATCACTTAGGCGAACCACTTCACCATCGTCAGTTTTAATAACTAAACGCTCAAGCTCTTCTACATTCGAGACTTGAGTATTTGCGCTACCATTATAAAGAACGAATTCACCGGTTGCTTGGCCTGCTGCTGACTGGAAGTTATTGGCATTTAATACGCTCATAACATCTGTTGCTGTCATATTTACTGCAGCCATACGAGCTGGATCTAACCAGATACGTAATGCATATCTAATACCGCCGTATAGGTCGATTTTAGATACGCCATTAACGGTGAATAGTTGCGGGTTCACAACGCGTTCTAAATAATCGGTGATTTGACTTGAGGCAAGTTCATCACTGGTAAAGCCGATATATAACACCGCGGTAGTTGAACCTGTCGACATAGTAACCGTTGGATCTTCCGCTTCTTTTGGAAGTTGAGAACGCACCGAGTTAGTCTTGGCTAATATATCGGAGAGGGCGGCATTCGGGTCCGTATTTAATTTCATAGTAACAGTAATGGTTGATTGCCCCATTACTGATTGAGAGGTCATGAAATCAATATTATCGGCTTGTGCTACCGCTTGCTCTAAGGGTTGAGTTATGAAACCTTGAATAAGGTCAGCACTCGCGCCGTAATAGCTTGTTGTTACCGTTACAACGGTATTGGTCATTTCAGGGTATTCACGAACCTGCATTTTGAAAATAGCTTGGATACCAAGCAAAGCAATCAAAAAACTGATCGATACCGCTAAAACTGGACGTTTAATGAAAACATCAGTAAAGCGCATAATTCCTCCGGTTACAACATTGGTGTTTCAGCAGGCGGCGTTGTTGCGTCACTTTCGACAACACGCACTTTTGCATCATTACTTAGACGAACTTGTCCTGATGTCACGACCATATCTCCAGGTTTAACACCATCAAGAATATGAGCAACAGCTTTAGTTCGTTCACCTACTTTTACAACCGCTTGTTTAACACGTTTAACACCGTCAACATCAGAAACGATGTAGACATTGTCACCATATAGCGTGAATGTAATTGAGGTTTGAGGAATAACCACTTGGTTTTCAAATGTTGGGAGAATGATTTCAGCGCGAGCAAACATACCACTACGTAACTTACCACCATTATTTGGAATATCAGCTTGAACCTGAATTAACCCACTTTGAATATTTACCGCTGGTTCAATTGCACTGATCGACCCTTTGAAAGTCTCAGTTGGATAAGAGTCGATGTATATATCGATGTCTTGTCCGATATTAATGCGAGAAATATCAGTTTGAGGCACCGTAAAGCGTAAACGCATAATGCTAGTGTCTTCTAGACGGACAATATCAGTACCTGGTTGTAAGTATTGACCAAGATAAACATTACGGATACCAATGACACCAGCAAATGGTGCTTTGATTTCACGACGCTCAATAGTCGCTTTTAGGCCTTCAATATCAGCAGCAAGAGAGAAAAAATTTGCTTCCGCTTCATCGTAAGCCTCTTTAGAGATAGACCCTTTTTTAAATAAACCTTTATAGCGTTTATATTTTGCTTCAGCAGCAGGTAGGCGTGCTTGAGAGCTTCTTAAGTTTGCTTTTTCTACTTTAGAATCAAGAGAAATAAGTAATTGGTCATCTTTTACTTGGCTACCGGAATCAAATGAAATTTTATCGATCACACCGTTTGATTCAGTGGTTAGCGTTACACCTTGGTTTGGTTCAATAAAACCAATCGCCTCGATAGTTGGAGTCCAGGTTGACGCTTTGACTGTTTCTATCGTGACAGGGAATTCAGGTTCAGGGCGGTTTGCCATAAATTCAGCAATTTTTTGCTGTTTAAACATGTTAAAGCCAATAACACTACCAAAAAGAAGTAGTGCAAGAAGCAACATAAAGAAAGTCCACTTTTTCATTCTAATTAGAACTCCAAATTAGTGTTTAATAATTGCATCCCAACTGGCTTCAATTGCCGAGTCGAGATCATCGTCTGTTAGTGTAAAAGCACCTTGAGCATATCTGCGAGCTAAGCAAACACTTGTCTCTAAGCTAAGGCCTGTAAGTATTTCCACATTGAAAGGTTTAAAAATGCCTTGCTCAAGTCCATCGACAAAGAGTTGATTTACTTGGGCAAACATTTCTTTTTCTAGTTCCCTAAATTTTACTAAATCTGTTGTAGGTAATGATTCATATTGATTGCGATTTAAAAAAGTGTTTTTTTCTGAAATAGCAAAATACCAAATATTTAACCACATTGTACGAAAGCGAACTTTTAAAGGGTCGGTATTGCATACATTTTCTTGAATAGCACAAGCGACACGTTGAAGAATGTTCAACTTAATCTCTTGGATCAGGGCTTCTTTATCATCGAAATAGCGATAAATGGTACCAGCAGCAACGCCAGCTTGATTTGCCACTTTTTGCATTGATAGACCACGAAACCCGTCAGTTGCAAGTAATTGTTCTGCTGACTCAAGAATGAGTCTACGTTTCTCCTTCATAAATGAATCCTTATGAAATGAATGAACGTTCATTTATTATTTTAAGTGAGAATGTCCATAAAGTAATCCGTTTTTGTGTCAAGAAACGTAAAGGTCGAGAGTTTTCTTCTATGGTTTACATGGTATTCATACATAGACAGCTTTATTATAGACGCAAATATTCCATTATCGATTTTATAGGTGATTCATGAGACTTAACCCACAGCAAGATGAAGCCGTTAAGTTTGTTTCTGGGCCATGTTTAGTACTGGCAGGCGCAGGCTCAGGTAAAACTCGTGTAATTACGAATAAAATAGCCTATCTAGTACAACAATGCGGTTATAAAGCTCGCAATATTGCTGCGGTTACCTTTACTAATAAGGCGGCGAGAGAGATGAAAGAGCGTGTTGGGCAAACGCTAAACAAACAAGAATCACGAGGGTTATTAGTATCAACATTCCATTCTCTTGGATTAGACATTATTCGTCGTGAATATAAAATATTAGGCCTAAAGGCAGGTTTTTCTCTTTTTGATGATCAAGACCAATTAGCCTTATTAAAAGAACTGACTGAAAAACAAATTGATGGCGATAAGGATCTACTACGTCAACTGCTTAGCTGTATTTCTAAGTGGAAGACTGACATGCTTACCCCAGATCAAGTTAAAGGTATTGTTCGCTCAGAGCAGGAGCAATTATTTGCTTTCTGTTATGAGATGTATTTAACGCAAATGAAAGCGTATAACGCATTAGATTTTGATGATTTAATCTCATTGCCAGTGTTATTGTTGAGAAATAATCAGGATGTACGTGAGCGTTGGCAGATGAAACTTCGCTATTTATTAGTGGATGAATATCAAGATACCAATACTAGCCAATATGAATTAGTAAAATTGCTTGTTGGTGAAAGAGGTCGATTGACCGTAGTAGGAGATGATGATCAATCTATTTATTCGTGGCGTGGAGCAAAACCTCAAAACCTTATTTTATTGAGTGAAGACTACCCTAATTTGAAAGTCATTAAATTAGAGCAGAATTATCGTTCAACGAGTCGAATTTTACGTGCAGCCAACATACTGATTGCTAATAATCCTCATGCATTTGAAAAACGGTTATTTTCTGAAATTCCTGATGGTGAGCAGATAAAGATTCTGACAGCGAAAGATGATGCACACGAAGCCGAACGAGTTGTCGGTGAGATCATTGCTCATCGTTTCCTTAATCGAACCGATTATAAAGATTACGCAGTACTTTATCGTGGGAATCATCAGTCTCGACTTATTGAAAAATCACTAATGCAAAACCGCGTGCCTTATAAGATTTCTGGGGGGACTTCTTTTTTCTCTCGTTCAGAAATCAAAGACATCATGGCTTATCTTCGTCTTCTGACTAACCCTGATGACGATAATGCGTTTTTGCGTGTCGTAAACACACCTCGACGTGAAATTGGCCCTGTTACTTTAGAGAAGCTAGGTACGTATGCCAACATGCGTGGAAAAAGTTTGTTTGAAGCTTGTTTTGAAATGGGGTTAGAACAAACCTTATCTGGTCGAGGGCTTGAGTCACTGCGTCGATTTGGTCATTGGGTTGTTTCTATATCAGAAAATGCTGAGCGAGGTAATACCGTAGAGGCGGTGCGATCACTAGTAAAAGACATTCACTACGAAGATTGGTTGTACGAAACATCACCTAGCGCGAAAGCTGCAGAAATGCGCATGAAAAATGTATCTGATTTATATTCTTGGATTGTGGCTGATTTAGAAGGTGATAATTATGATAAAGAAGAGAAAACATTAAAAGAAGTCGTATTGCGCTTAACACTGCGAGATATGATGGAGCGTGGAGAAGATGAAGATGGTGCTGACCAAGTGCAGTTAATGACATTGCATGCATCAAAAGGCTTAGAATTCCCTTATGTGTATTTGATTGGGGCAGAAGAAGGTATTTTACCGCATCAAACCAGTGTTGATGAAGACAACGTAGAAGAAGAACGTCGTTTGGCGTATGTGGGTATTACGCGAGCAAAAAAAGAACTAACTTTTACATTGTGTAAAGAGCGTCGTCAGTATGGTGAGCTAATTCGTCCCACACCAAGCCGTTTTTTAGAAGAGCTTCCGCAAGATGATTTAGATTGGGAAATGAAAAAACCTAAGCCGACTCAAGAAGAGAGAATGGAAAAAGGGAAAAGTAATATTGCTCATCTGCGTGCTATGTTGAAAAAATAGCCTCTTAATTTAAAGAATAAATAAAAATGCCCACATACCTGATTTGGTATTGTGGGCATTTTTGTACCAGTTAAATAAGCGGTACCTAATCTGCGATATCTTACAGTCCTTTGATTAAATGGTCGATTGCAGCAACCAACTCATCATCAGAACAATTCATACAGGTTCCACGTGCTGGCATTGCATTAAAACCGTTAATCGCATGATCTTTTAGAACATCCATACCTTTTGCGATACGAGGAGCCCAATCTGCTGCATTTTGAGTTTTTGGTGCGCCAGCTGCGCCAGTTGAGTGACATGCAATACAAAAGGTGTTGTATACCTGATCACCCGTACGAGGACCAGTTGGTTCTTCAACAACGGGTACATCACTTGCCAAATAGACTTGGCCTACTGGTTTAATTCGCTCAGCAATTGCATCGTCAGCATTGTTTGCAGCAAAAGAGGCTGTTGAAAAAGTTAATGCAGCAACTATTGCGACGATGGTGTTACGAATTGATTTATCCATTAAGCTCACTTTACACTCCCAGTTATTATTATTGGCTTAGCGCCATCTTTTTATTTCATTTACTAAGTAATTAGCAGCATAAGAAAAAATCGCCGCGTTAAGCTTGTGTAAACATTGAGTGATTATATCTGCTTAAATTGTTGCAATAAACCACTAAACCCCAAGAAAATGAGTATAAATACAAAGGAATTGTTTAAAAAGAGACCAAACGACAAAAAAAGCAAAAAAAACACTAGACGAAGGACACCCATATCCGTATTATTCCTCTCCGCCGATAGGGTATACGCCCGTAGCTCAGTTGGATAGAGCGTTGGCCTCCGGAGCCAAAGGTCGAAGGTTCGAATCCTTTCGGGCGTGCCATCCGGAATAGAAATTAAAGGCACAGAAAATGTAACAAAGTAGTGGTGGCTATAGCTCAGTTGGTAGAGCCCTGGATTGTGATTCCGGTGGTCGCGAGTTCGAATCTCGTTAGCCACCCCATTATTTTGGTAACCAAGTTTACTTAGTAAATGAACGTTTCCAGTTTTGATTCAAGTAACATCCCAAGAATCGAAACGAAATTTGTCGGTGAATAGCGCAGCTTGGTAGCGCATCTGGTTTGGGACCAGAGGGTCGGGGGTTCGAATCCCTCTTCACCGACCACTATTTCAATAATCGCAGTAGCGGTTATATAAAAAATTTGTGGTGGCTATAGCTCAGTTGGTAGAGCCCTGGATTGTGATTCCGGTGGTCGCGAGTTCGAATCTCGTTAGCCACCCCATTAATTTTAAGGTAACTAAATTTACTCCGTAAATGATGTTCCCTATTTTGATTCAAGTAACATCCCAAGAATCAAATAAAAAATCGGTGAATAGCGCAGCTTGGTAGCGCATCTGGTTTGGGACCAGAGGGTCGGGGGTTCGAATCCCTCTTCACCGACCACATTTAAAAGCCTCGTCAGAAATGACGAGGCTTTTTTCATTTCTGCGTTATATTATTCTAACCTTCATCACAAAATCATTATTTTAAGTTGTGCTTTTACTCTTCTTTTTCTTCTTCTCTTTCTAAGTTTCTATCGCTTGATTTTACCTTTATTTTGATTATATCCACTAAGTTATAAAGG
Organism: Aliivibrio logei; assembly: GCF_001691055.1. NCBI lineage: Bacteria > Pseudomonadati > Pseudomonadota > Gammaproteobacteria > Vibrionales > Vibrionaceae > Aliivibrio > Aliivibrio logei. The sequence continues at coordinate 11,974 of NZ_MAJU01000025.1, forward strand.
GTTTTTAGATATTAAATCCTAAATAACCCGCTTAAGCCAATTAAACGTTTGCTTATAAATGTTACGACTATTTATGTAAAGTTATCTAAATTAGAACGTAAGCAGTTTTACTTCCTATTTATTTAATTATTAATAACTGGTTGTTTATTATTGATTTTGCGCTTATCTCAATAGCGATAGATATCGATTAAAGCGAATGGTAATGATTATTTATGCAGCAAAAAGGCATATAGTAGATTTATACTCTTTGATTGTTGCTTTTTTGTGAATAATTGACTACATTGATGTTCTTATCAAGTAACTGCTGTTCATCACAGTTATGAATGGAATCAATATACAGACAGGGCAGGATGCTGCCGAGTAGTCGGAGTCTGATAATGTCACTTTTAGAAGTTAAAAATTTACGTATCGAATACCCATCTCGTCATGGTGTTCATGCCGCAGTAAAATCATTGTCGCTTTCAATAGAGCGTGGAGAGATTGTTGGCGTTGTTGGTGAGTCAGGTGCGGGGAAATCAACAGTAGGTAATGCTGTCATTGATTTATTGAGCCCTCCAGGCGTTATCGCCAGCGGAGAGGTGTTTTTAGATGGTGAGAAGATCTCTGGTCTATCAACAGAAGAGATGCGAAAAGTTAGAGGTTCTAAAATAGGATTTATTTTCCAAGATCCGATGACATCTCTAAATCCTCTATTTACTGTTGAACAGCAAATTATAGAAACCATTCATGCTAATTTGAAAGTATCATCAGAAGAGGCCTATGAGCGTGCCTTGTCTCTTATGAATCAAGTTGGTATACCACAACCTGAAAACCGCCTTAAACAGTACCCACATCAGTTCTCTGGTGGTATGCGTCAGCGTGTTGTGATTGCGATAGCGTTAGCTGGTGAGCCAGATTTAATTATTGCAGATGAGCCAACAACGGCGCTTGATGTCTCTATTCAAGATCAAATCCTAAGTCTTATCCGAGATCTCTGCGTTAAGAAAAACGTAGGTTGCATGTTGGTTACTCACGATATGGGCGTAGTTTCTAACGTTACCGATAAAGTCGCTGTAATGTTTCGTGGGGATTTGGTTGAGTTTGGTAAAACAGAAAAAGTATTGGGTAATCCTGATCATTCATACACACGTAGCTTGATCTCTGCGGTTCCTCGTTCTGATATAAAATTAGACCGCTTTCCTTTGGTAAGTTATATAGAAGAAGCGGTTGAGCATGAATGTATCGATGTAAAAACACATTGGTTAGGACAAAGCCAAGATCAACGTGAATATTCTGGCCCATTGTTAAAAGTGGATAATGTCAGTCTTCGCTTTGTGACGAAAGACTCTATGTTTGAAAGTCGTCGAGAATACGTTCAAGCTTCAGATAATGTCAGTTTTGAAATTCATGAAGGTGAAACCTTCGGTCTCGTTGGAGAATCAGGCTCTGGTAAATCGACCATTGCTCGGGTTATTACCGGTTTATATCCGCCAAATTCAGGATCGGTTACCTTTGAAGGGGTTGATCTTACTGCGCTTAAATCTGAAAAAGAGCGTCGCCCAATGCGTCGTCAAATGCAGATGGTATTTCAAAACCCATATACCTCAATGAATCCACGCATGAAAATCTTCGATATCATAGCAGAACCGATTCGCTTCCATAAATTAACGCGTTCAGAATCAGAAACGCAACAGATCGTTAATGATCTTTTGGATCATGTGGGTCTAGGCCGAATGGCTGCATTGAAGTACCCGCATGAGTTTTCTGGTGGTCAGCGTCAACGTATTTCTATTGCGCGTGCACTTGCTACTCGCCCTCGTTTATTAATTTGTGATGAGCCAACGTCTGCTTTGGATGTATCGGTTCAGGCACAAATCCTCAACTTATTAAAAGATTTACAAGATGAGTTAAATTTAACCATGTTGTTTATCAGCCACGATTTACCCGTTATTCGTCAGATGTGTGATCGTGTGGGTGTAATGCAAATGGGGAAATTGCTTGAAGTTGCCCCAACAGAAAACTTATATACGAACCCACAACACGAATACAGCAAAAAATTAATTTCTCTTATGCCTGAATTTAAAGGGTTAAGAGAAGGGTAACAACGGTGAAAACCGTCTAATAATAAATAAAATACAACAAACTAGGGATTGATTCCCGCATAAGGAGTTATGCAATGAAAACCATTAAGACTAAATTAGCGATCGCGATTATGGCTGCAGGCTTAAGCTTTAGTGCTGCTGCGGCAGATATTACGGTAGCTTATGATGCTGATCCAGTATCTCTTGACCCACATGAGCAACTATCAGGCGGTACACTGCAACTGTCTCACATGGTGTTTGATCCCCTAGTTCGTTATACGCAAGAGTTCGACTTTGAACCTCGTTTGGCAGAAAAATGGGAACGTGTCGATGACAAAACGTTCCGTTTTACGTTACGCAAAGGTGTTAAGTTCCATTCTGGCAATACAATGACTGCAGATGATGTGGTATGGACATTTAATCGTCTTAAAGACTCTGCGGATTTTAAAGCGATTTTCGCACCGTATGAAAAATTAGTAAAAATTGATGATTACACCGTAGAACTTATTTCTAAAGGCGCTTATCCGTTGGTTCTTCAAACCGCGACTTACCTTTTCCCTATGGATAGCAAGTTCTACTCAGGAAAAACTGAAGATGGTAAAGATAAAGATGAAATCGTAAAACACGGTAATTCATTTGCTTCAACGCACATCTCTGGGACTGGTCCATTTGTTGTTAAGTCTCGTGAACAAGGCGTGAAAGTCGTGTTTGATCGTTTTGACGGTTACTGGGATAAAAATTCTCCAGGTAACGTAGATGAGCTGACTTTGGTTCCAATTAAAGAAAATGCAACACGTGTTGCTGCGCTTCTTTCTGGTGACGTAGACGTTATCGCACCTGTGGCACCGAATGACCATAAGCGAGTGAAAAACACCAAAGGTATCGATTTAGTAACGCTACCAGGTACTCGTCTAATTTCATTCCAAATGAATCAAACAAGCAACGAAGCATTAAAAGATGTACGTGTTCGTCAAGCTATCGTTCATGCAATCAATAACGAAGGTATCGTTAAGAAAATCATGAAAGGCTTTGCGACAGCGGCCGGTCAGCAATCTCCTCCAGGTTATTCTGGCTATGATGCTGATTTAGTTCCACGTTATGATCTTAAAAAAGCAAAAGAGTTGATGAAAGAAGCGGGTTACGAGAATGGCTTCAAACTTAGCATGATGGCGCCAAATAACCGCTATGTGAATGATGCAAAAATCGCTCAAGCTGCGGCAGCAATGCTGTCTAAGATCGGAATCAAAGTGGATCTTAAAACGTTGCCAAAAGCACAATACTGGCCTGAATTTGATGTTTGTTCTGCGGACATGATGATGATCGGTTGGCACTCAGATACAGAAGATTCAGCGAACCTTACTGAATTCTTAACGATGACTCGTAATGAAGAAACGGGTAAAGGTCAGTATAACTGTGGTCACTATTCAAACCCTGAAGTTGACAGTCTAATTGAAGCGGCAAACGTAGAAACGGATCCTGCAAAACGCAGTGAAATGCTGAAAACAGTGGAAGACACGTTGTATAACGACGCGGCGTTTGTTCCTCTGCATTGGCAAAATCTTGCATGGGGTGCAAAATCAAATATTGATATTCAACCAATTGTTAACTCGATGGAATACCCATACTTTGGTGACTTAGTTGTTAAGTAAGTACTAACTATATAATCAATTAGGTTGCTTTGAATGAGTCAAAGCAACCTTTGTTTATAATAAAAAGCAAGACCAACAATATGTTAGGCATGAAATGTTATCATGTCATTCTTAGGATAGATTAAGGGGATAAGGAATGTTTACGTTTCTGGTCAAGCGCCTGTTTCAGGCTCTGATAGTGATGTTTGTGATCAGTCTGGTTGCGTTTTCCATTCAAGATAACTTGGGTGACCCGTTACGTGAATTGGTTGGACAATCAGTTTCAGAATCCGAGCGTCAAGCTCTGAGAGATGATCTTGGGTTAAATGACCCATTCGTCACAAAGTATACTCGTTTTATTACTAATGCGGTTCAAGGTGACTTGGGCACGTCTTACTTCTTTAAAAAACCAGCGGTTGAAGTCATTCTTGATAAGCTCGTTGCCACTCTTGAATTGGTGTTGGGATCGGCGTTAATCATTATCTGTTTATCGATACCTCTTGGTGTGTATTCTGCGATTCATCCCAAAAGCTTTTTTACCAAAGCGATCATGGCGTTCAGTAGTATTGGTATTTCCATACCGGTCTTCTTAACGGCAATCATGCTGATGTATGTGTTTTCTATTGAGTTAAATTGGTTACCGTCTTATGGGCGAGGAGAGACTTATAATTTGCTCGGTTGGGAATCTGGATTCTTTACCATTGATGGCTTGGCGCATTTAGTATTGCCATGTGTGTCTCTTGCCTCAATTATGCTGCCTTTATTTATTCGTTTGGTTCGCTCAGAAATGATCGAAGTACTGAGTTCTGAATACATCAAGTTTGCAAAAGCAAAAGGCATCGCAACAAACAAAATTTATTATCAACATGCGCTTAAAAATACCATGTTACCGGTACTTACTGTGGGTGGTGTTCAAATAGGTACGATGGTGGCTTATACCATTCTTACTGAAACTGTATTCCAATGGCCGGGTACTGGTTTCTTATTTTTAGAAGCGATTAACCGTGTCGATACTCCATTGATTACGGCTTACGTTATCTTTGTAGGTTTGATCTTCGTCGTAACTAATACGATTGTCGATTTGTTATATGGATTAATTAACCCAACGGTAGATATTACAGGGAAAGGAGCGTAATCATGAACACGACAACTAACCACGTTCCAACGCGTTGGGAACGATTTAAATCATCAGATTTCTTGTACTATTTCTTACGTGACAAAGTAGCAATGTTTAGCTTTGCTGTTTTTGTTGTGTTTGTATTAGGGGCGCTACTTTCACCCGTTCTAGCACCAAGTAATCCATACGATCTAAGTTCTATCGACATTATGGATTCAGAATTGCCACCTTCTTGGATGGAAGAAGGAGATGAACGTTTTCTTCTCGGAACTGATGACCAGGGTCGAGATGTACTCTCAACGATTCTTTATGGTTCACGTTTATCATTGACGATTGGTTTTCTAGCGGTAGCAGTACAACTGACTCTCGGTATCGTTATTGGTCTTTCTGCGGGCTATTTCGGTGGACGAATTGATAGTTTCTTAATGCGCTTTGCGGATGTGCAGTTATCATTCTCAACCATGATGGTTGCGATTATCGTTTCAGCCATTTTTAAAGCCAGTTTTGGAACGGAATTCTTTAGTCAGTATGCGGTGATCATGTTGGTTGTGATTATTGGTATTGCTGAATGGCCACAATATGCACGTACTATTCGCGCCTCTGTATTGGCTGAGAAACAAAAAGAATACGTTGAAGCGGCTAAAGTGATGGGGTTCCGTTCGCCAAGAATCATGTTTCGCCATATTCTGCCGAACTGTTTGTCTCCTATTTTGGTTATCTCTACGGTACAGATTGCAAATGCGATTATGTCCGAGGCGGCTCTGTCCTTCTTAGGTTTAGGCCTACCGGTAGACCAACCTTCATTAGGCTCATTAATCAGTATTGGTTTTAACTATATCTTCTCTGGGTCGTGGTGGATTACCGCTTTCCCTGGGTTAGTCTTAGTGACCCTCGTTCTTGTGATTAATTTACTGGGCGATTGGCTGAGAGACGTGTTTAATCCTAAAATTTATAAGGGTTAATAGAAGAAAGCATATAGAAAGCGGTGATTGAATCATCGCTTTTTTTTGTTGTGTATAACGTGAATAGTGTCTTACAAACTAAGATTACCGTCTTATTTTGTTGTTTTATTGACTAATTTGCCGCTTTTACTGGCAATAGTTAGCTTAGTTGTTAGGATCATCCTGTGTGTTTAAATATTTTAAAGCGAGTATTTGAATTAAACCAAAACAGAGAGCTAAGGCTCGAAGTGAGGAATAATGAGTAGAAATAAGGATAAGTACAGTATAGATAACACGGATTATACTGTTGGACAGGATAACGTTCAAAAATGGGGATTGGATATTCATAATACCGTCTTCGGCATTAGTGCTGGTTTAATTGCACTCTTCTTAATTGCGGTTGCTGTGACTGATCCAGAAACCGCGAAGACGGTTCTAAATGGTTTAAAATCACAGATTATCAATGCATTTGATGGTTTGTTTATGTGGTCTGCGAATATCTTTGTGATTTTCTGCTTAGCATTGATTGTGTCTCCATTCGGTAAAATTCGCCTTGGTGGTGATAAAGCCAAACCAGATTATTCAATGATTTCTTGGATAGCGATGCTATTTGCCGCAGGCATGGGTATTGGTCTTATGTTTTGGGGGGTTGCTGAACCTGTTGCTTACTTTACCGGTTGGTTTGGAACGCCATTAGGTGTTGAAGCTTATACTCCAGAAGCAAGACAACTCGCGCTTGGTGCGACCATGTTCCACTGGGGTATTCACCCGTGGGCTATTTATGGTGTCGTCGCTTTATCATTGGCCTTCTTTTCTTACAATAAAGGCTTACCGCTTTCTATGCGTTCAATCTTCTATCCAATTTTAGGGGATCGTACATGGGGGTGGCCTGGTCACATTGTTGATATTCTTGCCGTTCTTGCTACCTTATTTGGTCTTGCGACTTCTCTAGGTCTTGGTGCTCAACAAGCAGCAAGTGGTTTCCAGCATGTGTTTGGTATTGAAGGTGGCTTAGGTTTACAAGTCGCGATTATTTTCATTGTTACGTTACTTGCCGTTGTGTCGGTAATGCGCGGTATTGATGGCGGCGTAAAAATCATCAGTAATATTAATATGATCATCGCGATTGTGTTGGTTGCTTTTGTTGCTTTAGTGACCTTTGCGGTTTCTATGGGGACAATTCCAACAACGATCATCGGTTATATTGAAAATATTATTCCGTTGAGTAATCCAAGTGGTCGTGATGATGAAGCGTGGATGCACGGTTGGACAGTGACTTATTGGGCGTGGTGGATTTCATGGTCTCCATTTGTTGGTATGTTTATCGCTCGAGTATCTCGTGGTCGTACAGTTCGTGAGTTCTTGATCGCGGTATTAGTGGTTCCAACTGTCTTTACTGTGCTATGGATGTCTACTTTTGGTGGCGTTGCGATTGATCAAATTATTAATAATGTGGGTACATTAGGGACTGATGGATTAACCGACGTCTCTCTTGCTATGTTCCAAATGTTTGATGCTCTGCCTATGGGTAATATTTTATCTATGATTGCTGTTGTTCTGGTATTGGTATTCTTTATTACCTCATCGGATTCAGGCTCATTGGTTATCGATAGTATTACCGCTGGTGGTAAAGTTGATGCGCCAATTCCACAACGTGTTTTTTGGGCGTTCATGGAAGGTGCAATTGCCGTTGCTCTATTATGGGTCGGTGGAACACAAGCGGTTGAAGCGCTTCAAGCGGGTGCGATTTCTACCGCATTGCCGTTTACCATTATTCTATTAGTGATGTGTGTCAGTTTGCTTATGGGCATGAGAACAGAGAAACACAATCGTTCTTAATGTTTGAGTAACTGATAAATAAAAAGCCGATGAGGATTATTATCTTCATCGGCTTTTTTATTTCTTGCGGTTTCTATTGCTTAATTATTGCCAGATTTTTCTGATCGGGTCATTTTCAGAGAAATGGTAGCGGATTTGAGCTTGAAACAGTTCAGCGGTTGCTATGGCATCGGTTAACGCATGATGCGGGGCATATGCTGGTAAACCATAGCGTGAGCGGCTATTGGCTAACCGAATGGATTCAGGGCGCTTTCCTTTAATCCAATTAATTAATCCTTTCGCTTGCTCTTGTTGAAAGTCCCCTTCAATTTGCATCGTATCGACGATAGGAAAAACGATGCCTTCGCCAATAAGATTACGCAAATTGATATCAAAGAAGTCACGTTCGATTTTACGATAATGAACCACGACCACTTTGCCTGCCAATGCATCCAATACTTTCTCTAAAATACGGCGTAAATCAGGGGCACCTTGTAAATCTGAGTGAGTGATGCCATGAATAACGACTGAGTTTTCTTCTAGGCTATCTTGTGCTTTAACAAACCAATGTTGCGATTCACGACAACGAATACGCTCTAAGGTAAACGGAACTAATCCGATACTAATGATACTGTTTTGGTTTGCATCTAACCCTGTGGTTTCAAAATCTAAAGCAACAAACTCAATATCTTTGAGTGGTGTTTCTTCTTCATAAGTCCCCGTTTGGTAGAAATTTTTAAGGCGCTGATCTTTACTTGCTTCGTATTTATGAGTAAAGAAAGCGGTCCAGTTTAAAATTTCTTGATGAGTGTTAGAAATCATTATTCACTCCTAGAATTTGCTGGCGCTATAGCGAAATTTAAGGAAATTTTGTGCATTGCTGAGTACTTGGAACGCATCCTTTAAATTTCGGCGTTCAAAATCAGACATGTTTTCAGGCTCAATATTATTATCTGGTTCAATGTTTGCTTCGACATCTAACGCTTGGTGACGTAAACGAACCAAAGAAATCAATTCCATCGCATGATGTAAATCTCCGCCTTTTGATTTTGGCAGAATACCGGCTTCAATAATGTCATCTAAACGTTCAAAGGAGTTTTGGGCTTGAGAGCCAATAGCCAAAGCATGAACACGAATAAGATCAGCAAGAGGGGCGGTTCCGCGACGTTTTAAGTTGATCGAGTTATTATGGCGACCATCTTTCTCCATCACGAAGTCTTTAAAGAACCCCAGTGGTGGCGTTCGGCGTAAGCCGTTTCGAGCAAGACAAGCAAGGAAACGATTGTTCTTTTTCGCACGACGAACAATAAAGCCATTTAACTGCTCAGCCCATTTAGTACGGCCATAAACGCCATTTAAATCGAAGAAGATAGAGCTGTTTAATAATGCCTGAGGATCTGGGTTATCAATCCAGTCAGCAAAGCATTCTTCCCATTCCGATTGAGTTTTACGCCATTCAGGATTGGTTGCCATGATATCGCCAGTACAATAGGTATAACCACACGCCGCTAAACCATCACAAACAAAAGCTGATAAGGCTTTAAAATAGTCACCGTGTTCGGCTTCATTGTAGTCATTGTCTAAAATAATCGCGTTATCTTGGTCAGTTACAATCAGTTGTTCATCGCGAGCCATTGATCCTAATGCTAAGAAACAATAAGGCACAGGCGGTTGACCTAATTCTTCTTCAGCGAGCTCTAATAAACGTTGTTTGAAGCTGCGACCAATTTCAGACATCGCGCTACCCACCATATGTGAGTTGGCGTCTTCGTTTACCATTCGTACAAAACAATCTTTAAGTTGAGCAGAAAGAATAACGAGATCTTCGATGGTTTGTTGTTGGAAGATACTGCTCACAAATAACAGGCTATTTTGAGATTCATAACGCACGATATCAGAGACTTCAAGTACGCCAATAGGCTGCTTATTACGAAGTACAGGAAGATGATGAACGTTGTAGCGCAACATCATCAACATCGCTTCAAATACATAAGCGTTGTGATCGAGTGAAATCAGCTCTGTCGACATGACTTCTGAAACCGGAGTATCAAAATCTAGTCCGCAGGCGAGGACTTTGGTGCATAAATCACGGTCAGTAATAATGCCAACAAAGTCGTTATCTTCTTCATCGGTATTGATTTCTGGATCGGTAATTAAAACCGCTGACACATTCTCTTCTGCCATGGTTTTTGCGGCAGATTGAATGGTTTCATATTTGGTGATCATAACGGCTTCACGAGTCAGCAATGTTTTTACTTTTGATGTCGTTAAATCATTGGCGTCATCATGATTACTTTCAACGGCTTGCTTTAGACGAGTGGCATCTTCCACTTCAACGAAATCTGAGAATTCATCATAACGTTCACAATAATCATCAAATACAGATTCAGGAATACAATAAAGAAGAGAATCTTTAAGTGCTTTGGCTGGGAAGCGAACTTTATTATTCATTAATAAGCCCATTTGACCAAAAATACTGCCTTCATCCAGCCGGTTATAGAGTTCCCCATTACGACGATAGACTTCTATAATCCCACTGCGAACCATGTAGAGGTCTTTGATCTCATCACCAAAGCCGATCACCATACTCTCTGCACGGTAATAAGAAATTTCAACGCTTTGGGCGGCTTCTTTTATCGCCTCTTCAGGTAATAAACTGAATGGAGGGTATTGAGATAAAAAATGTTGGATCTCTAACAGTTCAACTTCCATGTGCCACTCGACATAAATAAAGGAGGATAGGCTATAATTTTAGTTTATCGCCTTATGGATAGCCATTTTATTCTATTAAATTACGCGATATGAAAGCATTGGAAATAGGATCTCGGATCTGAAACACAACTTTTGCTATGCTGATAATATTGTTAACGCTGCTTGGGGAAGTCAGATGACTAAATTAATAAACAAAACAGCACTCTCATTTATTGTGCTCAGTAATGTCGTCGTAGTGACAAGCGCGTATGCGAATATAAATTTAACCGATTATTTAACGACAAAAAAAAGTGCCTTAATGTCGGTGTGTGTGCCTAAAGCGTCTACGGCAATGAACGAATTGTCGGAGTCTTGCCCGATTGGTGAAGGGTTATGGGGAAACCAGTCAGCAAAGCATGACGAGGGTGACAGTGAGTTTTGGATTCAATGCGGTCTTTTTCGTAAGACAATCGATGATGCAGTTATTTCTCGACTTAGTGAGGCGGTGAATGCGCCCATTAATATGAAAAAAGAAGGCGATTTAAATCGCTGTTTGATTGGACCTTACCTAGATTACACCACCGCCAGTAAATCATTAGCGACTTTACAGCGTGAGCGTTTATTTAAGCTTGCTACGTTGAGAGAAGTGGATCTTTCTACCATACCAAAACCGGAGATCACCCCTGAAGTGGTTGCAGAGCCGAAACTTGATCCGATCACGATTCGCAAAGCCGTGATGATCAATCAAACGCATTTTGTTGTGCCATTTAGTCATGACACCACGGAAGGTTTTTACATGGAAGGTAAAATGCCATGGCTACGAGCAACGGCACAGCACGCCCAAGAGATCTGCCAACAGATAGATATGAATTTAGTTACTAAAGAGCAATGGAAAATATTGGCTGATTCTACGATAATGAAAAAAGATAAATGGCCAATGCAATTGCCTTATTGGGGAGCTAATGATTTAGGTCTCTTTAAAGACGGTTCGACCAAAAAATTAAAAAACACGTCCATGTTGAATGTGGTGTGTACTAAAAAGACAGAAGGTGACGTTGTTGGAAATCCAATTTAAAGGTCGTTGGGACAGTAAGTCTCTGGCGGAAAATCTACAAGAAGCATTAGAAACACTGGAAGAAGAGTTTGGCGTAAAAGCGTTATCAGATATTACGTTGAGTATTTGCTTAGAAGATGAGCATAAAGAAGAGTTAGCATTATTAAGTCCAACAGGACGAGCGTTAGAGTTAATCGTTATTAATAATCCTCGTGATGTGAATGACGGTGAGAAAGCGCCAGTTCTTGAGTTTAAACCTCGGAGCTAATACTTTTATACCGACATAAAAAATCCCAGTCGTTGCTGGGATTTTTTGTTTCTACCAATCTTTTCTTCTATTAAACCAGCACTCTTTAGCGACGTATTGAAATTCTTCATACGATAAACATTCTAAGATCGTATCTACCGCCTTGCCATTCATGAAGGTAACAAATAAATCATACAGACTCATGGCTTCTTCATAATCGTTTTTATTGATGGCAAAAAGAAAAATCACGTGTGCAATCTTTCCGTTTCCCCAGTCGACGCCATGTGGAGAAATAATGGTGTATACCTTTGTCTCATTGGCTAATAACCCCAGAGAGTGGGGAATGGCAATCCCTTCTCCTAATATGGTTGAGGTAATGTTTTCACGTTCAATCACCGAGTCATAAAACTCAATAGGGGTGATATTGTCTTCTGTAAAATGTGCGGTGAATTTTTTTAACAGCTCAGCTTGTGTCGTTGGTTCTGATAGGACTGAAAAATAACGTTGATCAAAAAATTTATCCAACATGTAAGGGTGGGAGCGATTCATTAATATGAGTTTATTAACCTGCTCTAATTGAAAGCTTGTTGGTAACAGCGAAATAGTAATGGTCGGTCTGTTTTTTTGAGAGACTTTTTCTGTAGAAATAACAAAATCGGCATCCACTTTGGTTAGCGATTCATACTCTCTTACTGAATCAATTTTTTGAATATCTAATTGAGGTAAGGAGCGAAGTAATTGTGATTCTAATAACCGCATAATCGAAGTGCCAGAATCACACACTAACAATGCTTTTGGCGGCTGTTGTTCTTCTAAAGCAAAGTTACGCTCTAGGCCTACACCTATATGCATAACGAGATAACCAACCTCACCATCTGGGATCAAATGTTTTCCCCAATAAGAAATAGCGGCAACCGTCATATCGTAGGCCAAAGGATAATAGCGCTTGATATGATCCACTAACGGATTAGGTATCGTAATTTGGTATTTTACGCGCAATATCATGGTGGTGATATGACACAGTAAATCACGCTTTAATAGCTCATCATTACGTAAATCATAATTGTAGTGTTCGTTTACATAATCTAATAAAAAATGCGTTAACTCTAATTGTTCAGTGTATTTCTCAGTATCGACAATCGTGACTCCTGTTACTCGGCGAGCCGCAATTTGAATACTCAAATAATCAATTTCTGATTGAGGAAGAGGGGCACCAAGTAAGACTTCAATCGTTTTACTTAGATCGAGGGCCGCGTTTTGCGCTTCATTACTGATTTTTGGTTGATGTACGTGGTGGATCACTGAATTTAACTTGAGTCGATGCAGAGTGATGCCGCAATACACCAATAAATGATGCAACCCTTCATCGGTTAATCGGATGTGGTTTTGATTAATTAACGTCAGCAAATCTTCTTTTAATGAGGGTAAATTAATCTCAGGAAAGAAGTGGTCACAGACATTAATAAAAGTGCGATCACTGGGTTTAAACTGAAATAAAACATGAGCGATACAGGCTCGTATCGCTTGCTCTTCCCCAAAAAGTTTCAGGCCATGATGGGCTTTACTTACTATCTCTAAATTGTATTGTTCTAAGATTTCTCGGATTTCTGTCATGTCCGCCTGTAAAGAAGTTCGACTAACAAACCACTGATTGGCTAAATCGTCTAACTTACATTCTTCCTCTTGAGAGAGAAGGCGCATGATTAAGTACACAACGCGATCTTTAGCGTTACGAGGGGAGGTCTTCATCTTTTGAGTCTGTTTTTCAATATCAGAAAATCGAGCTTTGTCGTAAATATCGAAATGATAACCCGTTCCACGCTGGTGCTGAATTTGAGCGCCATAAGAGGCTAAAATATCGTTTAATGCAGAGATATCAGTACGTATGGTTCGAGTTGAAATATCACAACGCTGTGCCAGTTCTTGTTGAGGAAGCGGTTCATGTCTAAGTGCTTCGAATATGGTATTAAGGCGTGGATAAGGCAGTTGAATCATAAGAGAACCGAGTTAAGTTAAGTCATTTTTATTAACAATAATATCAACCAGTTTTAAGTAACTAGATATCAATATTTATTGAATGTGTGATTCTTATCTTGAGTTATTTTTTTCGACTAAAAATAAGTCGGTGTATCAATAAAATAAAAAAGCCAGATCTCTGGGGGCAGCGATCTGGCTTGGAGGAGCAAACTTAGTTAAGCAGTTTTTTAGTCATTTCTAATAGAGTTGTTACGTCTGTTGGGCGTGTATTCCCTGTTGCTTTATCAATAATAGAGCTATAGATGTGAGGAATAATTTTACTTACGCCCGCATCGAGTGCGATTTGCATGATTTCTTCGTAGTTTTCTAAATCAATCCCGCCCGTTGGCTCCAACCAAAAATCTTGCTCTGCACAGGCTTTAGCGACATACGCAAATTCTTCACGACTTTCTAGGCCACCCATTGGGAAGTATTTAACAGAGCTTCCGCCCATGTCTTTTAGCATCGCAATTGCCGTTTCTACAGGAACAATGGCATCTTCAGAGCGAGAGCTTAATGGCCCGGTTGAGATTTTAACCATTCCCACTGTACCGGTTGGTGAAATTAAGCCGTTAACAATACTTTTATCTTGTCCAACTAATGCTCGGCTTGTTGCGACACCCGTAAACACTTGGTTGATGTGTTGTGGCTGAACGTGTTGAGAAATAAGAGACACCATCATTGATTGATTTGGGTCGCCTGCGCCTAGGCCAACAGATACGGCATTGTTGGTTGCTTCGCTGTATTTTTTCATGTCGCTAACCGCGGCGTCAACGTCTGGGTAATTTTTTGATAATACACCGACGAGGACATGGCCTTCCGCAGCGTCATAAATTTCGCCCGCATTATCAACAGATCCTGCTAATACATTCAGGCATACACGATTCTTGTAGAAATTAGCTTTTAAAGTCATGGAGTGTCTCTCTTAAAATAATGCGTTAATTTTTAGGAAAATAGTATTCAGTTGCGTTGAGTTAACGCTGCGAACATCAATTTCGATAATGCCTTCGTTGGCTTTGTAACCACGGCAATACACCGCAGGGTTACCATTTTGAAGTTGTTTTACAATTTCAGTGGTGGTGGTTTGAAGCTCATCATGATCAAACGCGATTTCTGCTCGCGCAATATCACGACCAGCACTGTCCCAAACCACGCGAGATTTCACCCCATTAATCGAATTGATGTCGCTAATGAATGTTTCCATTTTTGCGACCATTTCTTGGCCCGATTCTTTTTCTACCGTGAGATAATCGGTAATTGCGTGAGTTAAGCCTAATATGCCTTCTTTACCGACTTTCATTGCTCGGCCAATACCTTGAGATTGTTTTCTTACCCAGTTGATATAGTGTGTTTTACCGACCACTAATCCACTTGTTGGGCCTTCAATGGCTTTAGCGCCACTGTAAATAACAAGATCTGCACCCATAGCAAAATAACCTTGTAGATCTTCTTCTGCAGCCGCATCCACAATTAAGGGTAAGTCATGTTTTTGGGCGACAGCGACGGCTTGTTCAACCGTTAAAATACTTTTTTGAACACAATGATGAGACTTAATGTATAAGATAGCGGCGGTGTTTTTTGTTATTGCCGCTTCTAACTGTTCTGCTGAACATTCATTGGCATAACCTGCCTCTTTGATCGTACCGCCACCCAGAGTAACCATGGTGCCAACTGGTGCACCAAAATTCACGTTATGGCCTTTTGGTAGTACAATTTCAGAAGGCACATCATGGGCGTGGGCGTGTAAATTTTCTAATCGATATTGGCTGTCTTTTACAATCACAGCAGCAACGGATTGAGCGATGCCAGCAGAAGCACAAGAGACAACGACAGCGGCATCAACATTAAGAATATTTGCAATGTATTCTCCGGTTTTGATCACTAAGTCTTTCATATCAAAATATTGACCAAGTCCTTCTGTAACTGCATTTACAACGTCTTCATTTGGCGTTGAAACCCCTAATGCAGTCATGCGACCTGACGCATTAATTACTTCCGTAAGACCGTATTTATCATGAATTGAAGACATTGGTTTGTTCTCCGTGTTGTGTCGTAATAAGTTTGCCTGCAACAATGCTGGCTAAAGGTAAAAAGGATTCTTCACCTTGGCGAGTACCTTGTTCTGAGTCTTCAAAAGTACAGGCTTCATGGTGGATATTAAAAATCGTGATATCGGCGTCTTGGCCTATTTCTAACGTGCCTTTGGTTTTCATTTTTAGTGCATTGGCGGCATTGATAGTGACACAATCAATCACTCGATCCATGGGCAAACCGATACTTAAAAATTTCGACATGATGTGAGATAGACTGCGTACCGGTCCTGAAATTCGGTTTTTACAATAAATATCAGAACTGATCGTGTCTGGATAAATGCCTTTTTTAATTGCTTGCTCTGCAACATCAAAACTAAAGCTAGCACCGCCATGGCCAACATCCAAAATAACGCCACGTTTGATGGCTTTTTTCATTGATTCTTTTAATTCACCCTCAGGGGTTAGAATTCGATTTGGCTTTCCGTTATAGCAGTGTGTAATGATGTCGCCTTTTGTTAGTAACTCGGCAATATCATCTAAATTTGGTGGATTATTTCCAACGTGTACCATCAAAGGTAGGTTGTTATTTTGAGCCTGCATTTCTTTGGCTCTGATCAGTGGTGCTAATCCGTTATTTTTTACAACGCTGCCGCTCATTCTTGCTTTTATGCCAACAACAAAGTCTGAATGTTTAGTGATGGCAGTTTTCGCAGCGTCTAAACTAATGTCACTCATGTCAGCGAGTTCATCTTGTCGCAATAAACCAATGCGAGAGATATTTAAAATACTGTATACGTTAGTGGCACTTTGTTGAGTTAATCGATAAAAATCATCGACATCATCAGCACCGACACTGCCGGCATCAACCACGGTAGTCACTCCATGAGTGACACCGATTAAATCGGGTTCATCGTTATAAATTGGCGACGATGGGTAACAATGCGTGTGTGAATCAATCCAACCCGCGCTAAGGAAATGTAACCCTTTTAAATCAACAGTTCTTATCGCAGCGTCGTTAATATCAGATCCAACACGTGCTATTTTTCCATTTAGAATTGCGACATCAACAAGGCCACCATTCACTAATTTTCCGTTTTTTATCAGCAAGTCATACATAACTCTTACCTGTGTGACGTAATGCTCTCTCTAATTGAAAGAGCATTATCTAGATGGATTAACCAAGAGCTACTGGGAATAGAGAGCCGAACACCATCGCACCAATGATAGCGCCACCAGTGATTGGTTTTTTCCATTGGTAGAACGCAAGCGCACCAATCAATGAACCAATACCAATTGGAATAGAAGCCGCAATCGCAGACAGAACAATCAGAGGACCCAAGAAGCGACCTGATGAATTACCTGCGCCCATCATGACATCAGCGCCGTAGGTTGAGTTACTTTGCCCAACGGTGTATTTACGAGCTAGGATGATGATGTAACCAATTGCCACGCCTAATAGAAAACCAACAATCAATGAAGCAATAAAGTTTTCTAATGGGTAAACAATACCCGCACCCAGTAAAAGAGCTGGGACGCCTAAGCCAACCCCTGTTTGAATTGCGCCACCAATGTCTAAAATACCGACAAGTGACCCTTCAATGATTCGAGCAAATAAGAAACTCGCACCAAAAGCGGCAACGGCGCCATAAACACCCGTGTCCATTCCTGCACGTAACATTGATACAAACGCGACTTCATTGAATGCGCCAATGCCGTATAAGTAGTACATGTGTGTACCGGCAAACACGCCAGAAGACAGCAGACCGACGAAGAAAGGGAAAGACCAATCTGCGTACCAAAAGTTATTCTTTAATTTATCGTCCATTTTCAACTCCTGACTTACTGATTGCCGCTAAGGGTGGTGTGTACGCTCTCTAACCAAGTAGGAACGGTGAGCCTGAAAGACTCGATAAGTTCAAGGTCAAATCCACGGAAGAAGGCGCTCATAACAAATAGAGTGATAACCGCTGCAAGCATGATTTTGGTTACTTTATTCCAACCACCATCTTCAACACCTTTACCAATCAAGATACCAAGAACAAGGCCAGGTACGGCATTACCCATGATCATTTGAGCCAAACCACCAAAGATAGTTGCCCAAAAACCAGAGCGACGACCGGCGTCAATAGCGGCTAACCAGAAGATAACGGGCATCGCAATATTGACGAGTAAGTTAGCGGCAGGAACGAGTACTTTTACCGCGGTAATTTGTAGACTTTCAGGAACGGCGGATGCCGTCGAGTTTAAGAATGCAACAACAACCATGCCGATGATGCCACACGCAATGCCCATTTTTTTCGGGTCGTGCATTGTCTCAGCGACATTTTTGTTTTTGAACATCAGGGCAGCTGCACCCCAATGAGGAATAATTCGGTGGTCAACATCTTGAGTGAAAGCACCTGCTGCAACAGAAGACGCCCATGCGTTAAAGAAGAAGCCAAGGCCAAAAGAAAAGTGAGATGCAGGATCGCCTTCACAAGAGTTAAGTTCGCCAAGAGTACGGAATGCGCCCATACCTTGAACTGTTGGAGCGTGGAACATACGTGCGGCACCCACACCGACGCCAACGCCCACTAAAGCCCCTATAATTAGAGACTTCATTAATATAATTAAGAACATCTATATATACCTTCCATTTGTATACTTAAATAAGTTTTTTATTTAAAGTAAATAGGTGTTTATATTGATTTAAAATCCAGTTGGTCAATATTAATTATGGTGACATTAACGGTGACATCTAAAGTAACTGAATAAGAAGTTTTATTTCGAGGTAAAAAGAAAAACATAAACTTTTCTATTCTTTCTTTTTTCTCCGCATTAATTAATTTCACATCAACAGGTTCTATACGTAAAATAACTTGCTCGTTATCTTTTAGAATTGTTTTTTGAATATTATTTAATGCGGAACTGAAAGCGGCTTGTTTTGTATTTCCATTACCACTAACCGTAACGGTT
This sequence comes from Aliivibrio logei, assembly GCF_001691055.1. NCBI lineage: Bacteria > Pseudomonadati > Pseudomonadota > Gammaproteobacteria > Vibrionales > Vibrionaceae > Aliivibrio > Aliivibrio logei. The sequence goes on from NZ_MAJU01000025.1 coordinate 30,534, forward strand.
GTTGTAATCGATTCTTTCATATTTAGCTTCTGTATTTTTTAACGAATGCTTCGACCAATCGTTGGCCTAGCTCTTCTTTATCCATGAAGCCAAAACCAAGTACGTTAAAGCCTTCATTGATTGCGGTTACGCCTTCTTCAACAGAGCGCATACCATATTTTGCTTTGTAGCCGTATTTGTTTTGCGCTGTGATTGCACCTGCACCGCCACTGCCACAAAAAGAGATACCGAAGTCCGCTTGCTCTTCGTTCATAACATCACCAAGCTTCATGTCGGCAGCCATACCAGGGATCACAGTAACAGAACCACCTGCGGCTTCTACGCCTAAACCTACTTTTTGTCCTTTACCTAAACGGTCGCCGATCACTACTTTTATATTCGTCATGTTATGCTCCTAATTCTTCAGTTAATTCGTTTTCTTTTGCCACTTCAAAGTGAACAGATAATAAATATGATTCTTCGTATGCTAATGTCGGAAACAGACTCACGACATCTTCGGCTAATTTATGTGATGATTTTGATATTTCATCAAACATGTCAATTTCAACTTCGGGTAACGATTCATGAGTATGAGATCTAATTACCATTGCTTTTAAATGAGAAAAAAGCATTTGTTTCTGAACACTGTCTGGAAATATATTCTCAGCTCTTAAAATAGAAATTACTTTATTGAACGTTGAATCTACTTCTTCAGTGAATAACTCTTCATTAATGTCTAGAGTATTACTATCCACGTTTTATATTTCCTTTAAATAATAAACTTTGCTATCCAAACTTGATGATTGAAGAATATAAGTGGAAGAGGAAAGTGAACAGGGAGAGATTTTCCACTTTGAAGTGGAAATGAGTAATGGTGTGCGGATACAGGTCAAACTTTTTATTTTATTTACTTAAATATTAATTAGTTACAAATGAGTGGTTGTGAAAATAAGAAAGGGAAGTAAAAAAAGGTGTGGTGAGTTTTGTGATTTTGGTTGGATTTTAAAATTCAGAAGATGAATAAATAATGAGTAAAATTGGGCTGATCCTTTACTTTTACACATACGTAATAGTGAATTGCTTTTTATGGTAATTGTTATTTAATTTAATCAGATTAAACTAATCTCATATTAAGATTACATAAGGTAAGCCATTATGACTGCACATCATCACCCTCATTTTCAAGTTGGACAAACGATTGAAGATCACCCATTTAAACAAGGTGATGGTGCGATGCTTGAGATGTTTCGTAATGACTTACCTAATATTCTTTATGTTGGTCTTGGTAATATTACGGCTGACGAACAAGCCGTGTTGAGACAAGCAAGTGCTCAGCTAGGAATGACAATGACAAATGAAGGGGCGTGTTTAGCTGTGTTTTCATTGGGTGAGTTGACGTTTGAAATGCAGTTTAATGCCGCTGTTATTCCTGAAGATTATTTTCAATCACCAGAATCAGGGAAGTTGTCTTTTTCTATGTTAGCGATTGATAGTGCGACCAATACACTGCAAGCTATTCGCGAATTTACGTTGTCAGAAGAATTGAGTCGTCAGTTTGTTGAAGTTATGCAGATTCAACGCAAAATGAATGATGTGGATGTAATTAATCGCGTAAACGAAATGCTGTTAAATACGCTAACGACTGAAGAATTAAATGAGAAAATAGCACTTGAACCGCTACAAAGTGTAGTTGCAGCACCGACTTGTGGCTGTGGGCATAACCATTCTCATTAAGTGTTCATACAAAAAAACGAATAAATAAAAAACGCCGCTCATATTAACCATGGGCGGCGTTTTTCGGTTTGAATATTAAATAACAGTGCTTATCTCATCGTAACAAATTCTTCAGACCCAGTAGGGTGAATCGCCACAACGGCATCGAAATCAGCCTTAGTTGCGCCCATCTTCATTGCTACTGCAAAACCTTGGATCATTTCATCAACCGTGAAACCGATACCGTGTAAGCCAACAACTTTTTCGTCTTCACCAGCGCAAACCAGTTTCATTTTACAAGGTTGACGGTGCTTAGTTACCGCTGTGTACATCGCAGTGAAGCCTGATGTGTACACTTTTACGTTGTCTTTGCCGTATTGCTCGTCAGCTTCTTGTTCAGTAAGACCAATCGTGCCAATCGGTGGGTGGCTAAACACAACGGTAGGAACTAATGTGTAATCCATTTTTGCGTTTGTTTGACCGTTGAATAGACGCTCAGACAGTAAACGACCGGCTTTAACTGCGATAGGAGTTAGCTCAATGCCGCCTTCCATGATGTCGCCAACACAGTAAATGCCTTTTACGTTTGTTGCTTGGTATTCATCAACTTTGATGTAACCGCGATCGTTAATAGCAACGCCCGTTTTCTCTAAGTTGATAGCGTCAGTCGCTGGGTGACGACCAATCGCCCAAATTAGCGTATCAACGTTTTGTGTCTCACCATTTTCTAGGTGAAGCGTTAGGCTGCCATCGGCTTCTTTAACCACTTCTTTTGGTACAGAGTGAGTATGAAGGGTTGGGCCTTCTGTGTTCATCACTTCAACTAGCGTATCGATGATCATTGGATCAAAGCTACGAAGTGGAGATTCTTTACGAACAAATAAATGAGTTTCTGTGCCTAGAGAATGAAGTACACCGGCAATTTCTACCGCAATGTAACCTGCACCAATAATCGCAACGCGTTTTGGCTGTTCTGTGATTTCAAAGAAACCATTTGAATCAATACCGTGCTCTGCGCCTGGGATATTAGGGATTGTTGGACGACCACCAACAGCAATAAGAATATGATCGGCAGTGTAATGTTCGCCATTGACTTCAACGGTGTTTGCATCGATAAACTTAGCGAAGCCTTTGATCACGTTTATTTTGTTGTTACCAAGAACGCGGTCGTAAGACTCGTGAATACGACCAATGTAAGCTTGGCGATTTTCAACCATTTTACTCCAGTTGAATTTTTTCAGTTCAACATCAAAGCCATAATCTTCTGCGTATAAATTAATGGCTTCAGCAACTTGAGCGCCGTGCCACATTACTTTTTTAGGTACGCAGCCTACGTTTACACAGGTGCCACCAAGTTCTTGTGCTTCGATAAGAGCGACTTTCGCGCCATGCATAGCAGCACGGTTTGCTGATGCAATACCACCAGAACCACCACCGATACAGATATAATCAAAATGCGTAGCCATTACTTTCTCTCCAATAAGTTTTTAATTCTTCTTACATTCTATGTATGAAATGCGACCAAATTTTATTTTTTCAAGGTGTACGATCTTCAAGGTCTACTAGGTTTCAGGTCGCTTCGCTTGCAGGTTTCAGGAAAGAGATAAAACTGAGCAATGCTATCTGCTTTTCCTGAATCCTTTGAGGGAGCTTGCGACCGGCCTGAACCCTTATTTTTTATTCCGGAACAATCCATTCCACTTTACAGTGACCTGTTGCAGGTGCAATCGCTTCTTTCAAGAAAGGCAAAATAGTATTCATTTGGCTTTCTAGTTTCCAAGGTGGGTTGATAACGATCATGCCAGATGCTGTCATACCACGCTCGTTTGTATCAGGGGATACACCTAATTCAATTTGAAGAATGTTACGGATATTTAGTTTTTTAAGGCCATTGATCATGTCGTCGATATCACAACGATTAACCACTGGGTACCAAATCGCATAAATGCCTGTAGCCCAACGTTTATGGCTTTGGCCAATCGCGTTAACCACATCGTAATATTCTTTTGCAAGCTCATAAGGTGGGTCGATTAATACCAAGCCTCTGCGCTCTGGTGGCGGCAAGCTTGCTTTTAATCGAGCAAAACCGTCTTCTTTATAGATAGATACTTGGCGATCACTGTGAAATTCTTGTTCAAGCAATGGGTAATCAGAAGGGTGAAGTTCGGTTAATACCATGCGGTCATAACAGCGTATATGCGCACGACCAACACAAGGAGACCCTGGGTAATAACGTAATTCACCGTCTTCATTTAATGCTTTTACGGCATCAAGGTAACTTGTGATTTCTTCTGGGATGTCTGTTTTATCCCAAATACGTTCGATACCTTGTTTGTATTCACCTGTTTTTTCAGACCATTCATGCGTTAAGTCGTAACGGCCAACCCCTGAATGGGTGTCGTGATAAACAAATGGCTTATCTTTTAGCGTTAATGAATTAAGGATAAGGCTTTGTACAATGTGTTTAACTACGTCGGCATGGTTGCCAGCATGAAAACTGTGACGATAACTTAGCATGAATGAACTCTCACTATTTGAATGGGAATATTATACCCAAGTTTATAACGCAATGTGCACACTCTTGCATCACCCATTGAAATTTAATCCATTAAGCACCATCTTAAGTAGATAGCGACATCAAATCGAATAAGAAATAAAAAGGAATGAATATGTCTAATCCGTTACTTACCTTTACTGACTTGCCTCTTTTTTCTCAAATTAAGCCAGAACACATTCAACCTGCAGTAGAACAAGCGATTGCAGATTGCCGAGCTAAAATAGAAGACGTATTGGCGTCTGATGCCGTACCAAGTTGGAACAGCATTATTGTTCCCCTTGCTGAAACGGATGATCGTCTAAGCCGCATTTGGTCACCAGTGAGCCATTTGAATTCAGTGCAAAACAGTGAAGCCCTGCGTGAAGCGTATGAAGCGTGTTTACCTATCCTTTCCGAGTACGGAACTTGGGTTGGGCAGAACAAAGCGCTCTATCACGCCTATAAAGAAATCAAAGCGAGTGCCGATTTTGCTACGCTTTCTCAAGCTCAACAAAAAACCATTATTGATGAATTGCGTGATTTTGAATTATCAGGCATTGGTTTACCCGCTGATCAACAAAAGCGTTACGGTGATATCAGTAAGCGCACGTCAGAATTAAGCTCAAATTTCAGTAACAATGTGCTTGATGCAACCATGGGTTGGTCAAAGCATATTACGGATGAAGCTGAATTATCAGGGTTACCTGAATCGGCGATGTCAGCGGCGAAAGCGGCGGCAGAAGCAAAAGAATTAGACGGTTGGTTACTGACATTAGAGATGCCATCGTACATTCCAGTCATGACGTACAGTGACAATAAACCACTGCGCCGTGAAATTTACGAAGCGTTTGTGACTCGTGCATCGGATCGTGGTCCAAATGCCGGTAAGTGGGATAACACCGATCTTATTTCAGAAGAGCTTAATCTTCGTCATGAAGTCTCGCGCCTATTGGGTTTCTCTTCGTACAGTGAAAAATCGTTAGCAACAAAAATGGCCGAGAGCCCAACGCAAGTCCTTGGTTTTTTAAATGACTTAGCAGCGAAGGCTAAACCTCAAGGTGAGCGCGAAGTTGCAGAGCTAAAAGCGTTTGTAAAAGAAGAGTTTGATATTGATGAGTTGGATCTATGGGATGTGACTTATTACTCTGAAAAATTAAAGCAAAAGCTATATCAGATTTCAGATGAAGAATTACGTCCTTATTTCCCTGAATCAAAAGCCGTATCTGGCCTATTTGAAGTGCTAAACCGTGTGTTTGGTATGACAGTGGTAGAGCGTGAAGGCGTTGATGTATGGCACGAATCAGTGCGTTTCTTTGATATCTTCGATTCAACCAACACCTTACGTGGCAGCTTCTATTTAGATTTATACGCGCGTGAACACAAACGTGGTGGTGCATGGATGGATGAATGTCGTGTTCGTCGTTTGACTGAAAATGGTGAACTGCAAACGCCTGTCGCGTATTTAACGTGTAACTTCAGTAAGCCTGTTGGTGGTAAGCCTGCGTTATTTACTCATGATGAAGTAGTGACGTTATTTCACGAATTTGGTCATGGTATCCACCACATGCTAACGCAAATTGATGTGGCGTCAGTGTCGGGTATTAATGGTGTGCCTTGGGATGCGGTTGAGCTACCAAGTCAGTTCTTAGAAAACTGGTGTTATGAAGAAGAAGCACTCGCGTTTATTTCTGGTCACTATGAAACGGGTGAGCCATTACCAAAAGAAATGTTAGATAAAATGCTGGCGGCGAAAAACTTCCAATCAGCGATGTTTATTTTGCGTCAGTTAGAATTCGGGATGTTCGATTTCACACTGCACACAAATTACGATCCAGATCTAGGTGCAAAAGTATTAGAAACCCTAGCAGAAGTAAAAGCAAAGGTAGCGGTATTACCTAGTGTCGAGTGGAACCGTTTTTCTCACAGCTTTAGTCATATTTTCGCGGGCGGTTACGGTGCGGGTTATTACAGCTATCTATGGGCAGAAGTATTATCAGCCGATGCGTTCTCGCGTTTTGAAGACGAAGGAATTTTCAACACGGAAACAGGCCAAAGCTTCTTGAATAATATTCTTGAAATGGGCGGCAGTGAAGAACCTATGGAATTATTTAAACGCTTCCGTGGTCGTGAACCTCAAGTGGATGCCATGTTACGTCATGCGGGCATTGGTGCGTAATAAACTAAGCAAGTAAGTGCCATAAATAAAACGCCTCAATAATTATATTGAGGCGTTTTTTGTTTTAAAGCGTTTATTTCTTATAGGGCTTAATCACGACTATTTTTACTTCATCGCCTTGGTGTAGTGGCGTATTTTCTTCTAATCCATTCCATATCGCTGTCTCTTCTGCCGATAAATCAGAATGATTACGCTTGGTTAGCTCATTGACACTTTCGCCTTTTATTGCCGTAGTAATCGCGATCTCTTTTTGAGTTATTGCTGCAATTTGTGCATCTGTGATTGGTTGTAAAGAGAGGGCTGAAATGCTGACTTCACTTTTGTTTTTCGCGGTACTTAGAGTTAGTACTTGATAAGTGATGTCGTTCAAATCGAGCCAATATTGGGTGATAAACGTGTCTTGTTTTCCTTCTTTATCCGTTAATTGCACGTTATACATGGTTGCTCCCCATGTTAACTCAACCGTATTTACTGGCGCTAAGTAATTATATTTAAGTTCAAGGTACTGACTAAAGCGATGCGCTGTTTGCTCAGCAGTGTATTGAGGCTCGGAAACGGAGAGAGCGACAAAACCATCGTGTGTCTCATTGATCGCCGCAACAACTTGAGGTTGGTTTACTGTTTGCCACTCTTTAGGGAATACTACGGTAAAGCCCATCGTAGGCTGAATGAATGTTGATTCAGAAAAAACACCATTTTCTGGATTTTCACCGACGACTAACCCATTGAGTTTATAGAGAAAATTAGGCTTAATCGGTTTTTGAGGTATCACTCTTAATGCATTTGCCGATAGATCGACATGCTTAACACGTTCTGGTGTGTAAGGGTGGCTATCAAAGTAGCTTTTTTCAGTTTCCGTCTGCGTTTTAAATTCAATCGCATCATTTATACGAGCTAAAATAACGCCCATCGCCATGGGATTATAGCCAGATTTTGCCGCTAAATTTACACCAAGTTCATCTGATTCTGTTTCATGAGAACGACTGTAGTTTGCCATTAATAAATCGTTGCTAAAGGTAAACGGGGTATTAATTAGATTACCTAAGTCTTCATTTATTACGTTGCCAACAATGTTGCCGGGTAATTGAGTTATGCCAGGCAGAATACTTCGTTTCATTTGCTGAATTGAATGCCTTTCTGTGACATGAATAATTTCATGAGCCAATACACAGGCGAGCTCGTCTTCATTGTTCATTAGAGTTAACAAACCCCGAGAAATATAAATATAACCACCAGGGAGGGCAAACGCATTTGGGATTGGGTCATCAATAATTTCAAATTTAAAATCAAACTGTGGTGAATCAAGATGAGAGACTAAGCGAGCACCCACTTGTTTGACGTATTGATCGAGTGATTCATTTTGATATATCCCCATTTGTTGCTCAATAACGAGTGAGTTTTTTTCTCCGACGGATTTATCGTAGTTTGGACTTATTGAGCAAGCAGAGATAGATAAAGAGATCAGAGTCGTCCCTGTGATTTTTGTGATGTTCGATATGCTTTTCATAGGCATTCCTTGGCCTTATGTTGAGTTAATTTGTATTCGAAGGTGACAGAGTTGAGGTGGGGAAAATAATAAATGAAGCCCTTCTGAGTAGTTCAAAAGAGCTTACGATGATTCATAAAGATAGCATTAAGCCCATTGAATCACTTCATCTGCGTGTTTCTGGCATTCTTCTTTTACCATTTCAATGAATTCAACCCCTGTTTTAGAGCATGTCCATTTTTCATCAGTATAAGCAAAGTGAAAGCCGCCAGATTTAGACGCTAACCAGATTTCATGCATTGGTTCTTGTTTATTGATCACGATTTGGCTGCGGTTTTCAAATTCTAAGGTCAATACGTTTCCTGTGATTATTGGCTCAATGTCTGCGCCAGAATCATCAATCATATCTTCAAGTAATTGCAGTTTCGCATCAACTAATTCGTGAAATTCAGTATTATTCATCTTGTTTATCCTATTGCTTTTCTTGGCTGTGGTGCGATTATAGAGAGCATAACCAGATATTAACACTAATGGTAAAATCTTATGCAAAAAAGAGTGATGGCGTTAATGCTACTGAGTGTCTTAGCATTGGCGGGCTGCGGTCAAACTGGTGGGTTATACATGCCAACGGATGATGCACCAAAAACAGAAGCCGCAGAATAGTGTATTTGTAATAAATGTATTCATGCACTGAAATCTATTAATAGAATAACTGAAAACTAGACAAGGAAGATGACATTGGATTATTTCAATTATAAGGACGATGGACAGCTTTGGGCTGAAGAACGACCAATTACACAATTGGCTGAGCAATATGGTACGCCATTGTATGTGTATTCTCGTGCGACGTTAGAGCGCCATTGGAATGCATTTGATAGCTCGGTCGGTGAGCAACCTCACCTTGTGTGCTATGCCGTTAAAGCAAACTCAAACATTGGTGTATTGAATGCGCTTGCCCGTCTAGGTTCAGGTTTTGATATCGTTTCTCAAGGTGAACTTGAGCGTGTGGTTGCCGCTGGTGGTGATCCTACGAAAGTCGTGTTTTCTGGTGTTGGTAAAACAGCAAAAGAAATGCGCCGCGCATTAGAATTAAACATTAAATGTTTCAACGTAGAATCGGAACCAGAGCTTGAGCGCTTAAATGCAGTCGCTGAAGAGATGGGTGTGATTGCTCCAATTTCATTGCGAATTAATCCTGATGTTGATGCAAAAACACACCCGTATATTTCTACTGGTTTGCGTGACAATAAATTTGGTATCGCGTTTGATCGCGCACCAGAAGTGTACAAATTTGCACAAACGTTACCGAACTTAAATATCCAAGGCATTGATTGCCATATCGGTTCTCAATTAACGGACATTACGCCATTCATTGATGCAACGGATCGCTTGTTAGCGTTGATTGATGACTTAAAAGCACAAGGTGTGAATATTCGCCACCTTGATGTTGGTGGTGGTTTAGGCGTGGTTTATCGTGATGAATTACCGCCTCAACCGTCAGAATACGCTACGGCATTATTAAGTCGCTTAACGGGTCGTGAGGACTTAGAGCTTATTTTTGAGCCGGGTCGTGCGATTGCAGCAAATGCGGGGATATTAGTGACTAAAGTTGAGTTCCTAAAACATACGGAACACAAAAACTTTGCGATCATTGATGCCGCAATGAATGATTTAATGCGTCCAGCGTTGTATCAAGCATGGCAAGACATTGTGCCTGTTGTTCCACGTGAAGGCGAAGCTCAAAGTTATGATTTAGTTGGCCCTATTTGTGAAACGGGTGATTTCTTGGGTAAAGATCGTGATTTAGTTCTTGAAGCGAATGATTTATTGGCTGTTCGTTCATCGGGTGCGTATGGCTTTGTTATGTCATCAAACTACAATACACGTACTCGTGCGGCAGAAATAATGGTCGATGGCGATCAAGTGCATCTTGTTCGTAAGCGAGAAGAATTAAGCTCTTTGTGGGAGCTGGAATCTATTTTACCAAACTAACTTAGAATAAAGAGCAAGAGGCTTAGGCTGCTTGCTCTTTTGGTATTCAACCTAGAAAGATAAAATAAAAAGAAGAACAACTATGCACTTTCATTTTTCTAAAATGCACGGGCTAGGCAATGACTTTATGGTGGTTGATTGCTTAACTCAAAATATTTTCTTTTCACCAGATTTGATCCGTCGTCTGGCTGATCGTAATCGTGGTATCGGTTTTGATCAGTTATTGGTGGTTGAAGCTCCCTATGATCCTGAAACTGATTTCCATTACCGAATTTTTAATTCTGATGGCACAGAAGTAGAGCAATGCGGTAATGGCGCTCGTTGTTTTGCTCGTTTTGTCCGAATGAAAGGCTTAACGAATCGAACGACTATTTCGGTAAGCACGAAAAAAGGAAAAATGAGTTTAAAAGTGGAAGATGATGACCAAATTACGGTGAACATGGGTGAACCTCAATTTGAACCAAACAAAATTCCATTTAAAGCGACTCAAGCTGAAAAAACCTATTTATTGCGTGCGGAAGATAAAACATTATTTTGTGGTGCGGTGAGTATGGGCAATCCACACTGCGTGACGGTGGTGGATGATGTCGATAATTACGATGTTGATAAATACGGCCCATTAGTGGAAGGGCATGAACGTTTCCCTGAGCGAGTAAACGCAGGCTTTATGGAGATAGTTTCTCCGAGCGAAATTAAATTACGTGTGTATGAACGTGGTGCGGGTGAAACTCAAGCGTGCGGAAGCGGTGCTTGCGCAGCGGTTGCCATAGGCATAATGCAAGAGCTCCTAGAAGAAGACGTTAAAGTGTCTTTACCTGGTGGTGATTTACGTATTGTTTGGCAAGGCCCGGGTAAACCGTTATTTATGACAGGGCCTGCGACACACGTTTATGACGGTCAATTATCAATATGAATGAAGTAACACCAATAATAGAGCCACAGCCGACTCAACTAACGGAAGACGTTGTGGCTCAATTTTTAATGGATCACCCTGATTTTTTTCAACAGCATCCTGAGCTTCTTGGGCGAATTAAAGTAGATACTCCTGAGCGAGGCGTAGTTTCTTTAGTTGAAGTACAAGTCAGTAAGCTACGTAATCGTATTGGTGATTTAGAAGAAGAAATTACTCAGTTAATGTCACTCGCGGCAAAAAATGATCGCTTATTTCATGACTTTGCTGATGTTCAAAAACAATTATTGATGTGTGAGTCATTTGATCAAGCCGCTAAAATTATAGAGCAGAAAGCCGTCGTGCTGAATTTAACGGCTTATATAAAAATCATTGATCATGCTCATCCTAAATACAATGTAGATAAAACAGCCCTCGATAATTTCATGAAAAAATTCTTGAATGGTCGTTCTGCATACTTAGGGCGCTTGCGTCAAACTGAGCGTGATAGCTTATTGGCCTATGGTGGGCTAAATGCCTCAAATTCAGAATTGGGGTCATTTGCTGTTTTACCATTAGGACAGTCAACCCCGCTGGGGATCATGGCTTTTGCTAGCCGTGATGGTGGCCATTTTCAACCGAATATGGATACGTTATTTTTGGAACAACTTGTGAGTGTGTTCCATTACTTACTAACTCAGTGGTCTAAAGCACATAATGAGTGAATCATTACCTCCGCAATATGAAAAACACCTAACTGCATTTTACGAGTTCTTGCGTAATGAAAAGGGATTGAGTATTTATACTCAACGTAACTATAAGCGCCAGTTAACAACCATTGCTGAGCAGTTAATTGAACTTGGTGTTGATTCTTGGCAAGACGTTGATGCTGGATGGGTTCGACAAATCACCAGTAAAGGCATGCGTTCGGGATTGAAAGCGAGCAGCTTATCGACTCGACTGTCTTCATTACGCAGTTTTTTTGATTTCTTAGTCTTACGTAATGTATTGCAAGCAAACCCCGCGAAAGGTGTTTCTGCGCCTCGTAAATCTCGACCATTACCAAAAAATATTGATGTGGATGAGATGGGGCAGTTACTGGAAGTGAATGAAGATGATCCATTATCGATTCGAGACCGAGCGATGATGGAGCTAATGTACGGCGCGGGTTTACGTTTGGCTGAATTAGTCGGAATTGATGTTCGAGACATTCAATTACGCCAAGGTGAATTACGAGTTATTGGTAAGGGGGATAAAGAGCGTAAAGTCCCTTTTTCTGGGAAAGCGAAAGAATGGTTAGGACACTGGCTGCAAGTGCGAAACCAATTAGCGAACCCAGAAGAGAAAGGATTGTTTGTTTCTAAATTAGGCGTTCGAATTTCTCATCGAAATGTGCAAAAACGTATGGCTGAGTGGGGAATGAAGCAAGGGGTGAATAGCCACATTAGCCCACACAAACTACGTCACTCATTTGCTACGCATATGCTTGAATCGAGCGGTAACTTACGTGCAGTACAAGAATTATTAGGACACGAAAATATTTCTACTACGCAAATCTATACCCATTTAGATTTTCAACATCTTGCTCAAGCGTATGATCAAGCGCATCCAAGAGCGAAGAAAAAATAGAGATAAAGTATCGTAATTTCACTTATTGATAATAAAAAGCCAGTGAGAGCATATGATTGTTCCATTGGCTTTTTTAGTTGCTTAATATACTGTTTTTAAATGGTTAACCAGTAATTGGCCTATGATAGGCCAACTACTTAAAATGCTATTTTAACAATAAATTTTCTAAGTAATGAGCAACGGCTTCGTCAGCGCAAGAACCAATGATTTCATTATTTGGTAAGGCTTTTTTTACTTTTTCATGCGATGTTCCCATCACAATCCCTTTGCCTGCCATGCTCAACATTTCGTAGTCATTCATGCCATCACCAAAGGCGATGCAGTTTTCGAGTGTTTTACCTAATAATTTAGCAACGGCATCGAGTGCTGCACCTTTAGATACTTCTGATGCCATCACTTCTAAGCACCAAGGTGTCGAGAATGCGACCATCAATTGGTCACCAAATTTTTCTTTTAATTGGTTTTCATATTGAACTAAATATTCGTGTTCAGGCATGGTGACAAATATTTTAGCAATATTTTCAAGTGGTGGATTTTCTACATCAAATAAGGTGTAAGTGAAGCCATTGTCATGAAATTCTTTTAATTCTTCGTCTTCTTTATTTAAAAACCATTGGTCATCTGAGTAGATATGTATAGACAACAGGTCATCATTTTTTAAAAGATCGATCACTTGAGGAATTAATGTTTGAGGAACATTTTTACTGTAAATCAGTTGGTCATTTTCATCATGCACACGAGCACCGTTTGAGGTGATCATATAAGCCGGAATACCCACTTCATTACGTAGATTACCAACATCAATGTGATGGCGGCCAGTCGCAAAAATAAAAGTGAGTTCTTGTTGATGAAGTTTATTGAGTGTTTTTTTCGTGAAGTCAGCAAGTTTGTGTTCTGGAGTAAGCAGTGTGCCGTCAAGATCAGACGCAACGATAGTAATCATAAAGCCTCATGGTGAAAATTGGAGTTCAAAGTTAACTGAGGCCAGTTTACGTCACTTTGTAATGAAAAAAGAGGGTAAAGATAGCAATTATGATCTTTCCCCTTTTAGTCTGCCGCGGAGGCATTATTTTTTTGAATGAGCCTCAAAGAAAGCGAATGTTTCCTGTAAGGCTTGATTTCTGCAGGCATCAGATTCAAATAATAATTCATGCTTTGCCTCTTTAATCGTGATGAGCTGGCAATTAGGGGCTTTTTTCTGAAATTTGAGGTGTGACTTGTTATCTACAATTTTATCTTTTTCACCCTGCATTAATAAGGTTGGTATTGTGCAGGCCGGTGCTTGAGCAATACACAGTTTTGCTCCTTTAATACCTTGATTAACCCAGTGATTACTTGGGCCACCAATTTGCAGTTCCGGGAAGGTTTGATATAAATCTCTAAACCATTGGTAACGAATTTCACTGGTGGTTAGTGGATTATCTAAAAACGGTTTTGCTTGATAAGGGGATTGACCTAACGCATAAGAAGGCAAGGCAGACCATTGACTTAAATAATGACTAACAGGGCTTGCGATAGGCTTTAACCACGGTTTCATGTAAATACCGTGCATTGGTGCGCTTAATACAAGGGCTGAGTATGGGTGAGAAAAACATTGAACGTATTGCGTTGCAATAGCGCCTCCCATTGAGTGACCAAGAAGGTAGCAGTCTTCATAATTCTCGGGTGTAATCAATGATTGAGTCATGGTGTTGAGATCAAGAATGTAATCATTAAAATCTTCAATGTGGCCAATGTCGATATTGTCTGTTAAACGATCGGATAAGCCTTGCCCACGATGATCAAATGAATAAATGTCATAACCTTGGCAAAATAAATCATAAAAGAGTTCTTGGTATTTATACACACTCTCAATACGACCATTAACCACCATGATCGCTTTCTTATGACTTGGACTTGTGAAACTTACCCAGTGTAGTTGAGTGGTTTTTTCACCTTGTAGAAATCCATGTTGACGCTTCTCCCAAAATGGAGCTACGTTGTATTTCATGGTATCAAGGTATTGTGGTTCTTGAGTAAGTTCAGGTGCTGTCATAAAGGTCACTATTTTAAAATAACTACATCAATGAGGTATTATAAGGATAATTAAGAAAGGAATATCATATTTTAGTAAGTTCTTGTGTGGTTCTTAATCAAACTCATGTTTTTAGGCGACACATTATACTATGATGTGACGTTTCCAATAGGACTAGGTTTCTTTTAGGTTTTTATCAAGTTTTTTGGTATTCTGCCGTTATAAATACTTAATCTTATTTTGTTTCTCACAGGATACCGCTTTCAAATTATGTATGCATACGTTGCTCGACAACCGATACTTAATCGAAAAAAACAAACGATAGGGTATGAACTCCTTTTTCGTGATGGTGAAAGCAACGCTTTTCCTGATGATATAGAAGCGAATCAAGCGACTTGCCGATTGTTGGTCGAGAACTTTATGTCGGTCGGCTGTAATCCTGCTTTAGAATCTCCTCGTAGTTTTATCAATTTCCCGCAAGAATCATTGATTTCTCTTATACCTACGTCATTTCCGAAACGAAAAATTGTAGTAGAAGTACTAGAGACGTGCATTCCTAATGATGAATTATTCAGTGCGATTAAACATTTACACCGCATGGGCTATATCATTGCATTAGATGATTTTAGTTTAGATGCGGTGTGGGATCGTTTTTTACCTTATGCACATATCGTGAAATTAGACATCATGCAATTAGGTATCAATGTTGCTTGTGACTATGTGAAGAAAAAGAAACGAGAAGGCTGTAAACGTCATTATTTAGCGGAGCGTGTTGAAACAAACGAAGAGTTTCAGCAAGCATTTGATGCCGGTTTTTATTTCTATCAAGGGTATTTCTTTAGTAAACCTGAAATCATAAAAAATCGAGTGGTTAAACCTGAAGAAGTATTAACGATGCAATTGTTTCAAGAAGTGTGTCGTGATGACGTTAATTTCAATCGTATTGAGCAGCTTATTGCTCAAGATGTGTCGTTGTCTTATCAGTTATTAAAATTCGTCAATACGTCAGCCGTTCGTTTAGAAAAACCGATTTCGTCTTTTAAACAAGCGTTAGTGTATTTGGGTGAAGAACAAATCAAAATGTTTGTCACTTTAGTCGCGACAGCCCACGCGGCGATCAATAAGCCCAAAGAATTGTATAAACAATCGCTGATTAAAGGGCGTTTTTGTGAATTAATGATTTGTAAGTGCCAGAATGGGACGCCGGGACAACAGGCGTTTATTGTGGGATTGTTTTCGTTATTAGACGCGTTGTTGGATCGTAATTTTGATGAATTACTGGTTCAATTGTCTTTATCTGAAGATATTGAGCAAGCATTATTAACACAATCAGGTCTGCTTGGTTCTATGTTAAAGCTGTATGAAAATGTAGATAAAGGAGATTGGACTCATATTGATCAAGTCAGTCGCTCTTTGGGTTTCTCTGCAAAAACGGTTGAAAAAACTTACGAAGAAGCTGAAAAATGGTATCAAGACATCCTTTCTAAATGATCAAAAAGCTCTATTTCTTGAAAGGAATAGAGCTTAATATTGATGGCCTACCGCATTATCACTGACAATAATTGATTAAATCGACTTTATCAGAAAAGAGTCGCTGTACTATTTGATGGCATTCTTGTGTTAGTGAGATGACCGTTTCTGCCTTTTCTGGGTTCACTAAATCATACTCCCCTTCTACATTATAATTAAATCCGTCACCGGTAATCATTATTGGATTAATTGAAATTCGGCCCCTGTTTGCCGAAATATGAATTGGCTCAATATTGATTGGGTAGATGGTTTTTTTATCCATTGTATGTTCTTTCTTGCGTTGTGTTTGAGCACTAACGTCTTTTTCTGATTGGCTTTCGTCTGGAATGAGCCCGAGTTTTAGTTGCCACAAATCTTTGGCCGTTTCTGTTGTTGTCGTTTCTCTTGGAATAACGTTTAAATCGCCATCAAAGCTGTAATTAAAACTGTCTTTATTTACCGCTAATCCATTACCTGAAAAAGTAAATTCAGCCATTCCTTCTAAAGGTATTGGGTTGGGAAGCCATTTCGCTAAATCCGAGAGAGGGATACCATCACCATAAGCCTCAAGTTGCCATGGCTGACTGTCTTGTTTGAGGTTAATACTGCCATTTAGTCCAATTAACCCTTCTGTTAATGGGAATAGAGCGCGCTCTATTGTCCACAGTCCATTATTCGTGTTTGTTTCGATCAATAGTTGTTGAGTGAGCAAATAATTTAAGCTGGCATTTGAAGCACTTATTGATAATTTCCCGTCCCATAAAGCCCATTGATAATAACGAAGTAAATCCAGATCATGACCTTCTACGTTTAAACCAGACAACTGGAATGGATGAGCCGTTTCAAGTTGAATAATCTGAGAATTATTAATGTCTAAGTTGGCGATTTTCACTTGTTCTAATTGAGTGAGATAGTTGCTGATTGAATCGAGTTCTTGAGGACTGATTAACCATTTTATTTGGTTTAAAGTGAGAGACGATAAATTGATCGTGGTAGGAGAAAGCAGTCCTGAAAGTTGAATGTTGCCATTAAAAACATCCAGTGAAAGATTGGAAATAGTCGCTTTTTTATTTGTTAGCGTTAACTCTATGATTGGCTTATTAATAATGGTGTCTTTCCATACCAAGCTATCGGCACTAAAGGAAATATTCGCGTCATTTTGCTGCCAAATCTTATAAGGAAGAAGAATGTTTTCAGCAGAAAGACTGAGATCATTGACAGAGAATTGAGGTAATTCAATATTCACATCGAGTAGATCGATTCGTTCGAATTGATACGTGAAACCTTGTTCTGAAAGCCATTGTAGAGGCTTTCCAATAATGTCGGCATTATCCGATTCTAAATTAAATTTACGCAGTGTAAATTGAGGAATAACCCATAACTTATTTTCTTTTAATTCGGCTTGAGCTGTAATGGTGCTATTGCGCCAAGTTAATGAAATCCCCTGTAATGCCGTATAGTTTTCAGTGTAATAACCATCAATTAAGACGTCATCTAGGGCTTCACCTTGCCAGTAAAGTTGTTGAGTAGATAATTGAAACTCCCCTTTAAAAGGCAGTCCTTTTTCATTATGCACATCATAGTTACTTAATTGGATTTGTGCTTCACGTACGACCAATCCATCCTCTGCAAAATCTAAATTAGAAATACTGAGCTGAGAGATTGAAAACCAATTGAGTTTTTTAGTATTAGGCAGTCCGTTTTGTAGGCTAATGCCATCAATTTTCACACTATCAAAAGCGAGTTTATTATTTTGAATTGGATGCTTAGAAAGCCATAAATCAATTTGTTGAATGGGTAGCTCTGGCTCTGAATGAATCACGACATCAGAGATGGTGAGGTGCAGAGGATCGTGAATAGAATAGGAGATCCCACCAAAGGAGAGCGTTTGATGAGTCAACTTTTCAACGACTGGATTCAATAATGGCTGTGCGTAAGGCGTATGTAAAAGAGATAAGAATGCCGCCACAAGTAATAAACAAAGAGTGAGCAGCCAACCGAGGCTTTTCAACGTGGTGTACATTGATTAACTCCAATAAGAAAAATAGATGAACAGAAAGAGTGGAGTAAAAAACAGGTTCAATCAAGTTATTGTCGTTGTTTACTCAAGAGTAATCACGATTTCGAGGAAAATAGAATCAAGCTTTATTGTTATTGGCCTATTTATGGGTAAAAAAAGCCCTTCGAATGAAGGGCTTAAATAAAAACGATTTACATGTAAGGCGGATTAATCCAGCTGAGGACCTGCTTTTACAAGCGCTTTCCCTTCGTCATTATCTGTGTATTGAGCAAAGTTTTTGATGAAGCGTTGTGCTAAATCTTCCGCTTTACTGTCCCATTGTAGTGGGTCTGTATATGTATCACGAGGGTCAAGAATTGAGGTATCAACACCTGGTAGTGATGTCGGTACTTCAAGGTTAAAGACTGGAATGTTTTTCGTTTCTACATTATCAATAGAACCATCTAAAATTGCATCGATGATACCACGCGTATCTTGAATTGAGATACGTTTGCCTGTACCGTTCCAACCTGTGTTTACGATGTAAGCTTCTGCACCAGCCGCTTCCATACGTTTCACCAATACTTCTGCGTATTGTGTTGGGTGTAGTGTTAAGAACGCAGCACCAAAAGCAGCAGAGAATGTTGGTGTTGGTTCTGTAATGCCACGTTCAGTACCGGCTAATTTAGCGGTAAAACCGGATAAGAAATGATATTTCGTTTGTTCTGGCGTTAATTTAGCAACAGGAGGTAGAACACCAAATGCATCAGCGGTTAAGAAAATAACCTTGTTTGCATGACCTGCTTTTGAAATCGGTTTAACGATATTATCAATGTGATAGATAGGGTAAGAAACACGGGTGTTTTCTGTTTTAGAACCGTCATCAAAATCAATCGAACCATCATTGCGAACGGTTACGTTTTCTAATAGTGCATCACGACGAATGGCATTAAAAATATCCGGTTCAGCTTCTTTAGATAAACGAATGGTTTTCGCGTAACAGCCACCTTCAAAGTTAAAGATACCATCATCATCCCAACCGTGTTCATCATCCCCAATTAACTGACGTTTTGGATCCGTTGATAGGGTTGTTTTACCTGTACCTGATAAGCCGAAGAATACAGCAACATCGCCTTCTTTACCTACGTTAGCTGAACAGTGCATAGACGCAATGCCTTTTAACGGAAGTAAGTAATTCATCATTGCGAACATGCCTTTTTTCATCTCACCGCCGTACCAAGTACCACCGATGATTTGAACACGCTCTGTTAAGTTGAAGGCAACAAAGTTTTCAGAGTTTAACCCTTGTGCTTCGTAATTTGGATTGGTTGCTTTTGCGCCATTCATGACGACAAAATCAGGTTCAAAACTTTCTAATTCTTCGTCCGTTGGGCGAATAAACATATTTTTCACAAAGTGAGCCTGCCATGCGACTTCCGTGATAACTCGAACACTAAGGCGAGTATCAGGGTTTGCACCACAGAAGCCATCAATAACAAACAAACGTTTGCCTGATAGTTGTTCTGTAACAAGGGCTTTTAAATCATCCCAGACTGCAGGGGTAATGGCTTTGTTGTCATTTTTACCTTGATCAGACCACCACAAGGTATCTTTGGTTGTTTCATCTTTTACGATGTATTTATCTTTTGGCGAACGACCGGTAAAAATACCAGTATCTACCGCAACAGAGCCAAGTTCTGTCATTACACCACGTTCATAACCTTCTAAGTCAGGACGCGTTTCTTCTTCAAAAAGTACGTCATAGCTAGGGTTACGAAGAACTTCCGTCACGTTGCTTAAGCCGTGTTGAGAAAGATCAAGTTGTGCAGCCTTTTTGTGTTCCATTACAGTCATAGGTGCTCCTTAAAGGAATTTTGTAGGGATTTTAATATTCTAATTATTTTAATATTGTTTACTGCTACCCATGCTACCAACGCGGTAAATTGAAAACAGGGAGTCATATCATGAAATAACCACAAAGTGGTACGGGTTATTTAATCACCATCACAAAATAGCAATATGTCTATTCTACTCTTAATGAAATCGATTGCGCTAGATGCAATTGATTATTATTTAATCAAAATTAAGTGTGGATAAGTGGGATCAAAAATGTGCTTTGCATCAAAAAAAACCATAAAAAAAGCCAACCTAATGGCTGGCTTTAAAACAAAATAAAGAACTTATTCTGTATGAAGAATTAATGAACCGTGTCATTACCTTTCGTGGCTTCTTCAAAAAGATGAGCAACATCAATGCTGTCAAAGTCGTAACTGGTACCACAGTAATCACAATGAAGAGACACTTTGCCTTCAGTTGCAATAATGTCATCCACTTCTGAACGTTCAATCGTAATGATGGCGCCGCCACTGCGTTCACGAGAGCACCCACAGAAAAATTCAACGTTTTGAGGTTCAAACAACTGAACTTTATCTTGGTTATACAAACGGTAAAGTACATCTTCCGCTTCTAAGCTGAAGAGTTCTTCGTTTTTAACGGTATCCGTTAGTTGCTCTAAATGCTCAAAATCATCCGAAGAGCCAGTCCCATCAGGCATGACTTGAAGTAGCATACCCGCAGCGTGTGGTTTGCCTTCAAATTCCCCAAGACGTAACCATAAACGAGTTTTTAATTGTTCAGAACGCTCAAAGTATCCTTCAAAACATTCGGCTAAATCTTTCCCTTCAAGAGCAACGACACCTTGGTAACGTTCGCCGTCTTTAGGTGAGATAGTAATAACTAAATAACCTTTACCCATTAGTTGGTGTAATGTCGCGTCGTCAGCAATTTCGCCTTCAAAGCGAGCAACGCCACGAACTTTTTGATCGTTATCACCGTTAATAACCACAAGAGAGACAGGGCCATTACCTTGAAGTTGAAGCGTAATCGATCCTTCAAATTTCAACGTGGCGGTTAATAATGTGGTTGCAACTAATAGCTCACCCAATAAGTTTTGTACTGGCTTTGGGTATTCCTTGCTAGAAATAATTTGTTGGTAAGCATCATCTAATTGAACTAATTCACCACGAACGGATAAATCTTCAAACAGGTAACGATGCAATGTGTTATTTGCCATGAAATACTCCAGCAATTGTATTAGAGGTTACAGTTATCGCTATTATAGCCGCTATAACCTTGAGAAAAGGTAAATAAAGAAGAAAGTCAGTTATTGTTGCTTAAACTTCATGATATCACGTCGTTGTTTTTTATCTGGACGTTTATCAGGATGCGGGCTCCCAAGGGAGTTTAATTTGCGTAATTTCGCATTTTCTTCACGACGCTCAATACTGCTTTGTGTTTCTTTGTAAAGAGTTTGTGCAACGGGAGCACCACGGCGTTGATCGGAGATGATCTCGACGATCACGGTGATCTCTTCATTATTCCCTTGGCGAAGCTTTACTTCCGCACCAAGATCGATAATTTTACTTGGTTTTGCACGCTGGCCATTATAATGAACTTTACCGCCATCAACCATATTGCGTGCCACTGAGCGTGTTTTGTAAAAACGAGCTGCCCAGAGCCATTTATCAAGTCTTACACCTTCAATAGTGTTGGATTTTGAACTCATGATGGATACCTATGTCTTATCTCAGCTAACTAAGATGGTGGCTGTAAATTATTTTTCAATCTTTTGGCACGAATTAATCAAAATTCATAACCAATTAGAGTCATTAATGAGAAATGATGCTCTAATATGAAAAGTATTCCTTATATTTACGTGATATGGCTTTAAGTATCTTAATAAAAAGGTAATGCCTACAGTAATTGTGGCTCTTTATTTTATAATTATAAAATGCATCAAATAATTAAAGAAGATCATTTAAGAAAAGGATAATCAAAAGCAGATGGTAACAAATATGAAAATCGATAAATTCCCTCAATATTGGTTAATCTATCAATCGACTATTTCAAAAGGATTAACGGTTATCTTAGTTGCCTGGTTTGCATGGATTTGTGGATCATTATTTTGGGCAATGTTGTCACCGCAGACGTCGGTTTCAAAATGGTCTCCTTCAACGGTTGCAGCGCATTCTTCAAAGCCGAAAACATCGACAGACTCATTATCTGAATTGCTTAATAGCCAAGTCTTTGGGCGTTATAGCGAAGAAGCTAAAAAGTCAGAACAACCTAAGATTACTGAAGTCAAAGATGCGCCTAAAACGCAGTTAAATTTGACGCTAGCAGGCATTGTGGCGAGCAGTAACCCTAAATTTAGTCTTGCTGTTATTGCTAATCGCGGACAGCAAAATACCTATGGAATTGAAGAAACCATTGATGGTACACGAGCAACGGTAAAGGCGATTAGCCCTGATCGTATCATTATTTCAAATAATGGTCGTGATGAAACGCTAATGCTTGAAGGACTTGAGTACACCAAAATCTCGACAGAAAAAAATCACACCGGTAGCTCAGGCACTGTGATCGGGAATAACCGTCAAAATTCAAATCAAGATGAATTAGAACAAATTCGTAAGGAAATGGCTCAAAACCCACAATCAGTGCTGAAGTACATTCGTCTTTCTCAAGTGAGTAATGATGGAAAAATTGAAGGGTATCGAGTGAATCCAGGTAAAGACAGAAAACTGTTTGATTCTGTTGGTTTAAAGCCTGGAGACATTGCAACCAGTTTAAATGGGATTGATTTAACGGATCCCGCGGCAATGAGTTCATTGTGGAAAAACATGTCAGAAATGACGGAATTAAATTTAACGGTTCAGCGTGATGGACAGTTACATGACATCTTTATCGGTCTATAAAAACTGGTAATTAATGAATTAAGGGTATGTTGTGAAAAAGTGGATGGGCAAGGGAGCCTTATTACTGGCGAGTAGCATGGTGTGGACATCAGCTATCGCCAATGACTTTAGTGCCAGTTTTAAAGGGACGGATATTCAAGAGTTCATCAACATTGTTGGTCGAAATTTGGAAAAAACCATTATTGTTGACCCTTCAGTACGCGGAAAAGTGGATGTTCGTAGCTACGATTTATTGAATGAAGAACAATATTATCAATTCTTTTTAAGTGTCCTTGAAGTCTATGGCTACGCGGTCGTTGAAATGGATTCTGGTATTTTAAAAGTCATTAAAGATAAAGATGCGAAAACGTCGGCAGTTCCTGTTCTGGGAGCAAAAGATAACATAACGGGTGATGCGGTAATTACTCGTGTTATTGCGGTTCGTAATGTCTCTGTACGAGAGCTTTCACCTTTATTACGTCAGCTGAATGATAATGCGGGCGCGGGTAATGTGGTTCATTACGATCCGGCGAACATTATTATGATCACAGGTCGTGCGGCGGTGGTTAATCGCCTTGCTGAGATTATTGAACGAGTCGATCAGGCGGGTGATAAAGAAGTTGAAGTGGTTGAGCTTAAAAATGCATCGGCGGCCGAGATGGTTCGTATTGTTGATGCTTTGAATAAAACAACGGAAGCAAAAAACACTCCGGCTTTCTTACAACCAAAATTGGTTGCCGATGAGCGAACTAACTCAGTATTAATTTCTGGGGATCCTAAAGTTCGCCAACGATTGAAAAAATTAATTAAGCAACTTGATGTAGAAATGGCAACGAAAGGCAATAACCAAGTGGTTTACTTACGCTATGCCAAAGCAGAAGATTTAGTTGATGTGCTTAAAGGGGTTTCTGACAATCTAGAAGCCGGTAAAGGAAGTGGCAAGCAATCGGGTTCAAGTAATCGTGGTAATGTCATGATTTCAGCTCATGCGGATACTAATGCGATCGTTATCACTGCACCGCCAGATATTATGCGTGCAGTGAAAGATGTGATTGCTCAATTAGATATCCGTCGTGCTCAAGTATTAATTGAAGCGCTGATAGTCGAAATGGCGGAAGGTGATGGCGTTAATCTTGGTGTGCAATGGGGTAATTTAGAAACCGGCGCAATGATTCAATACAGTAATACGGGAGCCTCAATTGGCGGCACCATGGTGGGCTTAGAAGAAGCTAAAGACAGCACCACGACAACTGCTGTTTATGATAGCGATGGTAAGTTTTTAAGAAATGAAACCACAACAGAAGAGGGTGATTATACGGCACTTGCTTCTGCGCTTGGTGGCGTTCAAGGTGCGGCGGTTAGTATTATGATGGGGGATTGGACTGCGTTGATAACGGCGGTATCGACTGATTCGAATTCAAATATTCTGTCATCACCAAGTATTACGGTCATGGATAATGGTGAAGCGTCATTTATTGTCGGTGAAGAAGTTCCTGTATTAACAGGGTCTACTTCTGGTTCAAATAACGAGAACCCATTCCAAACCGTTGAACGTAAAGAAGTCGGTATTAAGCTAAAAGTGGTCCCTCAAATCAATGAAGGGAACTCGGTTCGTTTGGATATTGAACAAGAAGTGTCTAATGTATTGGGTGCGAATGGGGCGGTTGATGTTCGCTTTGCTAAGCGCCAGTTAAGTACGTCGGTCATGGTAGAAGATGGCAAAATGTTAGTACTGGGTGGTTTGATTGATGAACGAGCGATGGAAAGTGAATCAAAAGTGCCATTCCTTGGTGATATTCCGATTTTAGGCTATTTATTCAAATCAACCAGCACTCAAGTTGAAAAGAAAAATTTAATGATATTCATTAAACCAACCATTATTCGTGATGGCATGACATCGGATGGTATTACTCAGCGTAAATACAATTATATTCGTGCAGAGCAACTATACAATGCACAGAAAGGCTTGAAGTTAATGGATGATACGAATATTCCGGTGTTACCAACATTTGATGAGGGCATAAAACACCCCGCTGAAATTCAAGCGTTCTTTGAACAGTTTGATGATGAACATAAGGGTAAGGAAAAATAATGGCGGACATGCTGTTTCCTCATTCTGTCGCGGTACTGCGTTTGCCTTTTTCATTTGCGAAAAGGCACTCAGTGGTTATTGAACTCAGACCTGAAGGTTGGGTGTTGTTTTATGTAACAACACCGTCACCGATGGTGTTGTGTGAAATTCGACGTGTATGTAAATCAGAATTTTCATTAAGCCAATTAGAAAAAGAAGAGTTCGACACGAAAGTGACTCAGGTATACCAACGTAATTCATCAGAAGCACAGCAATTGATGGAAGACATTGGGGCTGATAATGATGATTTCTTTTCGTTGGCTGAAGAACTGCCAGACAATGACGATTTATTAGAATCAGAAGATGATGCGCCCATTATTAAATTGATTAACGCCATGTTAGGTGAAGCAATCAAAGAAGGGGCGTCGGATATTCACATTGAAACGTTCGAAAAAGTATTGTCGATTCGTTTTCGTGTCGATGGTATTTTGCGTGATGTCATTAGTCCTAGCCGTAAATTAGCGCCGTTATTAGTCTCTCGTGTGAAAGTGATGTCCAAGTTGGATATCGCCGAAAAACGTATCCCTCAAGATGGTCGTATTTCATTGCGTATCGGTGGCCGAGCCGTCGATGTGCGTGTGTCTACCATGCCATCGTCTCATGGTGAGCGTGTGGTAATGCGTTTATTGGATAAGAATGCCACTCGCCTTGATTTACACAGCTTAGGTATGACTGCGGATAATCATCAAAAATTCCAACATATCATTAAACGACCTCATGGCATTATTCTTGTGACGGGTCCAACCGGATCTGGTAAATCGACGACGTTATATGCAGGGTTAGGTGAATTAGACAGCACTCAATCAAACATATTAACGGTTGAAGACCCGATTGAATTTGATATTGATGGCATTGGTCAGACGCAAGTAAACCCAAAGGTTGATATGACGTTTGCTCGTGGTTTACGTGCGATTCTTCGTCAAGATCCTGATGTGGTTATGATCGGTGAAATTCGAGATTTAGAAACCGCAGAAATTGCTGTTCAAGCGTCGTTAACGGGTCACTTAGTGATGTCTACATTGCACACTAACACCGCTGTTGGTGCGATTACTCGTCTTCGAGATATGGGTATTGAGCCTTTTCTTATCTCATCGTCTTTGCTTGGCGTTCTTGCTCAGCGCTTGGTTCGAACTCTATGTAAAGAGTGCAAGGCGCCTTATCAAGCGGATGATGGACAAAAGAAATTATTCTCTTTATTACCAGCGGATGACTTAGTGCTTTATAAGCCGAATGGTTGTGAGCATTGTAATGGTAAAGGGTATCGTGGGCGTACTGGTATTCATGAATTGCTTATTGTTAATGAGAAAGTTCAGGAACTGATTCATAAAGAAGCCGGCGAGCAAGAGATCGAAAAAGAAGTACGTAAAAATACTCGCGGTATTCAACAAGATGGTTTATTGAAAGTACAAAAAGGCATTACGACATTAGAAGAGGTGATGCGAGTCACTCGGGAAGGATAAATGGCAGCCTTTGAATACAAAGCCCTCGAAAAAAATGGCAAACAGAAAAAAGGCGTAATGGAGGGCGATAATGCTCGCCAAGTTCGCCAGCGTTTAAAAGAGCAAGGGTTAATCCCTGTTGAAGTCATTGAAACAAAATCAAAACAGCAAAAAGCCGCTTCTCAAGGGTTGAGTTTTAAGCGCGGCATCAGTGTGAATGACCTGTCGTTAATTACTCGTCAACTGGCGACGTTAGTTCAGGCGGGTATGCCATTAGAGGAGTGTTTAAAAGCCGTTGCTGAGCAAGGTGAAAAACCGCATATTCGCAGTATGATGATGGGCGTAAGATCAAAAGTAATTGAAGGTTATCCATTAGCTGAAAGCTTTGGTGGATACCCTCATGTGTTTGATGATTTATTTTGTTCAATGGTGGCTGCGGGTGAAAAATCGGGCCACTTAGATACCGTATTAAATCGCTTAGCGGATTACGCTGAAAATCGTCAAAAAATGCGCAGTAAATTACAACAAGCGATGATTTATCCGATCATGCTAACGTTAATTGCTGTGGCTGTTATCTCATTCTTATTAGCGACCGTTGTGCCTAAAATTGTCGACCAATTTGTGCAAATGGGGCAAGGGCTTCCTGCCGTCACAGAGATACTTATCGCGGCCAGTAATTTTGTTGTTCACTGGGGTGTTGTTGTGGTGGTTGTCATTGTTGCGATTATTTTTGGGATCAAATGGCTATTAACGAAGCCTCATTTACGTTTGGCGTGGGATAAAAAGATCTTACGATTGCCTGTGGTTGGTAAGGTGGTTCGTGGTCTAAATACCTCTCGTTTTGCTCGTACTCTGTCTATTTGTACTTCCAGTGCGATCCCTTTATTAGATGGGATGAAAGTTGCGGCAGACGTAATGAGTAATAAATACTTTAAACAGCAAGTGCTTGAAGCTGCAGATAATGTACGTGAAGGGGCAAGTTTGCGTATTTCTTTAGAGCAAACCAAATTGTTCCCCCCAATGATGTTACATATGATAGCCAGTGGTGAGCAAAGTGGAGAGTTAGAGCAAATGCTAACGCGTTCTGCGGATAACCAAGACCGAGATTTTGAATCTTTAGTGAATATGGCTTTAGGTATTTTTGAGCCATTATTAATTGTCTTTATGGCCGGTATTGTACTTTTCATTGTTGTTGCGACACTTATGCCAATAATCGAATTAAACAATTTAGTTGGATAGTGAATAGACACTATCCTTATTCTTTTTTATTACTATGTTGAATTTTTAACGTCAGGAGTCATTCATGCAAGTCAATTCCGCTCAACGTAAACAAGGTGGCTTTACACTTTTAGAAGTGATGGTCGTTATCGTTATTCTTGGTGTGCTAGCTAGCTTAGTTGTCCCTAATTTATTGGGTAACAAAGAAAAAGCCGATCAACAAAAAGCGATCACAGATATCGTAGCACTAGAAAACTCATTGGATATGTACAAGTTAGATAACAGTGTATACCCAACGACAGATCAAGGCTTAGAAGCATTGGTATCGAAACCATCAGCAAGTCCAGAGCCTCGTAATTATCGTGCTGACGGTTATATTCGTCGTTTGCCAAATGACCCATGGGGTTATGAATACCAATACCTGAGTCCTGGTGATAATGGCACGATTGATATCTTCTCTTTAGGTGCTGATGGTCAAGAAGGCGGTGAAGGAGCTAATGCAGATATTGGTAACTGGAACATGCAAGACTTTTAATAAGTCATAAGCTTATCGTTAATTAAGAGCAATGATGAAGATAAAACGTGAGGTTGGGTTTACCCTAATCGAAATAATGTTGGTATTGGTGCTGCTGTCGGTAAGTTCGATGGCGGTCATCATGAGCTTACCTGAAAGTCGAGATGATCATCTTGAAGAGCAGGCCTCACGTTTTTATCAGTTAGTTCAGCTTCTCAATGAAGATGCTTTACTCAACGGGATGGATTACGGCATCTATTTCAATCAAGAGCGACAAGAATATCGCTTTATGACGTTAACGGTAGATGGCTGGCAGCCTCTTGAGAAAAGTCGCTTTTTTACTGAAGTGAAAATAGAAAAAGACATCGAATTTGAGATGGAGTTAGGCGGTTCCGCATGGGCTGACGACGATCGCTTATTTGAACCGGGTTCTTTGTTTGATGAAGACATGTTCGCGGATGTCGAGAAAGATAAAAAACCGAAACCGCCGCAAGTAATGGTGTTATCAAGTGGTGAAGTGACCCCATTTTTATTTCGCCTTTTTCCTGCGAAGGTAAGTGGAAACCTTGATAATCAAACGTGGTTAATTAAAGTGGATGAATCTGGTGTGATCACGTTGGATAAGCCAGGGGAAGAAGACGATGAAAAGTAGTCATTATGTGCACTCTCGGCACAAAGGCATGACGTTACTTGAAGTCTTAGTTGCCCTTGCTATTTTTGCTACCGCCGCATTAAGTGTATTGAGATCCGTTACTCAACACATCAATACCTTAAGCTATTTAGAAGAGAAAACCTTTGCTTCGATGGTGCTAGATAATCAAATGGCATTAATGTTGTTAGATAAACCACCAACTTCGATTAAAAAAGGGAAAACAGAGCTTGCAGGTCAAACGTGGTATTGGACCATTGCCCCAGTAAAAACGACGTCTAATATTTTAAAATCAGTGGACGTATCTGTAGCAACAACCAAAGACCAAAAATCCCCACTATTAACGGTAAGAACGTATGTTGCGCCGTAGTCATATTAATAAACGATCTCGAGGTTTTACGCTGATCGAGGTGATGGTCGCTATCTCTGTATTTGCCACATTAAGTTTTTCGGCGTATCAGGTGGTGAATCAAGTACAGCGCAGTAATGCTCTCTCTTTGGAAAAAAGTGAACGAATTAAAGAATTACAGCGCAGTTTGGTTTTTCTTGATAACGACTTTCGTCAAATTGTGGCGCGTCAATTCAGAAGCAATGGAGAAAAAGCGGATGGAAAGTTAATTTCAGCAGATGACTATTTATTGGATTCAGAATCTCAAGGTATTTTGTTTGTTCGTTTAGGTTGGAAAAATCCACAGGAAGCCTTCCCGCGAGGTGAGATCACCAAAGTGGGTTATCGCGTCGTTGAAAATAAACTTGAACGTTTATGGTGGCGTTATCCTGATACCCCTGTTGGTCAAAAGCCAGTGGTTACGCCATTAATCGATGGCGTCGAAGAGATTAAATTTGAATTTTATGACGGTAAAACATGGCAAAAGAAATGGCAGAAAAAGAATGAGCTGCCATTTGCTATTAAGCTTCTTATCGTGTTTGAAGATTATGGGGATGTAGATCGAATTTATCTTACGTCAGGTTATCAATTGGATGAAAGCAACAAAAATGACGATGAGTCCAAGGGCGGTTAATGAATAGAGTATTAATGAACCGTTCTCATAAAAATCAAAGCGGAGTTGCGTTGATTGTTGTATTGCTTCTATTAGCGATAATGGTGACGATTGCCGCTCAAATGTCAGAGCGTTTGTTTATTCAGTTCCATCGTGCTGAAAATCAGTTGAATCATCAACAAGCGTATTGGTATTCCATTGGGGTTGAAGCACTAGCCAAGGCAGGTATTGAAGAAGCCTACAAAGATGGAGATACCATTAATTTAAGCCAGATGTGGGCGACAGAAGAAACAACGTACCCATTAGATTACGGTGAAGCGTTTGGTGGAGTGAAAGATAAGCAAGCTTGTTTTAATTTAAATGCATTAAGTAATATAGAACCAAGTGCCGATCCGTCTGTACGTCCATTTTTAGTGACCGTATGGATGAATTTATTGGAATCTGTTGAGGTAGAAAATTATTTAGCGGAAGTGATCGCGGATTCTAGCTGGGAATACATGGATGCTGATGATGTGGTTCGTTCGAGCTCTGGTGTTGAAGACAGTACGTATCAATCCTTTAAGCCTCCTTATTTAGCACCAAATGGATGGATTGCAGATGTGAGTGAGTTACGAGCGATTAATGGTGTCACCGCTGAGGTTTTTAAAGCGGTATCGCCATTAACTTGTGCTATTCCAACGGCAAACTGGTATTTGAATGTGAATACATTACAACCAGAGCAAGCAAACATTTTAGTGGCGTTATTTTCACCGAATTTAAGTGAAAGCGATGCTCAAGAGGTATTAGAAAACCGTCCGTTTGATGGCTGGGCAAGCGTTGAAGATTTTTTATCAGAGTCGGCCATCAATCGAGTGGATGAGAATATAAAAACAAAAGCCAAACCGTATTTATCAATAGATAGTCAGTTTTTTGAGTTAGATGCTCAAGTATTAGTAGAAGAATCACGCGTACGTGTGCGTTCTTTATTGCACAGCAGTGATAAGAAAGTGGTGAACGTTATCCGTCGCCAATATGGAGGAATGAGTGAGCGAACATCTGATAATAAGGCTGAATAGTCAACCATCAGATCCCATTCAATGGATCGTCTGGTCACCAGAACAAAAAGAAGTCATCGCTTCGGGCGAATTAGTTTCCTCTGAAACGTTATCCTCGTTAACTCAATACGCAGAACAACGCATTGTTTCTGTATTATTGCCGAGCAGTGATGTTTTATTAAGAGAAGTCGCGATTCCAGAAGGGGCGGCTCGACAGTTTTCATCCATGTTACCTTTTATTATTGAAGATGATTTGGCTCAGGATGTTGATGATTTACATATCGTCATAATAAAGAAAAATAATAAAACAGCGCAAATTGCTATTGTTGAACATGAAAAAATGGACACTTGGATTACTCAGTTAAAGGATGCTGAAATTCACGCTAAACAGTGGTTACCAGATGTACTCACTTTGCCTTATCAAGAGGATGGCTTATCGCTCGTACAATTGAATGATCAATGGTTGATTCGTCATCAGGAGCATCAAGGTGCGGTAGCTGAATCGAGTTGGGTTTCTGTATTGTTAGATGGCATGGTCATCTTCGCGAATGCACAGAAGTTAGAAAGCCAGAGTGACGTCGATGAAGCGGAAAGTGAATCAACGCCTGTTGTTGTGATCCATGCTTATTCTCCTTGTGAAATAGAGATCGATA
The DNA here is from genome assembly GCF_001691055.1 of Aliivibrio logei. Classification (NCBI taxonomy): domain Bacteria; kingdom Pseudomonadati; phylum Pseudomonadota; class Gammaproteobacteria; order Vibrionales; family Vibrionaceae; genus Aliivibrio; species Aliivibrio logei. Next base: position 61,828 of record NZ_MAJU01000025.1, read on the forward strand.
ATGCCAAAGTACATATAGAATCCCCTGAATTGGTGATGCAGCTATTAGCTGAAGGTGCTATCCATTCCAAAGTGAATATATTAACGGGAAGGTATCGTCCTCAATCGTCTTGGCGCAAACACTGGCGGATATGGCAAAAAGTGATTCTGGCGTTTGGTTTAGTGATGGTTGCGTTTGTTGGACAGCATATTTCTGAAGTGCAAAAATTAGAACAACACAGTGTTGCTCTTCGAGCTGAAAGTGAACGTATTTTTCGTGAGATTTTTCCAGCGAAACGAAAAATACCAACCTCAAGTTATCTGAAGTCTCAAATTAAAAATGAAGAGATGCGCTTGCAAGGTGGAGCGGGAGGGAACGATCTTTTAGGCTGGATGGCCGAGCTTCAACCTTATTTAGCAAAGGTGCCTCAAGTTAAACTAAAAAGTTTAAAATTTGATGGAAAGCGTGATGAGTTACGTCTTCAAGCCAGTGCTGCTGATTTCCCTTATTTTGAGCAATTGACGTCAGAATTGGGCACTCAATTTGTGGTCGAGCAAGGACAACTTAATAAAAACCAAGGCGAAGTTTTTGGTGCCATTGTCATTAGGAGAAAATAATGAAAGCATTAATGACATGGTGGCAAAGTATTTCACCACGTGAACGTATTTTGGTTGGTGGTGGTAGCATCGCTTTGTTGATCGCTTTGATTTATTGGGGAGGTATAAAACCCCTCAATGAAAGAGCGGAACTGGCTCAAAATCGTATTAACAGTGAACGTAATTTATTGGTTTGGGTACAAAAGAAAGCCGATAACATAACGACATTACGTGGTGGTACTTCTCATAATGCACAAACCAGCATTAAACCGATGAATCAAGTAATACCAAGTAGTACCAATCGTTTTAAGATTGAACTGATCAGAATGCAACCTCGCGGTGACGTTATGCAAGTGTGGGTAAAACCATTGCCATTTAATTCATTGATAAACTGGTTGGCTTATTTAAGAGACGCACAGGGTATTGATGTGCAGTTTTTAGATATTGATAAAGCCGAAGTGGAAGGTATGGTTGAAGTGAATCGTCTGCAGCTAAGTCGAGAGGCATCATGAAGTTTAAATTATTGATTGCGACGGTATTTTCGACGTTTTTTACTTTTAGTGCGTTATTGCATATGCCGATTCAATGGGTGATTGACCAAGCACCAAAAGTAAACGGTTTAGCATTAACTGGGTTATCGGGTACACCATGGAAAGGACAAGTGGATTCATTATCTTGGCAGCGTGTTAATTACGGCCAAGTTCAATGGGAAATTGACCCACTGGCTATCCTAAAGGGCCACGCTGAATTTGCGGTGCGTTTTGGCCGGGGCAGTGAGCTCGGTTTACGTGGTAAGGGAATGGTTGGTTATAGCGTATCAAAAGGCGCTTATGCTGAAAATGTGGTGGCGTCTTTTCCTGTTGCTAATATTTTGAATCGATTACCAATGGCGGTGCCTGTTTCACTGCAAGGGCAAGCGGAGATTACCGTTAAATCGTTTCAGCAAGGTCAACCTTGGTGCAAACACGCTGAGGGTGAGGTTGTTTGGTCTGGTGGTAAAATCGTTTCTCCATTGGGAAATATTGATCCGAAAACCGTGATTGCGGATACAACGTGTATTGAGAGCAAATTAACGGTTGTGAGCAAGCAAAACTCTTCGGATGTCAGTAGTGAATTTAATATTGTGTTGAATCCAAATCGTTCTTACCAAGTGAATGGATGGTTCAAACCAGAGTCGAGCTTCCCATCTAGCTTTAGAAGCCAGCTAAAATGGCTAGGCAAGCCTGATGCAAAAGGGCAATATAGAGTGACTTATTCCGGACGTCTTTAAGGGTATATGATGGCTAAAAAACAATTGCCGACCATCTTAGATAAACGAATTGAAGCGAAATCAAAACTGTTTTGTATTGAATCGGTTGATCTGCGTTTTTCAAATGGTGTGGAACGTACTTATGAACGAATGAAACCAAGTGGTCGTCATGCGGTTATGATGGTTCCTGTTACTGAGCAGGGTGATTTACTCTTAGTTCGTGAATATGCGGTTGGGACTGAACGCTATGAGCTTGGGTTCCCTAAAGGATTAATCGATGAAGGTGAAATGCCAATAGAAGCGGCAAACCGAGAATTGAAAGAAGAGATTGGCTTTGGTGCAGAGAAATTAACAGCATTAAAAGAATTGGTTTTAGCGCCGTCTTATTTCTCGAGTAAAATGACGCTTTTTGTTGCCCAAGGCTTGTACCCTGAGAGATTGGAAGGGGACGAACCTGAGCCATTAGACATTGTTCGCTGGCCATTAAGTCAAGCGTCTGAATTACTTCATCATCTCGATTTTTCAGAAGCAAGATGCATTAGTGCATTATTGCTTGCTCAACAATTTTTAGAAAAGGAGTGATATTGATGGATTCTACGTTTTCACATCTTCTTCCTGACGTGATCAAAATTGCTCGCGCTTCAGGTCAATTGATTTTAGATATCTATGAAAAAGGCGATTTTGAAGCGTTTATTAAAGCGGATCAAACGCCAGTGACAAGTGCGGATTTAGCTGCTCATAAATTGATCATGGAAAAGCTGTCTCAACTGACGCCTGATATTCCAATTTTATCTGAAGAAGACGCGAATGTGTCTTTAGAACAACGTTCTCAGTGGGAGCGCTATTGGTTAGTTGATCCGCTTGATGGAACTCAAGAGTTTATTGCTCGTAGTGGTGATTTTGCTACCATCATTGCATTGGTTGAAAATAACCGTCCTATTATGGGGGTTGTTTATGCGCCGGTTTCTGGTGTCACTTATTATGCTTATGAAGGTAAAGGTGCATGGAAAATCCCTGATATGGATGAAAGTGTGCGCATTAGCACGCTTAAGCATGAAGAAGAGAAGCAGCCAATTGCGGTTGCGATAAGTCGTCGCCAAAACATTAATAACATTACTCGCTGTATGAGTTCTGAATGGAATTATGATTTAGTGCCATTGGGATCCGCCGCCTTAAAAGCCTGTTTGGTTGCAGAAGGTGCTGTCGATTGTTATTTACGTTTGGGGCCAACAGGCGAGTGGGATACCGCAGCAACACAATGTATTGTTCAAGAAGCGGGTGGTCGTATATTATCAACCAAGCTTGAACCACTGTCGTACAATGAACGAGAGTCGTTAGAGAACCCTAATTTTATTGTATTAGGTGACGAGAATCTTCCATGGGATTCTATTTTAATTTGTGAATAATGAGCACCAATCTTGATAAATTGATTATTAAGATTGGTATAATTTCGGTTCGATACTCGAAATTCAGTGTTTTTCAGAGTACAATCCTTAATCATACTAATTTAGTCAGGTATTACTTGTGACTTCAATCAATATTACTGAAAGTGCTCAAGAGCACTTTGCAAAACTTCTGGCACAACAGCCAGAGGGGACAAACATTCGTGTATTCGTGGTTAACCCAGGAACTCAAAATGCAGAGTGTGGCGTATCATATTGCCCACCGGAAGCGATTGAAGCGAACGATACTGAACTGAAATTTGAAAACTTATCTGCGTATGTAGATGAGCTAAGTTTGCCTTTCTTAGAAGATGCAGATATCGATTACGTTACGGATAAAATGGGCTCTCAATTAACATTGAAAGCGCCTAACGCAAAAATGCGTAAAGTAAATGATGATGCACCGTTATTTGAACGTGTTGAATACGCGATTCAAACTCAAGTGAACCCTCAGCTTGCTGGCCATGGTGGTCACGTAAGTCTAATGGAAATCACCGAAGCCGGTATTGCGATTGTTCAATTTGGTGGTGGCTGTAATGGTTGCTCGATGGTTGACGTGACATTAAAAGAAGGCATTGAAAAAGAGCTTTTAGCTCAATTTGAAGGTGAATTAACGGCGGTTAAAGATCTGACAGAGCATGATCGTGGTGAGCACTCTTACTACTAATCAGAACGCTGATGTTGTAAATGTGAAAAGGTGAGTATGTACTCACCTTTTTTGTGTCTATGGCATTATTATGAGATTAATTAAGCTTAAGCGTTTGAGTAAATATCTCGTTCGCCAAGCCAGCGCTGAATAATGGCTTTTGCATTACTTGGGTAACTGTCATGAATATAACGTGCAATGCGTTGGACTTCAGGGATTAAGTGTTGATCTCGAACTAAATCGGCAATTTTAAAATCTGCTAATCCTGTTTGTTTTGTTCCTAATAACTCACCGGGCCCACGAATTTCTAAATCTCGTTGTGCGATGACAAAGCCATCATTACTTTCGCGTAGCACACTTAATCGCTTTTGTGCCGTTTTAGATAATGGGGCGTGATAAAGCAGAACACAGTGACTTGCTACTGTTCCTCGACCCACACGGCCTCGTAATTGATGTAATTGAGCAAGACCTAATCTTTCTGGGTTCTCTATGATCATTAAGCTTGAATTTGGTACATCGACACCGACTTCAATAACGGTAGTGGCTACTAACAAATGTAACTTACCTTCTTTGAATTCTTGCATGATGTGTTGTTTTTCTTGCGATTTCATTCTGCCATGAACTAAACCAATATTAAGTTCTGGTAGTTGTAAGCGAAGTGATTCTGCTGTGTCTGATGCAGCTTGTGCCTCTAGTACTTCTGAATCATCGATTAACGTACATACCCAGTAGGCTTGACGTCCATCTTCAAGACAGGCTGTTTTTACTTTATCCACGATCTCGCTTCGGCGGGTATCAGGAACCGCGACCGTTTGAATTGGTGTTCTTCCCGGCGGTAATTCATCAATTACAGAGGTTTCAAGATCAGCATACGCTGTCATTGCCAAGGTTCGAGGTATTGGCGTTGCTGTCATGATTAATTGATGTGGATAAGCCCCATTTTTTAGCCCCTTTTCTCGTAGCTCTAGGCGTTGGTCAACACCAAAACGATGTTGTTCATCGATAATCACCAACGCGAGATGGTGAAATTGAACATGTTGTTGGAAAAGTGCGTGAGTGCCCACTATCATTTTTGCTTCACCGCTAGCAATACGGGTTAATTCTTTTTCTTTCGCTTTTCCTGTTAGCTTTCCTGCTAGCCACCCAACAGGGATACCCATGCTCTCAAACCACTTGGTAAAGTTAATGGCGTGTTGTTCTGCTAACAGCTCTGTAGGGGCCATTAATGCAACTTGGTAACCATGTTCTATGGCTTGTACTGCGGCTAATGCAGAGACAAGGGTTTTACCTGAGCCAACATCCCCTTGAACTAAGCGCATCATTGGGTGTGGTTTTGCTAAATCGTGTTCTATTTCAGCCACGACTCGCTGTTGTGCATTTGTTGGGGTGAAGGGGAGCTGTGCTAATAATTTTTGCTTTAGATTACTTCTTGTTGTTAATGGTAACGCATTTTCTTGCTGGCCTTTACTGCGTACCGATAGCATAGATAGGTTCTGTGCTAATAATTCTTCAATAATCAATCGTTGTTGTGCTGGATGCTTTCCTTCATCAAACGCTTCTAAGTTAATTGAAGGATCAGGGCGATGAATAATATGCAACGCTTGATTTAGCGTTATTTGATTATTGTATAACCCTTGTGGTAATAATTCGGTGACCGCGGCTTTGTCTAAGAGTACAAGTGCTTGATCGGTAAGGCTGCGGAGTGTGTTTTGGCGAAGACCATCAGTCGCAGGGTAAACGGGGGTTAATGTTGCTTCAATGTCTAAAGGTTTAGAGGGAGTATGAAATTGATAATCAGGGTGAACAATTTCTAAACCTACACCGCCTCGTTTTATCTCTCCGTAAGCATGGACTAATTTACCTTCACTAAAATGGTTTTTCATTCCTGCATTAAAATTGAAAAAGCGCAGTGTAATCGTTCCGTTGCCATCACTGATTTTTACTAACAGCATTTTTCTTTTGCCAAATTGAAGATCACAAGACATGACATTGCCTTGTACTGCGGCAAATAAGCCGGCATAAACACGTGCTATTGGGTAGACTTTGGTTCGATCTTCATAGCGTAGAGGCAGGTGAAAAAGTAAATCTTGGATACTAACCAAACCAATTTTAGCCAGCTTTTCGGCTACTTTCGCGCCGACACCAGCCAGAGAGGTTAATGGGGTGGCTGAAAGTAATTGGTTGGTCATAATGTGTCCCTGAAATTAGTCTCGCTTTAACGCAAAGTGATGAAACTTACGTCCTTGATAAGTCATTATACCTTTATCGCCAGGGTTTAGAGCATTAAAAAAATGAATGCCTACTTCAAATTCTCTTTTGGGGCCAAAATTTCCTTTCTGTACATAAATCCAAAACTCTTGCCCTTCTTCTCCAGGTTGGGCATCGGTAATCTCAATGATCTGTTTATCAAGAATAGTCACTTCTGTTTTCATCTCAGGGGCATTTTCGCCAAGCATGTATTTACTTTGAAAGCGCTTAAATAATACCGCAGCGATGAGGATGAAAATAAATAGCGTAACGATATAAATAACTGGCATGGTTGTCCTTAAACTTACGAGTGATAAATACGTTTTATTCTACCGTTTCTATAAAGAGGAGATAATGACTATTTGTCGAGAGTGTGGGGGTTTTCTATTTATTTCTTCTATTATTTGTTTATTAATAATGTGACAAATTAGAATTTGAGATCTGACTCGAAGATTAAAAATAAGAAAAGCGTTTTTATAAGTATAAAAATAAAGGTTATCTGTGTGTTTGATTTTCAATTCGAGTACAGTAGAAAGAATAAAGTGAGTTGCTAGGAGAGTGAAATGTCGGATATTGATCTTGTGGTAAAACAAAGCAGGAAAATAGAATCGTTATTAAAAATGCATTATCACGCTGAAGGTAAAGGCTTACATCAACTGATCAGTAGTTGTGAAGAGCGGTTACCACACGATGTAATTAAAAAATTACGCTTTATAGCTACGATAAGAAATAAAGTGGTGCATGAAGATGGGTATAAATTAGAGGATAAAGCAGGTTTTAAGAGTGCTAGCCAAGAATCAATTGATATTTTGACACCTAGAGCGAGCCGCTTTCTTTGGAAACTAGTTTTCTTTATTGTGTTGTTTTCTACGTTGATTTCAGTTGGTATCTATTTGATTCACTGGGATAATATTAAGAATCTATTCTAATATCTTCTTTTCTGATATAAAAAAACGGACGCAAATGCGTCCGTTTTTTTATATAAACTTATTTGAATGTATATTAGTACATCATTGGCAGAGTCATTAGTCCAACAACTACGGCTATCATCATAAGTCCTTGTTTTTGCGATGAAGTAATCATTATTATGCTCCTTTAATGTCTTCTATCATTGCTTGACAAATAGAATAGCATCATTTTCGTACTTTGATCAACCCCTGAGTGCTCTAAAGCTTGAAAAAATAACTTTTCTCTGACAAAAGTGTGCTTTTATCACTGTTTTAAGGTTATCTTTTGTCTGTTGATATATCGGTTTATTATGTTGATTTTGTGTTAGGTTGGTATAAGTTACTGATAAGTATGGGCTAAATGCTATTTTTACTCGTTTGATAATTAATCACTTATTTATCGTCTTGTTTTGGGGCTTAGCGTGCCCATTTATAGTGATAGTTATCTTTCTCTTTTTATTTTTCCAGTTTATTGCTGTAAATCATTGATCATTTGCCTAGTTGCTTACTTCTAACACTAAAATTAGTCTAAAGATCTTGTTTTCATTCAGTGTATTTCGTATTTTTTCTATACTTAAATTTAATTTGTTATTTTTAAGTTATTGTTTTTTATTGATTTAAGTTTGTTTTCTTGTGGTTTTGAATGTATTTTCATGTCTTGGGTGGGAGTTTTTTTAGCATAATAAGGGCGTGCAGATAGGAAGCAGTAAATAATGCCTATTTTTACGTTTTCATTGAGTTTGCAATACTACTGATAGAGATTAAAAACGGTAAGTTTAGATCTATAACAAAAGTATAGACGATGATCTTTGTTATGCTGACGATAAGACCTTATATTTTATTAGGAAGCGCAATGAAGCAAGATGTCCATGGACACAGTGTATTAAACATTCTACTGAACTCTGAGGTTCCTTTACCTCGTGCTGAGTTAGAATTGAGGGTTATTACGGAGTTCGGTTCTGACGTTTGTTTCCATACATGCAGTCAGCAAGAGTTAACGTTAAATGAATTACTGACTTTTTTATTATCTAAGAAGAAAGTAATAGAAACCAATGATGGCTTAATCGCAGACCCTGAACGCATGTGTAATCATTAAATACAAAAAAGGTCGCTAGTAAGCGACCTTTTTTATAATTGCATAAAACTACATGCCGATGGTTGTTGTTGCATATTTAAAGTAACTCATGATGCCATCTAGGAACATTTGAACTGAAATCATTAACAGTAACATGCCCATTAAGCGCTCTATTGCAGCGAGTCCTTTTTCTCCTACAACTCGTTGGAATAAATCAGAGAACATTAAAATGATGGTGGTTGCAGCCCAAGCGCCTAATAGTGCTAAACTCCAATCAGCCATGCGATTAGGTTCTTGGTGAGCCAATAATAATAATGTGGCCAAGATAGAAGGCCCTGCAATCATAGGTATTGCGAGAGGCACAATTAAAGGTTCGTCACCGGCCCCTAAACTCGCCCCTAATCCCCCTTCTGGTGGGAAAATCATTTTTAAACCGATTAAAAAGAGAATGATGGCACCTGAAATAGACACGGCTTCTTTTTTTAAACTTAAGAAGTTTAGTATTTGCTCTCCCATAAAAAGAAAAGCCATCATAATAGACAGAGCAATCAGCAGTTCTCTAATTAAAATAATGCGTCTTCGCTTTTTCTCTACGTGTTTAAGGATAGAGGTAAATACAGGTAAATTACCCATTGGATCCATGATCAAAAAAAGCATGACTGCTGCGGAGAATGTGTCCATAAATGAGTACCGAAATTAGAAACGTAAGAATAAGATGAGATCATAACATACATAGTGAATTGAAAAGTGGCAGAACGAATGACTGATAGGCATAAAAAAAGGAACAATAAATGCTCCTTAATACTATCGTTTGATGAGGGTTATTTTTCCATCATGTGTTTTGTTCTTATATCGAGTAATGCAAAGACACCAAAAATCAGAATGGACCATTTTTCCCATCGGCTCATGGTGATCTTATCGCCGAATGCGCCAATAAAGATAAGCGTCTGTAAGCCATGCATCATGAATAAGAAGGCGGTCATGATATAGAGGGCAATGGCTGCTTTTCCTGGGAAAGGCATAAAAATATTTAATAATAAAATTAGCCAAACAAACCCTATGGCTGCTTTGGCAAGAATGATCAGTCCTTTCATCTATTCCTCTCTTTCATATAGTTTAAATGTAACTTGTCCTGCGGTTTTATCTCTATGTAATCGCCAATGAGCAGGCGTTGGCAATGAGCTTAGTTCTTTTTCCGCTTCAATGTAAATCATTGCATTTTTAGTAAGCCAACCATTTTGTTCTAATTTAGTTAATGTTTCTTCTAGTAGGTCTTTTCTAAAAGGAGGATCAATAAAGACGACATCAAATGGCGTGGGAGTTTGGTTTAAATACGCTAATGCATCGATATGATGAAGTTCTATATTATCGGCTTTTAGGCTTTCTGCATTTTGTTTTAATTGGGTATGAGCTTGTTTGTTTAATTCAAGCATCACAACGTGTTCGGCTCCACGAGAGGCCGCTTCAAATCCTAAACCACCGCTACCAGAAAATAGATCCAAGCAACGAGAACGAGGAATATCAAGGGCTAACCAATTAAATACGGTTTCTTTTATGCGATCAGTTGTGGGTCTTAATCCCTCTGCATCATGCACTGGAAGTTTACGTCCACGCCAGCGTCCGCTGATGATTCGGATACTTCCAGAGGCTCTATTTGTGTTAGAAGTGCGAGATGAATGTTGTTTACGTTTAAGCATAGATTTTTTGACCGCTAAGAAAGTGATAGTATACGAGAAAATAGTACCAATTTAATTCTAGGATTTCTCAATGACAGGCAAAAAGAAACGCGGATTATTGTCTTGGTTAGGTTTTGGTGATGAAGAAAAAGCCGAACAACCAACAGTAGAGCAACAATCAGTAGAAGAAAGCACTGATGAGAGTGTAATTGAAGATGTTCAAATTGAACAGCTCAAAGAGAATGAAGAGGTTACGACTTCCATTGAAGTGGATGAACCACAGCAATTGGAGGTAATTGACTCTACACTTGAAGAAAATAAAGAAGAAGAGCTGGTTGTTGAGGCTGTAGTCGTTGAAGAAATTGCGACGTCTAATATTGAAGAAGTACAAGAAAAGCCAACAGAAAGTTTTTTTGCTCGATTAAAGCGCAGTTTACAGCGCACAAAAGAAAACATTGGTGCGGGATTTTTTGGTTTATTCAGCGGTAAAAAAATAGATGAAGATCTATTTGAAGAATTAGAAGAGCAATTATTGATTGCTGATGTGGGGATGGATACCACTGTTAAAATTATTAATAGCTTAACGGAAAAGGCAAGTAAGCGTGATTTGAAAGATGGTGAAGCTTTATATGGCCTGCTAAAAGAAGAAATGGCTGAGATTTTAGTTAAAGTGGAACAACCTTTAGTCATCGATGAAAAAAACAGCCCTCATGTAATCTTAATGGTTGGTGTTAATGGGGTAGGTAAAACGACGACAATTGGTAAGTTAGCCAAACAATTTCAAAATGATGGTAAGTCCGTCATTTTAGCGGCGGGCGATACGTTCCGTGCAGCGGCAGTTGAACAACTTCAAGTGTGGGGTCAACGTAATGATGTCCCTGTTATTGCGCAGCACACTGGTGCCGACAGCGCCTCGGTTATTTATGATGCCATTGAAGCCGCAAAAGCTCGAAAAGTAGACGTTGTGATTGCAGATACTGCAGGTCGTCTCCAAAATAAGAGTAACTTGATGGAAGAGTTGCGTAAAATTGTACGTGTAATGCAGAAGATAGATCCATCAGCGCCTCATGAAGTGATGCTAACGCTTGATGCGGGTACTGGTCAAAACGCCATTAGCCAAGCCAAACTATTTAGCGATGTTGCACCGGTTACGGGAATTACATTAACAAAATTAGATGGTACTGCAAAAGGTGGCGTAATCTTCTCTATTGCCGATCAATTTCAAATCCCAATCCGTTATATTGGTGTTGGTGAAGGCATTGATGATTTACGTCCGTTTGTGGCGCAAGATTTCATTGATGCGCTATTTAGTCGTGAGGAATAACATGTGATTCGATTTCAGCAAGTTTCAAAAGCCTATCGAGGTGGTCGCCCAGCATTACAAAAAGTAAATTTTCACCTTAATAGAGGCGAAATGGCTTTTTTAAGTGGTCATTCCGGCGCAGGTAAAAGTACCTTGCTGAAATTGATCTGTGCGATTGAACGTCCAAGTGACGGTAAGATTTTATTTAATGGGCATGATATTACGAAGATCTCTAATCAAGATATTCCCTTTTTACGTCGTAATATTGGCATTGTATTTCAAGATCATAAATTATTAATGAATCGCACTGTTTTTGATAATGTTGCATTACCTATGCGTGTTGAATCAGTGAGAGAGAATGACATTAAACGTCGTGTATCTGCAGCATTAGACAAAACGGGCTTATTAGATAAAGCAAAGAGCTATCCGATGCAGTTATCAGGTGGTGAGCAACAACGAGTAGGTATCGCTCGGGCTGTCGTTAATAAGCCGATGTTGTTATTAGCGGATGAACCAACGGGTAACCTTGATCCTCAATTATCTCGCCAAGTGTTTAACTTATTTGCTGAGTTTAATCGTGTGGGTGTGAGTGTATTAATGGCATCGCATGATTTGTCATTAATTGGTGGTAATAAATACCGTCGTTTTGATCTTCACCAAGGGTGTCTACGTGAGGTAGCTGAACATGGCTAAGCGTAAAGCAAAAAATACTCAAGGCGCATCGAATGATGGATTTTGGGCTTCTCATAAAAAACAGGCAAGACTTTCTTTTCAAGAACTATTACGTCGCCCATTAGGTAACTTATTAACACTTGCTGTTATTGCTATGTCGCTAACTCTGCCTTCAACGATGTATTTGGTGGGTAAAAACTTAACGATTGTTGCTTCAAAATGGCAAGCACCTTCGCAAGTGAGCTTGTATTTACAACAAAACGTAGCTGAATCAAAAGTGTTAGAATTAAAAACAGAATTGGATGGGTGGGAAGAGGTTGAAGCGATTCAATACATTTCTCCACAAGAAGGGTTAAAAGAACTCAGTGAGCATTCTGGTTTTGAACAAGCCTTAACATTACTTGATAGTAATCCTTTGCCCGCAGTATTGATTGTTTCACCTAAAACGGAATGGCAAACGACAGAGAAAGTGAATCAGTTAGTGAGTCGTCTAAAACAGCAGTCTTATGTCAACGAAGTTCGCTTGGATGATGACTGGTTAATGCGTTTAGATGCCATTAAGCATGTTGCTGTCGTTGTGGCGACAACGTTAGCTGTTTTAATGTTTATTGCTGTCTTCCTTATTGTTGGTAATACATTGCGGTTTAATGTGTTGGAACAAAAAGATGAAATCCAGGTGATGAAGTTAGTGGGAGCAACAAATACCTTTATATTACGTCCTTATTTATACACTGGGATGTGGTTTGGTTTACTCGGTGGTTTTATTGCTTGGTTCTTAACGGCCATTATTACCGTGACTCTGAATGGTGCGGTCGATAATGTTGCTGTACTTTATGACAGCGTGTTCCGCTTGATCGGGTTAACATGGGATGAAAGTTTATTATTACTGATGCTGTCTTCCTTTTTAGGTTTATTGGCGGCAAGAATCTCGGTGTTACGTCATTTGAAAGAGATAGAGCCAGTATAAGGATTTAAGTACTGTTTTTATCTGTTGTGATCCATTTCTTAAAAAGCCGTTAATTATCTGAATTAGCGGCTTTTTTATTTTTTGTTTATGAAAAACTGAACTTAGTTAACAGAAATTAGTCCATAAAGTGTGGATAATTTTCCGCCTTTCCCTTGCAGTCTGTTTATTTTAAGTACATTATTGCAAGGTTAAGTTGAAGTTAAATCTAGATATAAATGGGGATTTGAATGTCGAAAGAGATGTATTCAATGGCTGTCGTTTCTCAAGATAGCATCGATAGCTATCTACGTTCTGTTAATCGTTACCCGATGTTAACGGTTGAGAAAGAGCGCGATCTTGCTGAACGTCTACACTACAAAGAAGAAATAGAGGCGGCAAAAGAGCTGATTTTATCTCATCTACGCTTCGTTGTTCATGTCGCTCGTGGATATTCTGGTTATGGCTTACCTTTGGCGGATCTTATCCAAGAAGGTAATGTTGGTTTGATGAAAGCAGTAAAACGATTTAACCCTGAAGTGGGTGTTCGTTTGGTTTCATTTGCAGTGCATTGGATTAAAGCTGAAATTCATGAATACGTATTAAGAAACTGGCGTATCGTGAAAGTAGCAACAACCAAAGCGCAGCGTAAACTGTTCTTCAATCTTAGAAAGAATAAAAAACGTCTTGGTTGGTTTAATAATGGCGAAGTTGAAGCCGTTGCTAAAGACTTAGGTGTATCGCCTTCTGAAGTTAGAGAGATGGAATCCCGTCTTGCAGCTCAAGATTCTACGTTTGAAGCTCCAACCGAAGATGACGACCGTGATATGGCGTTTACCGCGCCTGTTTATTACTTAGAAGATAAGCAGTCAGATATTGCTCATTCATTAGAAGAAGATAATTGGGAAGATTACACCAATAATCGTTTGGCTAATGCGATAGCAACGTTAGATGACCGCAGTCAACATATTGTTCAATCTCGTTGGTTAACTGATGAGAAGACGACGTTGCAAGAGTTAGCTAACACTTATTCTGTGTCTGCTGAGCGAATTCGTCAGCTTGAAAAGAACGCGATGAAAAAATTAAAAGATGCTGTAGGAGATATATTTTAACTACCGCATTATCGTTATACACAGAAGGCTGAATCCGAAAGGGTTCAGCCTTTTTTATGGTTAGGGTATTGCGATTAGGATCATAAGGTGTTTTTAAATCTTGTGTGTAACTAGAAGATTACCTGTGTAGATCTTAACGATTTTTTGATGAAGCTAGGTGAATCAGTCAGTAAGGAGGGTATTTACTATCCACACTTTAAGAAGGATCTTTACTACATGTTGTGGATCAATTTTTACAAAACCACTTTATCAACGTAATTCACAGGTTTTTCCACAGGCGGTTAAAAAAAGAACAGTTATTTTTGGTGTGATAATCAATGTGGATAATAACTTTGTGTATAACTTTGCTTAACCCTTACTGTCTCTGTGTTTTTCTTGTGGTTAATCGAGAGTACAATAGTGCTAAATAAATAATAAAGGCTCAATATGGAACAGTTTCAACATATTTCAGTAACGGATGCACAAGAAAAGCTAAATCAAAAAGATCATAATGCAAGAATGGTTGATATTAGGGATCCACAATCTTTTGGGCGAGGCCATGTTGATGGTGCGTTTCATTTGACTAATGACACGATCGTGACGCTAATGAATGAAGTGGAATTTGAACAACCTGTTTTAGTGATGTGTTATCACGGACACAGTAGCCAAGGTGCGGCACAATATTTAATTAACCAAGGCTATGAAGAAGTTTATAGTGTTGATGGTGGTTTTGAAGGCTGGCATAAAGCAGGCTTGCCCGTAGAAAAGTAGAGAATTTATGCATCGATTGATCGCGTTATCAAATCCAAGAGCTGGTCAGGCCTTTATTGATTATATGGCTTCACGTCATATTGATCTTCGTATGATGCCAGAAGGGGAAGGCCAGTTTGCGTTATGGGTAGTGTCTGATGATACTTATCTATTGGAAGTTGAATCGGAACTACAAGCGTTTTTAAAAGATCCTAATGCGACAAAATATCAATCAGCATCGTGGGATATGGCCGATACTCGTACTGCTAAATTTTCTTATTCTTCACCCAATATGATGAATATGGTAAAAGCCAAAGCCGGTGTGTTTACGTTATTCATTATGGTGAGCTGTATTATTATTTTTGCTTTGCAGCAATTTGGTTGGAATAATTCAGTCTTTCAATTATTGCACTTCCCTGAAAACCAAGGGCAAAGCATTGAGATATGGCGTTGGTTCTCTCATGCGTTACTTCACTTTTCAGCTACTCACATTATTTTTAATTTATTGTGGTGGTGGCAGCTTGGTGGAGACATTGAATTACGTTTAGGTCGAACAAAACTGGTTCAGTTGTTCTTGTTTTCTGCTTTATTTTCAGGACTTGGACAGTTTTGGATAGATGGTGCTAACTTTGGTGGTCTATCTGGTGTTGTGTATGCGTTATTAGGCTATTCGTGGTTTATTGGTTGGTTGGCTCCTGAAAGAGGTATCTCAGTGTCTAAACCTATCGTAGGGTTTATGCTGATATGGATCATTCTTGGGTATGTTCAGCCTTTTATGGCGATTGCGAATACTGCACATTTAGTGGGATTGATTACCGGTTGTGCTTTTGCAGCAATTGACAGTCAATTCAAGTTTAAAAAAGCGTAATAAAACGAAATAAAAATAGAGCAAGAAGATTATTTCTTGCTCTATTTTTTATTTATTGGTAGATATATTTAGTAAACAATAAGTCCACAGCTAATGTTTTCCCTGTCTCAGCAAGCAGCAGTTCATTGATTGCCGTTAAGCATTCTTTTCTGATTTCTTCACGACCAGCCAATGATTTAATTCGGTTCTCAGGTTGTTGTCCAAAGACTTCAACTAATACATTACGGATTTGTGGATTATGATGCTCTAGAAGTGGAACTTCACGATTATCGGCAACCATAATGTCGATGCGAACTTGTATGTATCCGAGCTTTTTCCCTGTAGTAACAAAATTAGTGGTTAGATCGGGTGCTAAGGTGAAGTAACCCATTTTAGGTGTCGTTTCGTCGGCTGCTAAAACAGCAGGAGCAAAAAGTTGGCTAATAATTAGCAGTAGTCCTGCAAATAATGATTTCTTTGTCATTTTCTAATCCATTCATCCGTCAATTTATTTTATTACTTGTTACAATAGTCGGCAGTTGTGAGAAAAAATTAA
Organism: Aliivibrio logei; assembly: GCF_001691055.1. Taxonomy (NCBI): domain Bacteria; kingdom Pseudomonadati; phylum Pseudomonadota; class Gammaproteobacteria; order Vibrionales; family Vibrionaceae; genus Aliivibrio; species Aliivibrio logei. The sequence continues at coordinate 77,847 of NZ_MAJU01000025.1, forward strand.
CCGTAATCTCTCAATATTATTGATATATGTGAGAGATGTTATAGAGAATATGTCAGAGATCAATTCTTGGTGTGCTTCTGTGCTTAAAAAAGTGCAATGGCAAGACGCCGATACGTTTACGTGTAGCAATGAATGGCAACAGTATTGGCTGTTAGGCCTAGATTCGTTGTCACGCCGTTTAGAGCAACATTGCCAAGTGTTGTCTGTATCGGTATTGGATAATACACATGTTGATTCCAGCGCTTTAAGAGCAGATGAAATTGCCCTTATTGGCGATGGAGTGTGCCTAAGACGTAAAGTTGTTTTACGAGGTGATGCTGTCGATTGGATTTACGGGAGAACATTAATACCGTTATCTTCTTTACAAGATCAGCCCCACGATTTAACGAAGCAAGGTCATGTACCGTTAGGCATTACTGTTTTTAGTGCTCAAGACGTTTTTAGAGATCAATTACAAGTAGCAAAAATTTTAACCGAGAAGGGGGAGTTGTTTGCTCGTCGTTCTCGTTTGTGGATGAATGGAAAGCCAATGTTGGTGGCGGAATTATTTTTACCTAAGGCATCTATTTATTCGGATAATTATTATTTAGAAAAAAACAATTCAAAGGGAAGTGAAGAATGACTCTGTCAAAAGCGAAGGCGTTTTGGCAATTAACGAGAATGAATCGTCCGATTGGCTCGTTGTTATTGTTATGGCCAACATTGTGGGCTTTATTTTTGGCGGCTGATGGAATTCCAGATTGGCATGTACTGATTGTATTTATACTCGGTGTTGTATTTATGCGTTCGGCAGGGTGTGTCATTAATGATTTTGCTGATCGTAAAGTGGATGGGCATGTAAAGCGGACGGCTAATCGCCCATTGCCTTCTGGATTAGTTTCTTCTAAAGAAGCACTTATTCTTTTTTCTGTATTGGTTACGTGTTCATTTATTCTGGTTCTAACCATGAATACATTAACGATTATGTTATCGAGTATTGGGGTTTTGTTAGCGATCGCTTACCCGTTTATGAAACGCATCACGTATTTACCGCAATTTGTACTGGGATTGGCGTTTAGCTGGGCAATCCCGATGGCTTATGCGGCAGAATCAAATCAAGTTCCGCCTGAGGCGTGGTTGTTGTTTGTGATTAATGCGGTATGGACAATTGCTTATGATACCCAATATGCAATGGTAGATAGAGATGATGACCTCAATATCGGTATCAAATCGACCGCGATTCTATTTGGACGTTTCGATAAGCTCATGATAGGCCTACTGCAACTGACCGTACTTACTTTATTGATAGCATTAGGTATACAGCTTTCGCTTCCAAGCCTATATAACTGGGGTGTCTTAGCCGCTGCAGGGTGTTTTGTGTATCAACAATGGTTAATTAAAGGACGTGAAAGAGAGGCTTGTTTCGAAGCGTTTTTAAATAATAACTATGTGGGTGGTTTTATTTTTGTCGCCATAAGTGCGAGCGTACTTATTTAATGACGTCAAAACTTTAAATTAGACGCATAAAAAAACCAGTACGTTTCGTGTACTGGTTTTTTATTATCTTAATATTAAGAGATAGCTGATTTAGTCTTCTTTTGTCATAACTGCTTGAATGGTGAGCTTGATCTCAGGATTAAGTAGTCGAGACATATCTCGAGAAAATGGCTCTACTTTACTTATAACAGCAACGCCATCACTGCTTAAATACCCTTCTGCTTTTAAAGTATTAAATAGAATACCAAACACACCTTTATCGAAAAATTCCGGGGCATTAATACCATGTAAACGACTTAAACGTTGCGCCATAATTTGACTTTGCTCTTCTAAATCATTTTTACCTAACTTAGGAGACGCTTGTAAGTGTGTTAATGCAATAGCGTAACGTTGCAGTGTTTCTGAAATCGTATGAGCAAGTAAATGCACTTTCAGAATATTGGTGGCATTGAGTTGTAAAACATCATTTTCTCTTTCGATCAGCTTTTGACGAACCAATTCATCGATATGCTGACTCACCACATCGTTTAATTCACTCTCATCATAATGCAGAAATAATTCGGCTTTAAGGAAAGGATAAATCTGTTGAATTTGTGCCTGAATGTTATCGATAGAAATTGAACGGTATTGCACAACTAATTTTGCTATTAAAGACGGTAATGCAAAAAGATGAATAATGTTATTGCGGTAATAGGTCATTAATATTGATTGATTTCGGTCTAATGAAATAATCTCACCTAGCGTATCTTTTTCAATAACAAATTTGTCTAATGCAATCGCGTGCTCTAATAGCGCTTCTGCATCTTGAGTGGGTACTGTTGCCGTATTCGAATAAGGAATGTTTCGTAATAGCTGCAGGTAGCAATCCAGTTGCTCAGTTAAATCTTCCTTACTAAGAGCGCGCTGACGAGCCGCAAGTAAAGCGGTCGCACATAGTGTTAATGCATTGGCTGCGACTGCGTCATTAATGTGTGTCATCATTTTATTTGCGATGCCATTAACTACAGGGGACATCCACTCTGGCTTTTGTGGTTCAATTGGGTTGATGGACTCAGACCAATTAGGTGCGTGTTCATTAAGGTAATGGTTTAAAGAAATCGGCTCGCCAAAGTTTACATAGCCTTGACCAAAGTTACGCAGTTTACGAAGCGTGCGTAGGACTTGTCCTGCGTTTTCTTTTTCTTTACGTTTGCCTTGTAACTCTTTTGCGTAAGTCGTTACTTCCATTACGTGTTCATAACCAATATACACAGGCACCAAGGTTACAGGGCGGTTTAAGCCTCGTAACATCGCTTGTACTGTCATGGCTAGCATACCCGTTTTGGCCTGCAATAGGCGACCGGTACGAGAACGACCCCCTTCACTGAAATATTCGACGGAATAGCCTTTCGCAAACAACTCGGCTAAATATTCACGAAAAATAGTAGAGTAAAGTCGGTTACCTTTAAAGCTACGGCGAATAAAGAAAGCACCGCCACGACGGAAAATAGGGCCTGCAGGGAAAAAGTTTAAGTTAATACCAGCAGCAATATGTGGTGGTACTAAGCCTTCATGGTAAAGAACATACGAAAGCAGTAGGTAATCCATGTGGCTGCGGTGACAAGGTACATAAACAATCTCATGGCCTTCTTGTGCTAATTTACGCACGGTCGCGGCGTTGTTGATGTTTAAGCCTTGGTATAGACGGTTCCATAGCCATTTAAGAATTCGATTGCCATTCTTGATCAGCGAATAAGAGAAGTTCGTTGCAATTTCTTCCATGATCCCCATGGCTTCTTTACGTACTTTCTCTACATCAACGTTACGGATCCTCGCTTCTTCTAAAATCACTTTTTCAATAGCTTGAGATTTTAATAACCGATTGAATAACGCTTGGCGATTCGGAAGGTTTGGTCCTGATGCCGCTAATTTCTGACGTGAGAAGTGGATCTTTGCTACACGAGCCAGTTTATGAGCTATTGCATCATCTGCACCGTGATTGTCTGCCATGTAGCGCAACGAAACGACAGGACTGATGCGTACCGTTGAATCACGACCAGCTTTAATTAGAGTCACAAACTTTTGTGGCCCATTTAATGGCATTAAATGAGGCTTACTTGTGCCTTCTTTTCCAGGTCTTCTTCCCCAAAGAATTGACGTCGGGATTAATTGAAAATCAGCATCAGGATTATCTGCATGGTGCTTGAGAACAATTTTAAATAAATCCAGAGACTCTTGTGGTAAATCATCATCAGTATCGAACATCTTTGGTCCGATAGAAGTGAATACATAACGAGGGTAAGACACACCATCAATTTCAATTGGAGAAAGAGGATCTGGTAGCCCTAACTCTTTAGCACTTTTTTGCAATGTGAGCAGATCGACATGAGATCGAAACGGCAGAGCATAAATAATTGGGCGCTCAATATCGATATTGAGATCTTCAATTGGATTCGATGGAATAGGAGTGCTCTTTACCATGACCGATAATGGCAACTTGAGTAAAGAGTGATAAATAGTTTGTCCTGTAGACATAATGACAATAACGCCTTAGTTATGTACCGAATGCTCGGTTATATATAGATGCTTACACTTTATTGGCAAGAATAGCAGAACTGGTCAAACCTTTTAATAAAAATGAACAGAATATCCGCAATAGTCAGACTTATATGACATATAAATGAATAAATTAGGCTTATTTTTAATCAATAGGCCTTTCAAAGCATAGCACAGCTGTATATACTCACAGTTCACTGTATAAACAGACAGGTGATTCATGAAGCCACTAACGGCAAGACAGCAAGAAGTCTTTGAGTTGATCAAAGCAAAAATTGAAGATACTGGAATGCCACCAACACGCGCAGAGATTGCTCGTGAATTAGGGTTTCGTTCTGCGAACGCGGCAGAAGAACACTTAAAAGCATTAGCTCGTAAGCAAGCGATCGAAATTATTCCAGGTGCTTCTCGTGGTATTCGTATCCTATTGCAAGATCCTGTAGAGCCTGAAGATTTAGGTCTTCCTCTTATCGGTCAAGTAGCGGCGGGTGAGCCTATCCTTGCTCAAGAGCACGTAGAAAGTCATTACCAAGTTGATCCTAGTATGTTTAAGCCACAAGCGGATTTTTTATTGCGCGTAAATGGCGAGAGTATGAAAAACATCGGAATTATGGATGGCGACTTATTAGCGGTACATAAAACGCAAGACGTTCATGATGGTCAAGTGGTTGTTGCTCGTGTTGATGATGATGTTACTGTTAAGCGTTTAGAGCGTAAAGGTTCAATGGTATTTCTTCATGCTGAAAACGAAGAGTTTGCTCCAATTCAAGTCGATCTTACGTCTCAACACCTTTCTATTGAAGGTATTGCTGTTGGGGTGATCCGCAGTACGACTTGGATGTAATTTATTTTCACTCTTAATTATCTTCTATAAGGCAGTAAATAGTGCTTTACAATTGGTAATGATAGTCATTATCATCTCTATTGTTTATCAATGGAGATGAAGATGACAAATCTCGGCCACAAAATACCTTCCCATCTTTTACAGCCTATGTGGTTGAGAAGTAGAGAGAGCTTAATCGATAATGGTCTTATCTATGACCCTATCGCAGCGGCTGCATGTCAACATTGCCACCTTTCTTCTGAATGCCTTTCTGGCGACATTGATCAAAAACAGCTATTGCATGCCACATTGACCGTTCAATGCGATCAGCAAGTTGCTCAATTTTTAAAACGTCATCCTTCGGGGTGGGTTGTTAATGTTGGCGCAGGTTTAGATACCCGTTTTTATCGTTTAGATAATGGTCTTTGTCATTGGTTAGAGTTAGATATTAATGAAAACTTATTGTGGCGACAGAAGCTTTTTCATACAAATGAGCGTTATTATGTTCGTTGTGGTTCTGCGATTGAACATACATGGATCCATGATTTGCCCGTACCGAGTAATGTGCCTGTCATGATTGTTTGTGAGCAAGCGTTGTTAGAGTGTGATGAACTTCAATTAGCTAAGTTTATTCAATTATTAGGACGTCGATTTCAACATGCTGAAGCAACGATTGTTATTGCGGCAGATAGATGTCATACCCGCATGGGGAAAAAACTAGGTTGTGGTGATTATCAACATGGTTTATATCAACCTAAGCTTCACTTTACTGGTTGGCTTCCTTGGATTGACACGATTTCAATTAAATCGCCTTTTGAACACAATTGTTCTCGCTGGAAATTATGGCAGCGCTGGTTAGCGAAATTTCCTCTGTTTAAGCACCGAGTTACTCCATTACTTGTGCATATGAATTGGTAAAACGAAGCTTAAATTTGAAAAATTTTTGTATTGAGTCGAAGTAAGTAATAATGCCGTCACTTTCTTTGTTGAGTACAAATCTATGTGGCAAGTCTTAAAAAACCTTACATTACACCGACGAGTATTAGCTCTAGCTATTCCAATGGTGTTGTCGAATATTACAACGCCACTACTTGGGTTAGTTGATGCTGCTGTTATTGGGCATTTAGATCAGGCGTGGTATTTAGGTGGGGTTGCGGTTGGCGGTACGATGATCAGCGTGACTTTTTGGTTACTTGGTTTTTTGCGTATGGCCACCACTGGACTTTCTGCTCAGGCCTATGGCGCTGAAGATAAACAATTATTAAGCCAAACTTTTTCTCAGGGAATTTTTCTAGCTTTATGTTTTTCATTCATTCTGCTTATTTTTCATCAGCCTCTCTCCTACGCTATTTTTTCTTTCAGCAATGCAGCTCCAGAAGTGAAGATGTATGCAGAGCAATATTTCTCTATTCGAATTTGGAGTGCACCAGCGGCATTGAGTAATTTGGTCATCATGGGCTGGTTACTTGGGACTCAGAATGCTCGTTATCCAATGTGGTTAGTGATTATTACAAACAGCATTAATATCGTTCTCGATTTATTATTTGTTGTTGGGTTTAATTGGAAGGTTGAAGGGGCGGCATTTGCTTCTGTATTAGCTGACTATTCCGCTTTGTTACTTGGTTTGTTTTTTGTCTTTAAACAAAAAGAAGCATTGTATTTACCTCGTTTCTTGATGCCTCTGTCTGAATTGTTACTTGGGTTTAAACGCTTATTTAAATTAAATCGAGATATTTTCTTACGATCATTATGCCTTCAAGCGTGCTTTACTTTCATGACATTTAAGGGGGCGTCATTAGGTGTTGATATTGTGGCAGCAAATGCGGTATTGATGAGTTTTTTGATGATGATATCTTATGGCATGGATGGTTTTGCTTATGCTATGGAAGCCATGGTAGGAAAAGCGATTGGTGCAAAAAGCAAAACTCAGTTATCAGAATCATTGATTGGAATTACCTTTTGGAGCTTTGCCATTAGCTTATTATTAAGTGTGGCTTTTGGTGTGTTTGGTGCTGGTTTAATTGGGATGATTTCTTCAATCACAGAAGTGCAAAATACGGCGCTAATCTATTTACCTTGGCTTATTGCTATGCCGTTGATATCCATGTGGTGTTTTTTACTTGATGGTATTTTTGTTGGTGCGACCAAAGGGTCTGAGATGAGAAATTCAATGTTTATCGCGATGCTGACTTTTTTCGTTGTGTGGTGGCTAATGACGCCTTATGGTAACCATGCGTTATGGGCTGCAATGATCTCGTTTATGGGGATGCGAGGTATAAGTCTTGCGATTACTTTTTATGTTCAATGGAAAAAAGGAGTTTTCCTATCGTAGGCCAAATACTCTATCGTATTGATTAAAAATAATAAAAAAGGGTTAAGTAAACACTTAACCCTTTTTAGTATTTATTATATTTGAGTGTTTAAAAAAGTCGATTTAAGCCGTTAAGAGCTGCTACGCGATAGGCCTCAGCCATAGTTGGGTAGTTAAATGTGGTATTGACAAAATACTCAATAGTATTGGCGTTGCCTTTTTGTTCCATAATGGCTTGCCCGATATGAATGATTTCAGCCGCACGCTCTCCAAAGCAGTGGATACCTAAAATTTCTTTTGTTTCTCGATGGAATAGAATTTTCAAGCTACCAATATCCATTCCTGCAATCTGGGCTCTTGCTAAGTGTTTGAAAGAAGCTCGCCCTACTTCGTAAGGCACTTTCTCTGCTGTTAGCTCTTGTTCTGTTTTTCCTACTGAACTAATCTCAGGTATGGTGTAAATACCAGTAGGAATATGATCAATCAATTTTGCTTCTGATTTACCTTTTACGATGGCTTGAGCGGTAAATCGGCCTTGGTCATAAGCAGCACTAGCAAGGCTTGGGTAACCGATGACATCACCAACTGCATAAATATGATCGACATCTGTTTGGTAATTACCGTTTACTGTTAACTGTCCACGAGAATCGGCTTCAAGTCCAACAGAAGAGAGGTTGAGTTTGTCTGTATTTCCTGTTCGACCATTGGCAAGTAAAACACAATCCGCTTTCATTTTTTTGCCAGATTCTAAATGCATAATAATGCCGTCATCAGTGGCTTCGATTTTTTCAAAGGTTTCATCATTGCGTATGACAATACCGCTATTCCAAAAATGATAAGAGAGAGCGTCGGACATTTCATTATCTAAAAATGACAGTAAACGATCTCGAGTGTTTATTAAATCAACCTTAACGCCTAATCCTCTAAATATAGACGCGTATTCACTGCCAATGACACCTGCACCATAAATAATGATATGGCGAGGGTCGTGTTTTAGTGAAAGAATGGAGTCACTATCATAAACACGGCTATGATTGAAATTAACACCGGCGGGACGGTAAGGGCGAGATCCTGTGGCAATAATAAACTTATCAGCGGTATACGTTTCAATTGAGCCATCTTTTGCTGTCACTGCAATCGTATTTTTTTCTACAAAACTGGCTTCACCAAAGATAAGAGAGCATTGATTACGGTCGTAAAAGCCTTGTCTCATTCTTGTTTGTTTATCGATGACACTTTTTGCATGGCCTAAAATATCAGAAAAAGTAGAATGAAGACTGGTATTATTCTTACAATAAAGCGGATTTGAATTAAATTCTAGAATACGACTTACTGCATGACGAAGTGCTTTTGATGGGATAGTCCCCCAGTGTGTACAACCTCCACCGACACTTGGCTCTCTCTCAATAATTGCGACATTAAGGTTGGCTTTGGTTAGGCCCATTGCAGCACCTTCTCCTCCTGGGCCACTACCAATTACGATGGCATCAAAATGGGTTGAGCGTGTAGTGGTCGAGTTTGTCATCAGTAGCGCCTTATTATTATCAATCTCGCAACATTGCTAGCAAAGTATTTTAACCTTTTCATTCATTTGGTAAATCAAGTGAGTAAGATAGAGTGGAGACGATCACGTTGTTTGCGGAAAATCATGTGATAATAGATTTCAGTATTTACAGTGGTAGCCAAAAATCGATAATGTGGACTAGCGAATAGTTTGTGATACCCACTCAATTAACTTATGCAATATATGGTAAATAATATGTATCCTGAATTTGAAGCTGATGATCTTAATGCAGTGTCAGAAGTAAAGCAGCCAGTAAGCACTAAAGGTGTCAGGGCTCAGCAAAAAGAAAGAACACGCAGAACCATTATAGATGCTGCGTTTTGCCTACTATGTGCCGAACGAGGTTTCATGAGCTTGAGTTTACGAGAAGTAACAAGAGAAGCTGGTATCGCGCCTACGTCGTTTTATCGTCATTTTAAAGATATGGATGAGTTAGGACTGACTTTAGTTGATGAAGGTGGACTTATTTTACGTCAGTTAATGCGTCAAGCTCGTCAGCGTATTGTGGTAGAAGGGAGTGTTATCCGAACATCGGTTGAAACCTTCATGGAATTTATTGAAGGCAGTCCAAACGTATTTCGATTGTTATTACGTGAACGTTCAGGAACTTCATCTGCTTTTAGAGCAGCAGTGGCTCGTGAGATCCAACATTTTGTTGCGGAACTTACTGAATATTTGATTGCCACAACAGGTGTTGCTAGAGAAGAAGCGTCAGTTCAAGCTGAGGCGTCAGTTACCTTAGTATTCAGCTCTGGTGCGGAGGCACTTGACCTAGATACGCCTCATAGAGATGAATTGTCAAAACGGTTAATTTTCCAATTACGTATGCTATCAAAAGGTGCTTATTGGTATCGAAAAGAAAATAAGATTTAGATGCATTGTTCACCGTGAATCAATGCCTACACGAGGTAAACAACATGACACATGAAAATAGTAGAAATGAACGTAAAACATTAGCGCTATCTGTGGTGACCGGTCTTTGTTTGAATGCCGTTTGGGTTGGATTTACGGTAACAGAAGTTACGTTCTCTATTTTTCCAATTATTGCGTTAATTTTAGCGGCTCAAGGTTTATATCAAGAATATCTACGTGAGCCTAAAGGCGATGATACATCGTTAATCGCTGTGGCTTGTTTCTTTGTAGGTCTGTTTGGTCATTCAGCTTTAGTGAAAGCTCAATACCCAGAAGTGGGTTCAAACTTTTTTTCAATCTTAGTTGCTTTGGCTCTATTACTTTGGATTGGAATTAAAGTTGGAGTATTAAAGAAAAAAGAGGCACCAACAGATTTGTAAATCTTAATTTAACGAAAATAAAAAAGGCTCATAATGTTATGAGCCTTTTTTATTGATTAAATCGAGTGTTTATTTGCGCTCTAAGAATATGCCGGCTTCCATATGGTGGGTATATGGGAACTGATCAAATAAAGCAAAACGAGTAATGTTGTGTGTTTTACTTAAAATAGCAAGATTCTCTTTTAGAGTGTCAGGATTACAAGAAATGTACATAATACGCTCATAGCCTTGTACCATCTTACAAGTGCCTTCGTCCATGCCAGAACGTGGTGGATCGACAAAGATGGTATTGCAGTTATAGCTTTTTAAATCTACATTTTGATCTTTCAAACGTCGGAATTCACGTTTTCCTTCCATTGCATCTGTAAAATCTTCTGCCGACATACGAACAATTTGTACATTGTCTATATTATTGGCTGCAATATTATATTGAGCAGATTCTACGGATGGCTTTGCAAGTTCGGTTGCTAATACGCGATCAAAGTTTTTTGCTAATGCTAATGAAAAATTACCATTACCACAATAAAGTTCCAATAAATCGCCTTGGCTGTCTTGCGTACAATCAACGGCCCATTCCAACATTTTTTGAGCTACAACACCGTTTGGTTGGGTAAAACTATTTTCTACTTGTTTATAAGTCAGGATGTCATCATTTACTTTTAGTTTTTCAATGACAAATTCTTGGTCTAAAACGATTTTCATTTTACGAGCACGGCCGATAAGATTTAGGTTAAAACCTTTCTCGTTTAATTGTTGTTTTAATACTGCGGCTTCTTCTTTCCAAGCATCGTCTAATTGACGGTGATAAAGCATCGAAACTAAGATTTCACCGCTTAATGTTGATAAAAAATCCACTTGGAACATTTTATAACGCAGTGTTTTACTTCCTTTTATTGCTTCTGCAAGTAGTGGCATCAAGTCGTTAATAAGACGAGTGGCGGGTAAGAAGTAATCTACACGGTACTTTTCTTTTGTTTTTTGATCGAACATGACGTAATACATATCGTCACCTTCGTGCCAAATTCGAAACTCTGCACGCATACGGTAGTTTTCAGCAGGAGAAGAAAAGACTTCCAGTTCTGGAACGTCAAATTCAGAAAACATAGCAGATAGTGCTTCTGCTTTCTCATCTAACTGTACTTGATAATTTTCTGGGTTCATGACTGGTTGTGTCATTGTCTCGCCTCACGCTGCTCAAAATAAGAGCGCCGATTTTATTCGATAGAGATCTGTTGTCCAGCATTTGTGTGTGATTGGCCGAAAGTAATTCGATCGACTATGTGACAATCAACACATAACCCTAGACAAATATAGCGTACGCCACTACTATTTCGGCCATGTTGGTGCGCTATTTTTAAATTTAATAATAGCCTGAAAAGGGAATCTGGTGTGAATCCAGAGCTGACGCGCAACGGTAAGAGAGAGCTAGGTAATAGGCATCATCCAAACGGTTGTTTTTCTGTATATAAGGATATAGGAAAAATAATGGGAAGTGACTCCCGCCTAAGTTCATCATTCTCAAGTCCGAAGACCTGCCAACAATAAGCAATACATGATGTATTGCTATATGGACTTAACGCGATTTTAGGAAAACACGGAAATGAAAAAAACTGCCCTTGCGACTGCAATAGTGTCGCTGCTTTCTCACGCCTATACCTCTCCTGCATTTGCAAAAGATTCAGTATCTGAAACAGACGAAGTGATGGTTGTTACTGCCAATCGATTTGAGCAGTCGGCTAAAGATGTGATTGCACCAATGAGTGTCGTTACAAAAGAAGATATTGTTCAGATTCAAGCTAAAACAATTACAGATATTCTCAGACTTCAACCAGGTATTGAGGTCGCGAGTAATGGTGGCATTGGTCAGAATGCATCTATATTCATGAGAGGGACTAACTCTGATCATGTTCTCGTTTTAATCGACGGTTTTAGAATGAACAGTTCCATTAAAAGTGGAATGAATATTAATAAAATACCGGTTAATCAAATTGAGCGAATAGAAATTATTCGAGGCTCAGGCGCTGTTATGTATGGTTCTGATGCGGTAGGTGGTGTAATTAATATTATTACTCGCACCGCTACGAATGATTTGTCAAAATCAGCAACGATTGGTGCAGGGAGTAATAAGTATAAAGAAGGAAACTTTGCGGCTAACACTAATGTTGGAGATAAAGGGCATTTAAAGATTGCTGCTGGCTTCACTCAAACGGAAGGGTATAACGTAAACCCGCAACCGGGATTGAATGATGGTGATAAACATGGTTTTGAAAATAACCAGTTTATGCTGAACTATGAACATCAATTTAGCTCAAACTTAAGTTTATTCACCGGTATTCGTTGGTTCAACAGTACTTCTGAATACAATCATTATACAAACACAAAATCTCAGTCTGAATCCGAATCTATGGCGTACTCAGCAAAAGTCTCTTATAAAAAAGATGCGTTGTTATCTGATTTAAGTTTCAGTTACCAAGATAATGAAACGTTAGAGTACCTTGAGAATGGGTCTTTAGATTCAGAACAAAAAATAGATCAACTCAATGCGCAATGGACAAATCAATATAAATTAATGGATTCATGGTTTGTGAATGCAGGGATTGATTGGACAAATGAACAAGTAAAAGCTGATATTACTAACTTTTCGCATCAAGTCATTATCGATGAAGGTGAGAGTAGAATGTCGACAGGTGTGTATTTAGGGACTGAGTATCAGCTAGAGAAGTTAACCTTAGAAGCGAACACTCGATTTGATAAACATGATAAATACGATGAGTATGTAACTTGGGGAGTTGGTGCAAGCTATCAGATCAACGAAATTTATCGTATCAGTAGTGCGTATAATACGGCATTTAAAGCCCCATCGTTCTATGATTTATCAACTGCACCTGATTTAGAACCAGAAACATCAGATAATATTGATGTTGGGTTAGCGGCTGAATATGCATTGGTAAGTGTTAATTTGTCATTGTATAAAAATAAAGTAGATAATTTGATTATTTACTATGACGCACCAAACTACATGGGTTATAGCGCTAATGTAGATGCGGATATTAAAGGTGCAGAACTGGAATTGCTATTTGATACTGGTATTGTCTCTCATACCGTGATTGCTGAGTATAAAGATCACGAAGATACACAAGGACAACAGTTAGCACGAAGAGCGAAGCAAAACTATAAATGGATTAGTAACGTGAGTTTCGGTGATTTAGATATGAACTTGTCTTATATATACACGGGGAAACGTTCTGATCTTCCTTCTGCCCCTGGTGTAGCAACGAATTATTTAGATCCTTATTCTTTATGGACATTGGCGGGCGCTTATTGGGTAACTACCGAATTAGCAGTGCGTGGTCGAGTGGAAAATTTGCTTGATGAAGAATATGAAACCGCGGGAGGGTACAAACCTGCAGAGCGTTCTTACTATGTCAGCTTAGATTATCAATTTTAAGCATTATTATTAACCGCCTTTATTGGCGGTTTTTCTTTTCTGAGGTTTATATGAAGAAGAAAGTTATTGTTAGTTGGTCATCAGGAAAAGATTCTACGTTAACACTTATTCGATTATTGAAAAATCCTAACTTCGATGTGGTTGCCCTTTATACAACATACGTAGATAATGAAGTTCCATTTCAAGTGACGCCACTATCGGTTGTTCAAATGCAGGCTGATTTAGTTAGCTTACCGCTAATTTCAATTGAATTACCTGCGGTGTTTCCTGCTAATAACGAATATCAACGTTTAGTGGTGGGTGCATTAAAGCTGAGTGGGGTTGAATTTGATGCTGTCGCTTTTGGTGACATGTTTTGTAATGGTATTGTTGAATACCGTAAAAGCTATATAGAGAAAGCAGGATGGGAGTGTGTTTTCCCTCTTGTTGGTGAATCAAGCCATAAATTAGCGCAAGAAATTATTGATTGTGGTATTGAGACGATTCTAGTCACCATTGATTCCTCTCAATTGAGTCATGAGTTTTGTGGGAGATTGTATGATCATCAATTATTGAATGAGCTTCCTAGAAGTGTTGATGTGTGCGGTGAAAATGGTGAGTTTCATTCCCTAGTTATTAAAGCGCCATGTTTTGTGGGTTTTATTCAACTAACAGATAAACGAATAGAGGTAGGGGAGCGATTTACGCATCTACGTTATCAAGCTTCTATTTTACAACTGTAATCCAATCGGTATGATTGTATGTCTATCCCTTTTGTTATTTGAAGAGCTTGTGGTTCCAATATGCCAAAAAACATCTTAATTTTTGATTCTGGTATCGGTGGTTTATCCGTATTTAAAGATATTAGATATCAAATTCCTTTGGCAAAGTATATTTATGCTTTTGATAATGCAGGCTTTCCTTATGGAGAGTTAACAGAAGATATCTTAATAGAAAGAACGTCTTATATTATTCAAAAGCTTTGTCATCGACATAAAATAGATATCGTTGTTATTGCCTGTAATACAGCAAGTACAGTGGTGTTACCTACATTAAGAACACTTCTCTCTATTCCAGTTGTTGGGGTTGTTCCTGCTATTAAACCAGCAGCGCTTGTTTCTCAAAAAATAGGATTACTTGCTACTCCTGCAACCATTAAACGAAGTTATACGTTTGACTTAATTAAATCATTTGCATCAATTTCAGATGTGAAGTTATTAGGGTCGACTCGATTAGTTGAAATGGCTGAAGAGAAAATGGTAGGCATACCTGTCAATTTAAGTGAACTTGATGAGATTCTAAAGTCTTGGAAAGGTCAGGTTGATTGTATTGTACTTGGTTGTACGCATTTTCCTTTTCTACGTAAAGAAATCAAAGAAGTTCTTGGCCGTAACGTATTACTGATAGATTCAGGAGAAGCAATAGCAAGAAGAGTGAAGCAATTATTAGGGAATGTTGACGCTAATGAAGGAGAGCATTTTTTTGGGGAGGTTTATTGTAGTGCCTCAACAAAAAATGAAGAGGCACTAAATAAGACTTTCAAAGAATTAGATTTTAATCCTCTTCAGACTCTAGGCTACCCGAAGTCTTTGGATCGTTAGCAATGCGAACTTTTAAAGTACGTTGATCAAATTCGTTATTGTTTAAGTTTTCAATAACATTATCAGCGTCCTTTGTTGCCACAACAACAAAACCAAATCCTCTACGTTTACCTGTACGTTTGTCTTTCATCAGACGAACAGCAAACACATCACCAAATTCAGAAAATAAATCTTTTACATCTGATTCATTCGCTCGATAAGGAAGGTTACCTACATAAAGGGTAGTACTCGCTTGATCTGAAGTATCAGCACTAGAAATAGTGTCTGTTACTGTTTTAGATTTAGACGGTGCTTTATTAATGAATAAAAGAGTAAAACCTGTAATTACTGCGCCGAAAGCAAAAGCAAATGCAGGAGATACCGATGGAAATACAGAGATTGCACCTGCACCAAGTACAGCAATAGCAATGATAATTATATTTGAGTTAGTAGATTTCATGATAAGTAATGTCTAGTTAAAATAAGTGAAAAAATGATGAATTAACAATAAAATCACATTGATACTACTTATATTATTTATCAATTGCCAACTAATTAAGCCAATGATCATTTGTTGTAGGGCTTTTGTTTGAAAAAAAGTGATCTGTGTAGAAAATAATCACTTAAAAGATAATCGTTAAAAAGTACTTGCCAATAAGTGTGAGGGACTTATAATGCGCCCCGTTCCCAAGGATAAAGCGAGAGCAAAATCTCATGAGAACGTTAAGTTTCTAAGCCTTCTAAATTACTTTTAATTAGGGCTTGACTTAAAATTAAGGCTCTGTATTATACGCAGCCTAAGCAACGAAATGGAAACGTTAAGTTGTTGAAATAAAACGCTCTTTAATAATTTGAAACCTATTAATCTGTGTGGGCACTTGTGAGTTGATAATCACTAGTTTGCTTTTACTTTTCGAAGTGAATGCAAACAAAAATAATCAATGAACTGAGTGACTACACAAAATTACTTTTATGTAAGAAATCAGTATAAATCATTGAGCCGGTTTTGTTTCTGCTGAAACAAACCAAAAAACTTTAATTGAAGAGTTTGATCATGGCTCAGATTGAAC
>NZ_MAJU01000026.1:0-113523 GCF_001691055.1 Aliivibrio logei
GATATCACACTTCCTGAAGGTGTTGAAATGGTAATGCCTGGTGATAACGTTCAAATGACGGTTGAGCTAATTGCTCCAATCGCAATGGACGAAGGTCTACGCTTCGCAATCCGTGAAGGTGGCCGTACAGTTGGTGCTGGTGTTGTTGCTAAAATCTTCGCTTAATAGCTAAAGATTTTGCGATAATCGCATAACTAAAAAAGGGAAGCTTAGGCTTCCCTTTTTGTTGTTTGGCGTATAGAGAATAGGGAGGTTACTTAGAGAGTTAAAATTTGAAGGTCAATAAAAAGCAATCCCCGGGTTTCTTTATTAACGTGTTATGTTGAAATAACAAAATCAGTTCAAACTGAATACATCTCCAATTCTCTTCTTATTTACTCTCTTTTAAAAATGTTTCGTTTAATTTTCAAACAACACTTGCATCTAAAAGTGTGATCTGTATAATGCATCGCACTGGCTTAAGTCAGTTGTGAACCAATGAGCAGCGAGGAAAGTTCTAATTACTTACAATGTAAGATTAGAACTTAGAATGAATACTCAGCTTATGTTCGCGGTTAATATTATTAGAGCTTACCTTGATGAGTAATCATTGAATTAATCTCTAATATAAGTTAACTGACAATGTGTCCTAATTTTGGACCTATGGTTTCACATAAATCAATCGGCATTCTCTCGTTTATTCGAGATTGAGTGGCGATATTGTTTGTGTATTTATTATTGGAGCTCTGTCTCATGCAGAACCAACGTATTCGTATCCGCCTAAAGGCTTTTGATTACAAACTAATCGATCAGTCTACAGCGGAGATCGTTGAAACAGCTAAGCGCACTGGCGCTCAGGTTCGTGGTCCTATTCCACTACCTACTCGTAAAGAGCGTTTTACTGTTCTTACTTCTCCTCACGTTAACAAAGACGCACGTGACCAGTACGAAATTCGTACTCACAAGCGTTTAATCGACATTGTTGAGCCAACAGATAAAACTGTTGACGCACTAATGCGTTTAGACCTTGCTGCTGGCGTTGATGTTCAAATTAGCCTAGGTTAAGGGGAGATTATTATGATTGGTCTAGTCGGTCGTAAAGTGGGCATGACCCGCATCTTTACCGAAGAAGGCGTTTCTATCCCAGTAACTGTTGTTGAAGTTGAAGTTAACCGTGTTTCTCAAGTGAAAACTGTAGAAACTGATGGCTACAACGCAATTCAAGTTACTTGTGGTTCTAAGAAAGCTAACCGCGTATCTAAGCCTGAAGCTGGTCACTTTGCGAAAGCAGGTGTTGAAGCAGGTCGCGGTCTTTGGGAATTCCGTTTAGAAAACGGTGAAGAATTCACAGTTGGCGCTGAGCTAAGTGTTGAAATCTTTAACGAAATCAAAAAAGTAGACGTTACTGGTACATCTAAAGGTAAGGGCTTCCAAGGTGCAATTAAGCGTTGGAACTTCGCTACTCAAGATATGACTCACGGTAACTCTTTGTCTCATCGTGCTCCGGGTTCAATTGGCCAATGTCAAACTCCAGGTCGCGTATTTAAAGGCAAAAAAATGGCGGGTCACATGGGTGCTGAGCGTTGTACTACTCAAAACTTAGAGATCGTACGTGTTGACGCTGAGCGCAATCTGCTTCTTATTAAAGGTGCAGTACCAGGCTCAACAGGTGGCAACGTGATCGTTAAACCAGCTGTTAAAGCATAACGTCTTAGGAGTATGTAATGGAACTAATGGTTAAAGGTGCTGCGGCACTAACTGTTTCCGAAACTACTTTCGGACGTGAGTTTAACGAGGCTCTTGTACACCAAGTAGTTGTTGCGTATGCAGCAGGTGCTCGTCAAGGTACTCGCGCTCAAAAAACACGTTCTGAAGTATCTGGCGGTGGCGCTAAGCCATGGCGTCAAAAAGGTACAGGCCGAGCTCGTGCGGGTACTATTCGTAGCCCAATCTGGCGTTCAGGTGGTGTTACTTTCGCTGCGAAACCACAAGATCACAGCTTGAAAGTAAACAAAAAAATGTACCGTGGTGCTCTTAAAAGCATTCTTTCTGAGTTAGTTCGTCAAGATCGTTTGATCGTTGTTGAAGACTTCTCAATTGAAGCACCAAAAACTAAAGAGCTAGTTGCTAAGCTTAAAGAACTTGAGCTTAACGATGTTCTTATCGTAACTGGCGAAGTAGACGAGAATCTATTCTTAGCTGCTCGTAACCTATATAAAGTTGACGCACGTGACGTTGCTGGTATTGATCCAGTAAGTCTTGTTGCATTCAACAAGGTTCTAATGACTGCTGCTGCAGTTAAGCAAGTTGAGGAGATGCTGGCATGATCAGTGAAGAGCGTCTACTAAAAGTTCTACGTGGCCCACATATCTCTGAAAAAGCAACGATGACTGCTGAAGGCAATAACACTATTGTTTTCAAAGTAGTAATCAATGCAACAAAAAAAGAGATTAAAGCAGCAGTAGAAAAGTTGTTTGAAGTTGAAGTTAAGTCTGTAAATACCCTTATCACTAAGGGCAAGACCAAACGTCAAGGTGCACGCCAAGGCCGTCGTTCAGACGTGAAAAAAGCGTACGTAATCTTGAAAGAAGGTCAAGACCTAGACTTCGTTGGCGGCGCGGAATAACAGGAGTAGTTAAAAATGGCTATTGTTAAATGTAAGCCGACTTCCCCTGGTCGTCGTCACGTTGTAAAAATCGTTAACGCTGACCTACATAAGGGTAAGCCATACGCACCTCTTTTAGAGAAAAACTCTAAATCTGGTGGTCGTAACAATAACGGTCGTATTACAGTACGTCACGTTGGTGGTGGTCATAAGCAACACTACCGTCTAATTGACTTTAAACGTACTAAAGATGGCATTCCAGCTATCGTTGAACGTTTAGAATACGATCCAAACCGTAGTGCAAATATTGCACTAGTTCTGTTCGCAGACGGTGAGCGTCGTTACATTATCGCACCAAAAGGTCTTAAAGCCGGCGATACAGTACAATCAGGTGTTGATGCGCCAATCAAAGCAGGTAACTGCTTACCATTGCGCAACATCCCAGTAGGTTCTACTGTTCACTGTGTTGAATTAAAACCTGGTAAGGGCGCGCAAGTTGCACGTTCTGCTGGTGCATACGCACAAATCATCGCTCGTGATGGCGCTTACGTGACATTACGTCTACGTTCTGGTGAGATGCGTAAAGTTCTTTCTGAAGGTCGTGCGACTATCGGTGAAGTTGGTAATTCTGAACACATGCTACGTGAGCTAGGCAAAGCCGGTGCTACACGCTGGCGCGGTGTTCGTCCAACTGTACGTGGTGTTGCAATGAACCCAGTGGATCACCCACACGGTGGTGGTGAAGGTCGTACATCAGGCGGTCGTCACCCAGTATCACCTTGGGGTATGCCTACTAAGGGCTTCAAGACTCGTAAGAATAAATCTACTGACAAGTACATTGTACGTCGTCGTAACAAATAATCTATAAAGAGGAATCGCCATGCCACGTTCTCTCAAGAAAGGTCCTTTCATTGACCTACACTTGCTGAAGAAGGTAGAGAAAGCGGTGGAAAGCGGAGACAAAAAGCCTATTAAGACTTGGTCCCGTCGTTCAATGATCATCCCAACTATGATCAATTTGACCATCGCTGTCCATAATGGTCGCCAGCATGTACCAGTTTTCGTTACAGAAGACATGATTGGTCACAAGCTGGGCGAATTTGCACCTACTCGTACTTATCGCGGCCACGCTGCAGATAAGAAAGCTAAAAAGCGTTAGGAGGTAGAATATGGAAGCTATTGCTAAACATCGTTTTGCCAGCATTTCTCCACAAAAGGCTCGCTTAGTTGCGGACCAAATTCGTGGGAAATCAGTAGACCAGGCTCTTGAAATTCTTACTTTCAGCAACAAAAAAGCTGCAGTAATTATTAAAAAAGTTGTTGAGTCTGCTATCGCAAACGCTGAACACAACGAAGGTGCAGATATCGACGATCTAAATGTCGCTAAAATCTTCGTAGACGAAGGCCCAATCATGAAGCGTATTATGCCTCGTGCTAAAGGTCGTGCAGATCGCATCTTGAAGCGTTCAAGCCACATCACTATCGTTGTAGCTGATCGTTAAAGACTAGGAGATTAAGCAAATGGGTCAAAAAGTACATCCTAATGGTATTCGTCTTGGCATCGTTAAGCCTTGGAATGCTACATGGTTTGCTAGTAGCCAAGAGTTCGCTGACAACCTAGACGGCGACTTCAAGGTACGTCAGTATCTTACTAAAGAACTGAAAAAAGCATCTCTATCTCGCATCGTTATCGAGCGTCCTGCGAAGAGCATCCGTGTGACTATTCACACTGCTCGTCCAGGCGTAGTAATCGGTAAGAAAGGCGAAGACGTAGAAAAACTACGCGCAGGCGTAGCTAAAATCGCAGGTGTTCCAGCGCAAATCAACATTGCAGAAGTTCGCAAGCCTGAGCTAGATGCTCACCTTGTAGCTGATAGCATTGCTTCTCAACTAGAACGTCGTGTTATGTTCCGTCGCGCTATGAAGCGTGCGGTACAAAATGCAATGCGTCTAGGCGCTCAAGGCATCAAAGTACAAGTAGGCGGCCGTTTAGGCGGTGCTGAAATCGCACGTTCTGAGTGGTATCGTGAAGGTCGTGTACCTCTACATACTCTACGTGCTGACATTGATTACGCAACTGCTTCAGCTCATACGCAATATGGTGTGATTGGCGTTAAAGTTTGGATCTTCAAAGGTGAAGTTCTAGGCGGTATGCCAGCTGCTAATGCAGTAGAGCCTAAGGCTGACAAGCCTAAGAAGCAGCGTAGAAGCCGTAAGTAAGGAGCTGACTGATGCTACAACCAAAACGTACTAAGTTCCGTAAGGTTATGACTGGTCGTAACCGTGGTCTTGCTAAAGGCACTGAAGTAAGCTTCGGCGAATTCGGTCTTAAAGCTGTAGGCCGTGGTCGTCTAACTGCACGTCAGATCGAAGCGGCACGTCGTGCTATGACACGTCATGTTAAACGTCAAGGCCAAATCTGGATCCGTGTGTTCCCAGACAAACCTATCACAGAAAAACCGCTTGAAGTTCGTCAGGGTAAGGGTAAAGGTAACGTTGAGTACTGGGTAGCCCAAATCCAACCTGGAAAGGTAATGTACGAAATGAACGGCGTACCTGAAGAGTTGGCACGTGAAGCGTTCCGCCTAGCGGCACGTAAACTGCCTATCAAAACTACTTTTGTAACTAAGCAGGTGATGTGATGAAAGCACAAGATCTACGCGAGAAAAACGTTGAAGAGCTAAATGAAGAGCTTTTGAATTTGCTACGTGAACAGTTTAACTTGCGTATGCAAGCTGCGACTGGTCAACTACAGCAGACTCATACTCTAAAAGCTGTACGTCGTGATATCGCACGTGTTAAAACTTTACTGAATGAGAAGGCTGGCGCATAATGAGCGAGAAAATTCGTACTATGCAAGGTCGTGTAATTAGCGACAAAATGGACAAGTCTATTGTTGTTGCTATTGAGCGCATGGTGAAACACCCGATCTACGGTAAATACATCAAGCGCACGACTAAGCTTCACGCACATGATGAAAACAACGAATGTGGCCAAGGCGACTTAGTTGTAATTCGTGAATGTCGTCCTCTTTCTAAGACTAAGTCTTGGACATTGGTAAACATTGTAGAAAAAGCAAAAGCTTAATTTGTTGATTCTATAGCGACTTTAAGCGGCTCTGAATTTTTTTAGAGCCGTTTATTTTTTGACTACCTTTATAAAAAAAATGGTGATATAATCCCCATCTCTTTTAAAGAGGCAGCCCGACCCGTGATGGGTCTAGTTTAAATATTTAGCGGAGCACTAACAATGATCCAAATGCAAAGTACACTTGACGCTGCAGATAACTCTGGTGCGCGCAAGGTAATGTGTATTAAGGTTCTGGGTGGCTCTCACCGCCGTTATGCACATATCGGAGACGTCATTAAAGTTACTGTTAAGGAAGCAATTCCTCGCGGTAAAGTTAAAAAAGGTGATGTTCTGAAGGCGGTAGTAGTGCGCACTCGTAAAGGCGTTCGTCGCCCAGACGGTTCTATCATTCGCTTCGACCGTAATGCTTGCGTATTGTTGAATGACACTACTGAGCAACCAGTCGGTACACGTATCTTTGGTCCAGTGACTCGTGAACTTCGTAATGCGAAATTCATGAAAATCGTTTCACTAGCACCCGAAGTTCTGTAAGGAGCGAAAAATGGCAGCTAAAATCCGTCGTAATGACGAAGTAATCGTTCTTGTCGGTAAAGATAAAGGCAAGAAAGGTAAAGTAACTAAGGTTCTTGAAACTGGTAAAGTTATTGTTGAAGGTATCAACCTTGTTAAAAAGCACCAAAAGCCTGTACCGGCTCTTGGTCAGCAAGGTGGTATTGTTGAGAAAGAAGCAGCAATTGATGCTTCAAATATCGCAATCTTCAACGATGCAACTGGTAAAGCGGACCGTATCGGTTTCCGTTTTGAAGAAGGCAAAAAAGTGCGTTTCTTCAAATCTAACGGTGAAACCATTTCTAACTAATAGATAGAAGCAATTTGGAGTTCTACTATGGCGAAACTGCATGATTACTACAAGTCGTCTGTAGTCGCTGAGCTTACCAAAGAGTTCAGCTACTCAAGCGTCATGCAAGTCCCTAGGGTTGAAAAAATCACCCTAAATATGGGTGTTGGTGAAGCAATCAATGATAAAAAGCTTCTAGAAAACGCTGCTGCCGATATGGCAATTATCTCTGGCCAAAAGCCATTGATTACTAAAGCACGTAAATCTGTTGCTGGTTTTAAAATCCGTGAAGGCTACCCAATCGGTTGTAAAGTAACCCTGCGTGGCGAACGTATGTGGGAGTTTTTAGAGCGTTTAGTTTCTATTGCACTTCCTCGAGTACGTGATTTCCGTGGAGTTAGCGCTAAGTCTTTTGACGGACGTGGTAACTACAGCATGGGCGTTCGCGAGCAAATCATCTTCCCTGAGATCGACTATGATAAAGTTGATCGTGTACGCGGTCTTGATATTACTATCACGACGTCTGCGAATACAGATGCGGAAGGCCGAGCTCTGCTGGCTGCCTTTAACTTCCCATTCCGTAAGTAAGGTGAAGGGTTACTGTTATGGCTAAACAATCTATGAAAGCACGTGAAGCTAAACGTGCAAAACTTGTAACTAAGTTCGCTGAAAAGCGCGCTGCGTTAAAAGTTCTAATTAGCGATGTAAATGCTTCTGAAGAAGATCGTTGGAATGCAGTTCTTAAACTGCAATCACTACCACGTGATTCAAGTGCATCTCGTCAACGCAATCGTTGTAACCAAACTGGTCGTCCACATGGTTATTTACGTAAGTTCGGTTTAAGCCGTATTAAGGTTCGTGAAGCTTGCATGAAAGGCGAGATTCCGGGTCTTCGTAAGGCTAGCTGGTAGTTGCCACTTAATCATTTGGAGTACATCATATGAGCATGCAAGATCCGATTTCGGATATGCTGACCCGCGTTCGCAACGGTCAATCAGCAAATAAAGTTGCTGTTAAAATGCCTTCTTCAAAGCTTAAAGTTGCAATTGCTGCACTACTTAAAGCTGAAGGCTACATCGCTGATTTCGCTGTTGAAGGCGACATCAAACCTGAGCTAGAAATCACTTTAAAGTATTTCCAAGCTAAACAAGTTATCGAGCAAATCCAACGAGTTTCTCGTCCAGGTCTTCGTGTATACAAGAAGAACGACGCGTTACCATCTGTTATGGGTGGTCTTGGTATTGCTGTTATTTCTACATCAAAAGGCCTTATGTCTGACCGCGCTGCGCGTAAAGCTGGTCTTGGTGGCGAAATTATCTGCTACGTAGCTTAATAGGAGTAGGATATGTCTCGTGTTGCTAAAGCACCTGTGGTTCTTCCTGCTGGCGTAGAAGTTAAACTGAACGGCCAGGAAATCACTATCAAAGGTGGTAAAGGTGAACTAACTCGCGTACTTAATAACGCTGTAGTTGTTTCACAAGAAGATAACTCTATTGTATTTGGTCCACGCGAAGGCGTTGCCAATGCTTGGGCACAAGCTGGTACAGCTCGTGCACTAGTAAACAATATGGTTGTTGGTGTTAATGAAGGCTTTACTAAGAAGCTAACTCTTAAAGGTGTAGGTTACCGTGCTACCATGAAAGGTAACGCAGTAGGCCTTACTCTTGGCTTCTCACATCCTGTTGAGCATGCTCTTCCGGAAGGTATTAAAGCTGAATGTCCAACTCAAACTGAGATCATTATTACTGGTTGCGATAAGCAAGTAGTAGGTCAAGTTGCTGCGGATATTCGTTCATACCGTAAACCTGAGCCTTATAAAGGCAAAGGTGTTCGTTACGCCGATGAAATCGTGCGTACTAAAGAAGCTAAGAAGAAGTAGGGTATCACTATGGATAAGAAAGCATCTCGCATCCGTCGTGCTACACGTGCACGTCGTAAGATCGCTGAACTGTGTGCAACTCGCCTTGTAGTGCATCGTACTCCGCGTCATACGTATGCTCAGGTAATCGCACCAAACGGCTCAGAGGTTATCGCTGCCGCTTCTACTGTAGAAAAGGCAATCCGTGAGCAAGTTGGAAATACTAGTAACAAAGCAGCTGCTGTAGCAATTGGTAAATTAATTGCTGAGCGCGCTATCGAAAAAGGCATTACTAATGTTGCTTTCGATCGTTCTGGTTTCCAATACCACGGCCGAGTAGCGGCGCTAGCAGATTCTGCTCGCGAAGCTGGTCTGAAATTCTAAGGTAGGGTTGGAAGATGGCTAAAGAACAACAACAAGCTACAGATTTGAATGAAAAGCTAATTGCTGTTAACCGTGTTTCTAAAACGGTTAAAGGCGGTCGAATCTTTAGTTTTACTGCACTAACAGTTGTTGGTGACGGTAATGGTCGCATTGGTTTCGGTTACGGCAAAGCCCGTGAAGTACCAGCTGCGATTCAAAAATCAATGGAAAAAGCACGTCGTAACATGTTTACGATCGCTCTTAACGAAGGTACTCTTCACCACGCTGTTAAAGGTCGCCACACTGGTTCTAAAGTGTACATGCAACCAGCTTCAGAAGGTACTGGTATCATCGCTGGCGGTGCTATGCGTGCAGTACTAGAAGTTGTGGGTGTCCGCAACGTACTAGCTAAAGCTTACGGCTCTACTAACCCAATTAACGTTGTTCGTGCAACGATTCTTGGTCTAACTAGTGTTAAGTCACCTGAGATGGTAGCTGCTAAGCGTGGTCTAACTGTTGAAGCTATTTCGGAGTAAGAACCATGTCTAAAACTATCAAAGTAACTCAGACTAAAAGCTCTATCGGTCGCCTACCTAAGCACGTTTTGTGTCTTAAAGGTCTAGGCCTTCGTCGCATCAACCACACTGTGGAACTTGAAGATACTGCTTGCGTACGCGGCATGATCAACAAAGTTCACTACATGGTTAAGATTGAGGAGTAATCAGTAATGCGTTTGAATACTCTATCACCGGCTGCTGGATCAAACCCTTCTAAGAAGCGTGTTGGTCGTGGTATCGGTTCGGGCCTAGGTAAAACTGGTGGCCGTGGTCATAAAGGCCAAAAATCACGTTCTGGCGGTAAAGTTCGCGTTGGTTTTGAAGGCGGTCAAATGCCTCTGAAACAACGTTTACCTAAATTTGGCTTTACTTCACGTAAGAGCCTAGTGACTGCAGAGGTTCGTTTAAGCGAACTTGCTAAAGTTGAAGGTAACGTTATCGATCTAAACAGCCTTAAAGCTGCTAACGTAATCACTAAGAACATTGTGTTCGCGAAAGTTGTACTTTCTGGTGAAATCGCTACTGCTGTAACTGTTAAAGGTCTACGCGTAACGAAAGGCGCTAAAGCTGCGATTGAAGCTGCAGGCGGTAAGATCGAGGAATAATCCTCGAAGGATGAGGTACAATGGCAAAGAAACCAGGAAAAGAAGTAAATAGTGCTCAGAGCGGCTTAGCTGAACTGAAATCGCGTCTCTTATTTGTGATAGGTGCGCTTTTAGTGTTCCGTGCGGGCTCATTTGTGCCAATTCCTGGGATTGACGCTGCTGTCCTTGCTGATCTTTTCGAACAGCAGCAGGGTACCATCATTGAAATGTTTAACATGTTCTCTGGTGGTGCACTGTCGCGTGCCTCAATTCTTGCTCTAGGTATTATGCCGTATATTTCGGCATCTATCGTTGTACAACTGTTAACAGTTGTACATCCTCCTCTAGCAGAATTGAAAAAAGAAGGTGAGTCTGGTCGTCGTAAGATTAATCAGTACACACGTTATGGCACCTTGGTTCTGGCGACATTCCAAGCAATTGGGATTTCAACCGGATTACCAAGCATGATTCCAGGGTTAGTTTCTAACCCTGACATGATGTTCTATCTAACAGCGACAGTAAGTTTAATTACCGGTACCATGTTTTTAATGTGGTTAGGTGAACAAATTACTGAGCGTGGCATCGGTAACGGTATATCTTTGATTATTTTCACAGGTATCGTTGCAGGTTTACCACCAGCTATTGGTGAAACGATCCAGCAGGCGCGTCAAGGTGAACTGCACGTGCTTCTTCTATTACTAATTGCAGTGTTATCGTTTGCAGTTATCTACTTTGTAGTGTTCATGGAGCGTGGTCAACGTCGTATCGTCGTTAACTATGCAAAACGTCAGCAAGGCCGTAAGGTATTTGCAGCTCAAAGTACTCACTTGCCACTTAAAATTAATATGGCTGGTGTGATTCCTGCAATATTTGCATCTAGTATTATACTATTCCCTGGGACATTGGCTCAGTGGTTTGGTGGTAATGGCGAAGGAACATTCGGTTGGTTAACTGATGTTTCCATGGCGTTAAGCCCTGGTCAGCCATTATATGTAATGCTTTATGCAGCAGCAATTATCTTCTTCTGTTTCTTCTATACCGCGTTGGTTTTTAACCCGCGTGAAACAGCTGATAACTTGAAGAAGTCTGGTGCATTCGTACCCGGAATCCGCCCAGGTGAACAGACAACGAAATACATAGATAAAGTGATGACACGGTTAACCCTAGCGGGCGCAATGTATATTACCTTCATCTGTCTGATCCCTGAGTTTATGATGATTGCATGGAACGTACGCTTCTATTTTGGCGGTACTTCACTACTAATCGTAGTTGTAGTTATTATGGACTTTAT
Source organism: Aliivibrio logei (assembly GCF_001691055.1). NCBI lineage: Bacteria > Pseudomonadati > Pseudomonadota > Gammaproteobacteria > Vibrionales > Vibrionaceae > Aliivibrio > Aliivibrio logei. Next base: position 11,166 of record NZ_MAJU01000026.1, read on the forward strand.
GGCACAAGTTCAGACTCATCTGATGTCTCAGCAGTATGAGTCCGTTTTGAAGAAAGCTAATCTGAAAGGCTATGGCCGTTAATTTCAGATCCATTTACGGAGTTTAGCAATGAAAGTTCGTGCTTCCGTTAAGAAAATCTGCCGCAACTGTAAAGTTATTAAGCGCAACGGTGTTGTGCGTATAATTTGTGTTGAACCAAAGCATAAACAACGCCAAGGTTAATTAGCAGAAATTTTTACTTGATATATTAAGCTAGGCCGAGTATATTTCTCGGCCTACCTTTTGTGTGCAAAAGAAGTAGTTATAGTCGCAACGTATCCTCATCGGGCTTTGTTGCGACTCTTCTTAAGAAAAAGTACTAGGAGTGAATAGTGGCCCGTATAGCAGGCATTAACATTCCTGATCATAAACACGCTGTAATTGCACTTACTGCAATCTACGGCATCGGTAAGACCCGCTCGCAAGCTATTTTAGCTGCAGTTGGTATTGCTGAAGATGTTAAGATCAGTGAACTGAATGATGAGCAGATTGATATTCTGCGTGATGGTGTTGCCAAATACACTGTAGAAGGCGACTTACGTCGTGAAGTATCGATGAACATCAAGCGTCTTATGGACCTTGGCTGTTATCGTGGTCTTCGTCACCGTCGCAGTCTACCGTTGCGTGGACAGCGTACTAAAACCAACGCACGTACCCGTAAAGGTCCGCGCAAGCCGATCAAAAAATAATCGGATAAGGTAGAGAGTACAATGGCAAAACAACCAACTCGCGCTCGTAAGCGCGTTCGTAAGCAAGTAGCGGATGGCGTAGCGCATATCCATGCTTCTTTCAATAATACAATCGTAACCATTACTGACCGTCAAGGTAATGCACTAGCTTGGGCTACTGCAGGTGGTTCTGGTTTCCGTGGTTCTCGTAAATCTACTCCGTTTGCTGCACAAGTTGCTGCTGAACGTTGTGGTGAAATGGCCAAAGAATATGGCGTTAAGAACCTTGAAGTTATGGTTAAGGGCCCTGGTCCTGGTCGTGAGTCAACTATCCGTGCGTTAAACGCTGCTGGATACCGCATCACAAATATTGTTGATGCTACTCCGATCCCTCATAACGGTTGTCGTCCACCTAAGAAACGTCGCGTTTAAGTTTCGTTTCTAGGAATATTGGAGAAAGAACATGGCAAGATATTTGGGTCCTAAGCTGAAGCTTAGCCGTCGCGAAGGCACTGATTTATTCCTTAAATCAGGCGTACGTGCGATCGATACCAAGTGTAAGATCGATAACGCTCCAGGTGTACACGGCGCTCGTCGCGGTCGTCTATCTGAGTATGGCGTTCAGCTTCGTGAGAAGCAAAAAGTTCGTCGTATGTATGGCGTACTAGAAAAACAATTCCGTAACTACTACAAAGATGCTGCTCGTATTAAAGGCAACACAGGTGAAAACCTACTTCAACTTCTTGAAGGTCGTCTAGATAACGTAGTTTACCGTATGGGTTTTGGTTCTACACGTGCTGAATCTCGTCAACTAGTTAGTCATAAGTCTATTCTAGTTAATGGTAAAGTAGTTAACGTTCCTTCTTTCAAAGTTTCGGCTAACGATGTTGTTTCAATTCGTGAAAAAGCTAAACTGCAATCACGTATTAAAGCTGCTCTAGAAGTTGCTGAACAACGCGAAAAGCCAACTTGGATTGAAGTAGATGCTGGCAAAATGGAAGGTACGTTTAAGCGTCTTCCTGAACGTTCTGATTTGTCTGCCGACATCAACGAACACTTGATCGTCGAGCTTTACTCTAAGTAAAGTTTAAATAAAGAGAGGACACAATGCAGGGTTCTGTAACAGAATTTCTAAAGCCGCGTCTAGTTGACATTGAACAAGTTAGCCTGACTCACGCAAAAGTAACTCTTGAGCCATTAGAGCGTGGTTTCGGCCATACTCTAGGTAACGCTCTACGTCGTATTTTACTATCTTCAATGCCGGGTTGTGCCGTAACTGAAGTAGAAATCGAAGGCGTATTACATGAGTACAGCACCAAAGAAGGTGTTCAGGAAGATATCCTTGAAATCCTTCTAAACCTTAAAGGCCTGGCCGTTAAGGTTGAGGGTAAAGATGAAGTTATCATTACTCTTAACAAGTCTGGTGCAGGCCCTGTTGTTGCAGGTGACATCACCCATGATGGTGATGTTGAGATTGCGAACCCAGAGCATGTAATCTGCCACTTAACTGATGACAATGCTGAAATCAGCATGAGAATCAAGGTAGAGCGTGGTCGCGGCTATGTACCGTCAACAGCTCGTATCCATACTGAAGAAGATGAGCGTCCAATCGGTCGTTTGCTTGTCGATGCAACTTATAGCCCAGTAGATAAAATATCTTATGCGGTTGAAGCGGCACGTGTAGAGCAACGTACTGACTTAGACAAACTCGTTATCGATATGGAAACGAATGGTACGCTTGATCCTGAGGAAGCTATCCGTCGTGCAGCTACAATTTTAGCTGAACAATTGGATGCATTTGTAGATCTTCGTGATGTACGAGTTCCTGAAGAAAAAGAAGAAAAGCCAGAGTTCGATCCGATCCTACTGCGTCCTGTAGACGATCTTGAACTAACGGTTCGCTCTGCTAACTGTTTGAAAGCAGAAGCGATTCACTACATTGGTGATCTGGTGCAGCGCACTGAGGTTGAGTTACTTAAAACTCCAAACCTTGGTAAGAAATCTTTAACTGAAATTAAAGATGTTCTAGCTTCACGTGGTCTTTCTTTAGGCATGCGCCTAGAGAACTGGCCACCAGCGTCTATCGCTGAAGATTAATCAGTTCACTAATTATCTAGTTAGAAGGATTAGGTCATGCGCCATCGTAAGAGTGGTCGTCAACTCAACCGCAACAGCAGCCACCGTAAAGCTATGTTTAGCAATATGGCTTGCTCTTTGGTTCGTCACGAGATTATCAAGACGACTGTACCAAAAGCAAAAGAGCTTCGCCGTGTAGTTGAGCCTTTGATTACATTAGCTAAGACAGACAGTGTTGCTAACCGTCGTCTAGCATTTGCTCGCACTCGTGATAACGAAGTTGTAGCAAAACTATTTACCGAGTTAGGTCCACGCTTTGCACAACGTGCTGGTGGTTATACTCGTATTCTGAAGTGCGGTTTCCGTACAGGTGATAAAGCTCCAATGGCATACATTGAGCTTGTAGATCGCCCAGAAGTAGAAGCTGCAGCTGAGTAATTAGTAAGTAGTTTCAATAAAAAACCGAGTCTTAGGACTCGGTTTTTTTGTATCTAAATATTGTTAATCTTGCCATTCATCAAGAAAATTTTGTACTTTATCGACCATATTGATTGAACCAACAAAGAAAGGTACACGTTGATGTAATTCGGTCGGAGTAATATCTAAGATCCGCTCTTCTCCACTTGTCGCTTTTCCTCCCGCCTCTTCAATTAACATTGCCATTGGATTACATTCATAAAGTAATCTTAATTTTCCATTTGGGTAAGCTTGAGTACTTGGGTACAGATAAATCCCTCCCTTTAATAGATTACGATGGAAATCAGCAACGAGAGACCCGATATAACGTGATGTATATGGGCGATTTTCCGCAGGTTTTATTTCTTGGCAATATTTTAAATATTGCTTCACTCCTTCAGGGAAACGTATGTAATTCCCTTCATTAATGGAGTATATATTACCATCTTGTGGGATTTTCATGTCTTCATGAGATAAACAGAAGACACCAAGAGATGGATCGTAAGTAAAGCCGTGAACGCCGTTCCCTGTGGTATAAACCAGCATGGTAGAAGAACCATAAATAATATAACCAGCAGCAACTTGTTTATTTCCTGGCTGTAGAAAATCTTCTTCGGTTGCCGGTGAGCCAATTGGTGAAATACGACGATAAATGGAGAAAATAGTACCGACAGAAACATTAACATCGATATTTGAAGAACCATCCAATGGATCCATTAACACGACATACTTTGCGTTTTTATTCAGTTCCTTATTAAACGCAACTGCTTCATCTTCCTCTTCACTTGCGACGCCACACACTTGGTCTCGATTCTCTAATGCGGCTTTAAATTTATCATTGGCGTAGATATCTAATTTTTGTTGTTGTTCACCTTGAATATTTTCATCACCAGAAGCCCCTGTAATATCAACCAGCCCTGCTTTATTTATTTCTCGGTTTACTATTTTTGCTGCCAATTTAATGGAACCGATTAATGATGACAACTCTCCACTTGCATGAGGGAAATCGTGCTGTTTAGCGACGATAAACTCACCTAAAGTTCTTATTTCTGACATGGGTTATTCCTTTTATTCTCATGTTATTAGATATCAACGGTGGATGGGGTCAGTTACAATTTATAATCCAATATAAAACGAGTGCAATTTATCTTTATAATGGTTGTGTTACTGTTTACTGTAATTCATTCTATAGCACAGAACTTTTTAAGAGTATTGAAGTAACTCGATAACGGGATTACTCACTTAATTTAATATAAGACGGTTTTTATTATGCATATTCATATCCTTGGCATCTGTGGCACCTTCATGGGAGGAGCCGCAACTTTAGCTCGTCAACTTGGACATAAGGTTACAGGTAGTGATGCGAACGTTTATCCTCCAATGAGTACGTTATTAGAATCTCAAGGTATTGAGATCATTGAAGGCTTTGATCCTAGTCAGTTAGATCCTGCGCCAGACCTTGTTGTCATTGGGAATGCGATGAGTCGTGGTAACCCATGTGTGGAGTATGTTTTAGATAAAAATTTAAAATACACTTCAGGACCTCAATGGTTGCAAGAGTTCCTATTACAAGATCGCTGGGTACTGGCTGTTGCAGGAACTCATGGTAAGACGACGACATCAAGCATGCTAGCCTGGGTCTTAGAAGAGTGTGGATATAAACCTGGTTTTCTCGTCGGTGGTGTACTTGGTAACTTTGGGGAATCGGCACGATTAGGTGAAAGCATGTTTTTTGTGGTTGAAGCCGATGAATATGACAGTGCTTTTTTTGACAAGCGTTCTAAGTTTGTTCATTACCGTCCACGAACGTTAGTATTAAATAATCTGGAATTTGATCATGCTGATATTTTTGATGATCTTGCTGCAATTCAACGTCAGTTCCATCATCTTATAAGAACGGTGCCTAGTAGTGGTCGTATTTTTGCCCCTAAACAAGATAAACCCTTAGCTGAAGTACTAGAGCAAGGATGTTGGAGTGAGATTGAATTTACGGGTGAAGAAGGAGAATGGAAAGCGAGTAAACTTAAGAAAGACGGCAGCCAATTTGACGTTTATTTCAATGATGAAAATGTTGGGCAGGTAAACTGGAATTTAGTCGGTGATCATAATGTAAGTAATGCTCTTATGGTCGTAGCTTCGGCTCGCCATGTAGGCGTTACCCCAGATTTAGCTTGTGAAGCATTGGGCTCCTTTATCAATACTAAGCGTCGATTAGAGTTTAAAGGTGAGGTTAATGGGGTCACGGTATATGACGATTTTGCTCATCACCCTACTGCAATTGATCTAACGTTAAGCGGTTTACGTAATAAAGTGGGTGATAATAAAATTATCGCAGTATTAGAACCTCGCTCTAGTACGATGAAACTAGGGGTTCATAAAGACACCTTAGCCGGTTCGCTTCATGCCGCAGATTCGGTGTATCTTTTCCAACCTGATAATATTTCTTGGTCCGTTGATGATGTCGCTAAACAATGTGTTCAACCCGCCTATACTCATCATGAGATTAACGCTTTTGTTGATATGATTGTGGCTGAAGCAAAAGAAGGTGATCAAATTCTAGTCATGAGTAATGGCGGCTTTGAAGGCATTCACGGTAAATTACTATCAGCATTAGAGCAAAAGGCTATTTAGGATGTATAAAAAACAGAAAACAATCACCTTAGCAATGACTGGTGCCTCTGGTGCCCCTTATGGATTACGTCTATTGGAGTGTTTGTTGGCTGCTGATTATCAAGTTTATTTTCTTATCTCATCTGCAGCAAGAGTTGTGATGGCAACCGAGCATAATTTAAAATTGCCAAGTGGTCCTGATGCAATGAAAGCGGTCTTAGTTGAACACTTAGGTTGTGATGCCGATAAGTTAATTGTGTGCGGTAAAGAAGATTGGTTTTCTCCAGTGGCTTCTGGGTCGGCAGCACCAAAACAAATGGTGGTATGCCCATGCTCTGCAGGGAGCGTTGCTTCTATTGCTCATGGTATTTCAGATAATTTGATTGAACGGGCTGCTGATGTGGTATTAAAAGAGCGCGGTCAGTTAATTATGGTGGTTAGAGAAACGCCATTTTCTACATTGCATTTAGAAAACATGTTGAAGCTATCTCAAATGGGGACAACGATAATGCCTGCTGCACCTGGATTTTATCATCAACCAAAATCGATTGAAGATTTAATCGATTTTATGGTCGCTCGTATATTGGATCACCTAGGTGTAGAACAAGGACTTGTTCCTCGATGGGGTTATGATCAGCGTCAGAAGAGTTAATAAACCTCTGGCTCATTAATGCATTCACACATACAATATGGCCTCTCATCGGGGAGCGACTAGCTGAGATTAGTAAACATTGGATAATGCTTACTTAAACCCGTACTACCTGAATCAGATAATGCTGACGTAGGGATTGAGATGACATTCTCATCGAGTATATCAACTTAACCCTGTGTCGCTCAAAAGGACAAAGAGCGCATAATGAAAACACGTTATATATCCCCTCTACTTAAAACACTACCTATCGCTTTAGCTGTTAGTTCTCTCTCTTCTTTTTCTGCTTCTGCTTCTGAAACGCTAACAGTCTATACTTATGATTCTTTTGCTGCTGATTGGGGCCCTGGTCCAACAATTAAAGCGGCTTTTGAAAAACAGTGTGGCTGCAATCTTGATCTTGTCGCTTTGGATGATGGCGTTTCTATTTTGAATCGTCTTCGTTTAGAAGGCAGTAATTCAAAAGCGGACATTGTTTTAGGGCTCGATAATAATTTAATGGCAGAGGCGAAAGTAACGGGTTTACTGGCTGAACATAATGTAAATACGGACTCAGTGACAATACCTAATGGTTGGAATGATAAGACCTTTGTTCCTTATGATTATGGTTATTTTGCTTTCGTATATAACAAAGAAAAAGTAAAGAACCCACCTAAGAGTCTAAAAGAATTAGTAGAACAACGAGATGATTTAACCGTTATTTATCAAGATCCAAGAACCTCTACACCGGGCCAAGGTTTATTGTTATGGATGAAATCGGTGTATGGAGATGATGTTGCTCAAGCATGGAAACAACTTGCAAAGAAAACCGTCACCGTCACGAAAGGCTGGTCAGAAGCTTACAGTATGTTTTTAGAGGGTGAATCTGATCTTGTTTTGTCTTATACGACGTCTCCAGCATACCATTCACTTGCTGAAAAAGACGATCGATTTGCAGCGGCTAATTTTTCAGAAGGTCATTACATGCAAGTGGAAGTGGCGGCGAAAGTAAAAAATACGCAACATAATGCGTTAGCTGATGAGTTCTTAGCTTTTATTCTTAGTAAGGAATTTCAATCAGCGATGCCAACGGGAAATTGGATGTATCCAGTGACTAATATTACGTTACCTAAAGGGTTTGAAGACCTTAAGGTTCCGACTAAAGCGTTGTCATTTAGTTCTGCGGAGATTGCGAAGCAAAGAAAGTTGTGGATTCGCGAATGGCAACACGCATTAATCTTTTAATCGATGCACTGAAAAGAGACGTATAATACGTACGTTTCTTTTTGGGACAGATAGATAACATCATGAAAACGAATCCCTTAAATTCTATTCCCTATATCGGCTATATGATCGCTACTGTGATTGTTATTTTTGTTGGCGGAGCTATTGGTGCATTATTAATCGCGTCACCCAGTATCAATGTCAGTTTAATTTGGTCCGATCCTTATTATATTCATATAACCAAATTTAGTTTTTATCAAGCAACCCTGTCTACGTTGTTTAGTGTGGTACTTGCGGTTCCGACAGCATATGCACTATCTCGTCGCTCTTTTTTAGGACGCGGTCTGTTATTAAAGTTGTGTGCGACGACCTTGGTTTTACCTGTGTTAGTAGGGGTTTTTGGTTTACTTGCTATTTATGGAAACAGCGGTCTCTTAGCTAAGGTGTTTGCATTTTTTGGTGGTAAATTGCCGTTTTCTATTTATGGATTAAATGGCATTTTACTCGCGCATGTGTTCTTTAATTATCCTTTTGCAACTCGTTTGTTTTTACAATCATTAGACAGTATACCGATGGAGCAACATCAGCTTTCTGCTCATCTAGGATTGACTGGATGGAATAAATTTAACGTTGTTGCATGGCCAAGAGTAAAACAACAATTTCCGCATGTTGCAGGCTTGGTGTTCATGCTTTGCTTTACCAGTTTTGCAACCGTAATGGCATTAGGTGGAGGACCAAAATCAACCACGATTGAACTTGCTATTTACCAAGCCATTAAATTTGATTTTGATTTACAGGCCGGCGCTATTTTAGCGTTATGGCAAATGTTGTTATGCGCAGGATTATCGCTGTGTATTCAACGGTTTTCTACGTCGATTGCCGTTGACAGTGCAACGCTAGGTAAGCCCATTATCTATCAAGACTCAAAGAGACAAAAGTTGTGGGATAAAGGGTGGATTATATTACTTACTCTGTTTATTTTACCTCCATTACTCATGGTTGTTATTAGTGGGATAAATTCTGAAGTTATTACGGTGATGACCTCTAGTGCTTTTTGGTCAGCATTCGCTAATTCATTCATTGTTGCTTTCTGTGCGGCGCTATTAGCGATGGTTTTTGGGGTTTTATTGCTTCATACCACCCGAGCGTTAAGGCTTAATCATCAGCGTTTTTTGGCGGATAAATTAGATTTAATTGGTACTATGATTTTAGTTACCCCAGGATTGGTTATTAGCACGGGGTTGTTTTTGTTGCTTAAAAACATCACTGATGTATTTAGTATGGCTATTTGGATCGTCATTTTAGTCAATGCACTTATGGCGCTTCCATACGTCATAAAGACGCTTGCTCAACCTTTATTGCATATGGCACAGCAATATCAGTTATTGTGTGCGAGTTTAGGACTTAATGGTTTTACTCGTTTTCGCTTAATTGAGTGGAGAGGGTTAAGAAAACCGATGGCTCATGCCTTTGCCATTGCTTTTATTTTATCAATGGGTGATTTAAGTGCGATAGCGCTTTTTGGTAGTCAGGATTTTAGGACATTGCCGCTATATTTATTTCAATTATTAGGCAGTTATCAAATGGAAGCGGCTGCGGTGGTTTCACTTTGTTTACTCTTATTAAGTGTGGGTGTGTTTAGTACGGTTGAATGGCTTTTTTCATCAAAGAATCTACAAAGAGAGAATGTGTAATGCTGACTTTTTCTAATGTAAAATATCGCTATCATTCTGAGATTTTTGAGTTTGATATGTCAGTTAAACAAGGTGAAGTCGTTGCTATTCTTGGGCCTAGTGGTGCAGGGAAAAGTACACTGCTTAGCTTATTGGCTGGGTTCATTAATCCAGAATTGGGTGATATTGCCATTAACGGCCATTCTGTTCTTTCCCTTGCGCCTCATCAGCGCCCTTTGTCTATGTTATTTCAAGAGCATAATTTGTTTGCGCATTTATCGATAGCGGACAATATTGGATTGGGAATTAAAGCGAATCTTCGTCTCAATGATGAAGAAAAAGAACGCGTTATTTATGCGGCTCAACAGGTTGGTGTTGACGAACTATTACTGCGTTTACCTGAGCAACTTTCTGGAGGCCAAAAGCAGCGTGTCGCGTTAGCTCGTTGTTTGGTCCATAACAAACCTGTGTTGTTATTAGATGAGCCGTTTTCGGCACTTGATCCTATGTTACGAGAAGAGATGATCGTATTAATCAGAACCTTGATTAAAACTCAACAGCTTACGGTATTAATGGTTACTCATAGCTTACAAGATGCGAAGGAATTAGCGTCAGGTTATGCCTTTGTTTGTCATCATAAAATACTCAGTTATGGCAAAATGTCAGAGATAATGACACAAGATACTCCCCCTGAATTAACCCGATATTTACAAGCGGTTAAGTAAACTTTTTCGACTCAAGTTTAGTATAATCAACTACACTCACTTTTATGATAAATAGGCGTGACCTAAGTGCTGTCATACAGTAACATTAGCGCCCTTTTGAACCTCGCCATTTACGGTTGTCTATTCTCGGTTCATCATGAAATTCTCACTCTATATAAAATAAATTAATTAATTTTGAGGTGCGTTACCACTATGTCATTTGCTTTGGGCCAACGTTGGATTAGTGATACAGAAAGTGATTTGGGTTTAGGAACAGTGGTTGCTGTTGACGATAGAACCGTCTCTGTCCTTTTTGCCGCATCAGAAGAAAATCGTTTATACGCAAAACATGATGCACCTATTACTCGAGTGACGTTCAATAAGGGCGATACAATTGAAAGTCACGAAGGTTGGTCACTTGAAGTCGAAGATGTTATTGAAGACGGTGGACTATTAACGTACATCGGAACTCGTACAGATACGGATGAAGTGAACGTTGTTCTTCGTGAAACGTTATTAAGTCATCAGATCCGTTTTAATAAACCTCAAGATAAGTTATTTGCAGGCCAAATTGATCGTATGGATCGTTTTGCATTGCGTTTTCGTGCACTTCAAAACCAGTATGAGCAACATAAAAACCCAATGCGTGGTTTATGTGGTATGCGTGCAGGTTTGATCCCACATCAGTTATTCATTGCTCATGAAGTAGGGCGTCGTTATGCCCCTCGTGTTTTATTGGCTGATGAAGTCGGTTTAGGTAAAACGATTGAAGCGGGTATGATTATTCATCAGCAAGTGCTTTCTGGTCGTGCTGAGCGTGTATTGATCGTTGTTCCTGAAACACTACAACATCAATGGCTTGTTGAAATGATGCGTCGTTTTAATCTTCATTTTTCTATTTTTGATGAAGAGCGTTGTATTGAGTCGTATGCGGATTCTGAAAATCCATTCGATACCGCGCAATTAGTGTTGTGTTCATTGGATTTTATTCGCAGAAGTAAGCGTCGTTTTGAGCAAGTGGTTGAAGCCGATTGGGATCTTCTTGTTGTTGATGAAGCGCATCACCTTGAATGGAACCAAACAAAACCAAGCCGTGAATATCAAGTTATTGAAGCGATTGCAGAAGAAACGGCGGGTGTTTTGCTGCTAACGGCAACACCTGAACAATTAGGTCACGAAAGTCACTTTGCTCGTCTGCGTCTATTAGATCCAGATCGTTTCTATGATTACGATGCGTTTGTTGAAGAAGAGCGCCAATATCAGCCAGTTGCTGATGCGGTTACCGCGTTGATGAGTGGCGATAAATTATCAAACGACGCGAAGAATCGTATTGCTGAATTGCTTTCAGAGCAAGACGTGGAGCCATTGTTTAGAATTATTGAATCTGATGGTTCTAAAGAACAGCAAAGCCAAATACGTCAAGAATTAGTCGATAACTTAATGGACCGTCATGGTACTGGTCGTGTGCTATTCCGTAATACACGTGCGGCAATTAAAGGGTTCCCACAACGTAATCTCAATTTAATGCCAATGGCGTTACCACCACAATACGCAACCTCTATGCGTGTAGCGACAATGATGGGTGGTCGCATGAGTAATGAAGCTCGTGCAATGAAAATGTTGTATCCAGAAGAGATCTTCCAAGAATTTGAAGGCGATAGTGCAACGTGGTGGCAGTTTGATCCTCGCGTTAACTGGTTGCTTGAATTACTGAAAGAAAACCGTAACGAGAAAGTATTAATCATCGCTTCTCGAGCTTCAACGGCGTTGCAACTAGAGCAAGCGTTACGTGAACGTGAGGGTATTCGTGGTACTGTTTTCCATGAAGGGATGTCGATTATTGAGCGAGATAAAGCCGCGGCTTACTTTGCACAAGAAGAAGGTGGCGCTCAGGTTCTTATCTGTTCTGAAATCGGTTCAGAAGGACGTAACTTCCAGTTTGCTAATCAATTAGTGATGTTTGATTTACCTTTCAATCCTGACTTACTTGAGCAACGTATTGGTCGTTTGGATCGTATTGGTCAAAAGCGTGATATTGATATTCATGTTCCTTATTTGCAAGGTACATCTCAAGAATTATTAGCGCGTTGGTTTGACGAAGGGTTGAATGCTTTTGGTGAAACGTGCCCAACAGGTCGCGCTGTGTATGAAAAATTCTCTGATACGATCATTGCGATTTTGGCTACGGGTAAATCAGATGGATTAGAGCCACTGATCGAAGAATCCGCGGCACTAAACAAAGAATTAAAAGCGCAGTTAGAGCAAGGTCGAGATCGTTTGTTAGAAGTGCATTCAAACGGTGGCAATAAAGCGAAAGAACTTGCAGAGAAAATTGCTGCGACAGACGGTGACATACATTTGGTTAATTTTGCTTTGAACCTGTTCGATACGATTGGTTTGAATCAAGACGACAAAGGTGAAAACGCCATTGTTGTTACGCCAGCTGAAAATATGTTGGTATCAAGTTACCCCGGTCTTCCTTATGAAGGCTGTACGATTACGTTTGATCGTAAAACGGCTCTTTCTCGTGAAGACATGAACTTGATCAGCTGGGAACACCCAATGATCCAAGGGGGTATTGATTTAGTTCTGACTGAAGGCGTAGGTGCAACTGCAGTGTCTTTATTGAAAAATAAAGCCTTACCAGCGGGTACTCTATTGCTTGAATTGATTTATGTGGTAGATGCACAAGCGCCTAAGAAAAGTGGCATAGGACGATTCTTACCGAAGACGCCTATTCGTTTGATGATGGACAGTAAAGGTAATGATCTTTCTGCTCAAGTTGAATTTGAAAGCTTCAACCGTCAGCTAAGTCCTGTTAATCGTCATATGGCGAGTAAATTAGTGAATTCAGTGCAAAAAGAAATTCATGCATTGATTGATACGGCAGAAGTTAGTATTGAAGACCGAATTGAAGCCGTTCGTGTTGATGCGAATGCTGAGATGAAAACGGCGTTAAATGCGGAATTAGATCGTTTACAAGCATTAAAGGCCGTAAATCCAAACATACGAGATGAAGAGTTAACTCAGATCGAAACTCAAATGAGTGAACTTTCTGCGTATATTGGAAAAGCACAGGTACAGCTTGATTCATTGCGTTTGATTGTTGTGAGCCATAACTAATCATGGCAATGCTTGAGTATAATCCACCAATGGAACCGCTTGATATTGTCTATCAAGATGAAGCGATTCTTGCGGTGAATAAACCGGCGGGGTTACTGTCTAACCCTGGCCGAGCACCGGAGCACTATGACAGTGTTTGGTCGCGTGTTGTTGCTGAGTTTCCTGATGCTCAACTTGTACATCGTTTGGATATGTCGACATCGGGGTTAATGATATTTGCGCTTTATAAAGAAGCAGAAAGACACATTAAAAAGCAGTTTCAATATCGGTTAACTCATAAAGTGTATTATGCACGGGTATGGGGGAATGTTGAGAAGGTTGAAGGGCAGATTGATTTACCCTTGATTTGTGATTGGCCAAATCGACCACGACAGAAAGTCTGCTATGAACACGGAAAATCGTCACAAACGGGTTATGAAGTGATTCAAGTTGAAGAGAAAACGACATTGGTTCGTTTACTTCCTATTACAGGACGCTCTCATCAACTACGAGTGCATATGATGGAAGAAGGGCATGAGATTGTTGGCGATGAGTTTTACGCGTCTAAAGAGGCTCTAGCGTTCTCAGACCGATTACAATTACACTCTGCCGAACTGAGTTTTTATCATCCAGAGACCGATAAATTCATCAGTTTATTTGCTCCTTGTGAGTTTTATCCAGAAGCAAAAGCCGGTGTTCTAGATGCCATGGATATTGCTCCAGTAAGACCGGATTACAAAACACTGCCTAAGCAATAGTTGAATTTAAAAATAAAAAAAGGAGCCGAAAGGCTCCTTTTTTGTATCAAATAGGGGAGATTAACCTTGAGGTTTGACAACCATCACGTTAATTGGTGAGTTTTCGACAACTTTACTCGCCACAGAACCCAGCATAACTTTATCAATTTTAGATCGTTTATGGCTTGGCATCACAATCAAATCGGCACCTAAACGTTCAGCATAATCTAAAATAGTGACATAAGGTTTCCCTTCGGCAACATGCACTCTGTATACCACATCATCATCCACAAATTTAGCCGCAAATTCATTTAACTGTTTTGATACATCTTCTTTCATTTGTTTCGCTGCACCTTTAGGAAAATAGGTCGATACCATCGACATATGGATCCCCGGTAATACGTTAAGCAAATGTAATTCAGCATTAGAGTGTTTTGCGTGCCAAACTGCCATTTCAACCGCTTTATCAGCAAAGCCTTTATCGTTTAAATCTACTGGAACCAAAATTTGTTTATACATAATTTTTATTACCTAATTAGGGGAGTTATTCTCCCCTTAGATTCCATTCATTAATTTATGCGGCCAAGTTTTCCTTTTTCGCTCGGCGACGCTGATTAAAGCCCAGTGCAAACAGTAGAAGAAGAGTTGGAATAAATACCCATTCTTTTAGTGGACGCTCTGCATCAAGAACCACATTCGTTATTTCCCAATCAAAATCTATTCCTGAAGCTTCCGCTGGACTGCCGAATTCGACCATGTCGACGATCATTTTATTATCGACTTTAGACAGCATTAGCCCCATAGAGCTTACGCGTTCTTCACCAGTTACCGCTCGATCGTCAAAAGGTAAACGTACCGTTTTACTTACGATATTACCTTCTAGATTTTCTCCAGAGACTTCTAAGGTGAGTGATTGTCCCACATTTAACTCTTCTGCAAGTTGAGCGATCTCAATACCTTGGTAATAATCTTTGGCTGGATAGATTTGATCCCACCAAAAACCAGGACGAAATAGTGAGAAAGTGATGAGTAATAGTAAAACAACTTCCCACCATTTTGTTTTCGTAAACCACCAACCTTGTGTCGCAGCGGAAAAAGTTAACATTGCGATGATGGAGGAAATAATGGTTAATGCTAAATGCCACCAAGAATCAATGCCCATTAATAGTAATTGGGTATTAAAGACAAACATGAAAGGCAATATAGCGGTACGAATATCGTAAGTGAACCCTTGGATACCAGTACGGATTGGATCCGATTTTGCTATGGCAGCAGCGGCAAAAGCGGCGAGACCCACGGGGGGCGTGTCATCGGCTAAAATACCAAAATAGAACACAAATAAATGCACTGCTATTAATGGAATAATTAATCCGTGAGCGGCTCCTAGCGTTACGATAACGGGAGCCATTAAGGTTGATACGACAATGTAGTTTGCTGTCGTTGGTAGCCCCATGCCTAAAATTAAGCTGATTACCGCGGTAAATAACAACATAAGAATAATGCTGCCACCCGAGATAAATTCAACAAAATCCGTCATAACAAGACCAATGCCCGTTAAGGTAACCACACCAACGACAATACCTGCCGCCGCCGTTGCAACGCCAATACCAATCATGTTTCTGGCACCAGACACTAAGCTTTCGAGCAGATCATCAACCCCTTGTTTTATTTGATTAACAAGTGTGCCTTCTTTAGTAAAGAAACCAATTAATGGGCGTTGAGTCAGGAGAATGAATATCATAAACACGGATGCCCAGAAAGCAGACAAACCCGGCGAGAAGCGTTCAACCGTTAAACACCAAACGAGAACGACAATCGGTAATAAGAAATGAAGACCGGACTTGATGGTTGGTCCTGGATCGGGTACTTCAGTTAGTTCTTCGTCAATCGCCATCATCGCATGTTCTTGGTATTTAGCAGAGATGCTAGTTAATCCGACATAAGAAAGTAGCAGTGCAACGGTAACAATAGGGGTTGCGGCGTCACCAAAGACATCTTTAGTCCAACCGATACCATAATAAACAGCAGCACTAAGCACACAAAGGCCAAGAATCGTACCAGTAAAGGATAATAGGCTATGAACTAAGGTTGGTGTATGGCGGCGAGGTAAGCCTTTCATACCTGCTTTACAGGCTTCAAGATGAACAATATAAAGAAGAGCAATATAAGAAATTAAAGCAGGCAATAAAGCGGCTTTAATAACCTCAACATAAGAAATACCAACATATTCAACCATTAAAAAGGCGGCTGCACCCATGATTGGTGGCGTTAACTGCCCATTGGTAGAGGCGGCAACTTCGACGGCACCGGCTTTTTCACCAGAGAAACCGACTCGTTTCATTAATGGAATGGTAAAAGTACCTGTTGTTACGACGTTTGCAATCGATGAGCCAGAAACAAGGCCTGATAAACCTGAAGCCACAACGGCCGCTTTTGCTGGGCCTCCTTTCATATGACCTAACAGAGAAAAGGCAACTTTAATGAAGTAAGCACCCGCTCCGGCTTTTTCTAGCATGGCACCAAAGAGTACAAATAAAAAAACAAAAGAGGTTGAGACACCTAAGGCAACACCAAAGACTCCCTCAGTGGTTAGCCATAAATGTGACATGGCTTTATTTAAACTGG
This sequence comes from Aliivibrio logei, assembly GCF_001691055.1. Classification (NCBI taxonomy): domain Bacteria; kingdom Pseudomonadati; phylum Pseudomonadota; class Gammaproteobacteria; order Vibrionales; family Vibrionaceae; genus Aliivibrio; species Aliivibrio logei. The sequence goes on from NZ_MAJU01000026.1 coordinate 27,709, forward strand.
CTCCCTTATGCGCGATAACATCAGGCATGTGTGGGCCAGCAAAAGTGTAAAGCAAGAAGACGGCAGCCACGACCATTAATGGAGGGCCTAAAGCGCGTCGAGTTGCTTCTAATAATAAGACCATACCCACGACTGAGGCGATGATATCTGGTGTTGTTGGTGCCCCTGAACGTTCTGCGAGCTGAGTATAAAAAATATAGATATAAGCGGCAGAAAAACTACCAGCAAAAGCAAGTATCCAATCGATAACGGGAATACGATCTCTTGGTGAGTTTTTAAGTGCAGGGTAAGCAGTAAAAGCTAAAAAGATGGCGAAGGCTAAATGCACCGATCGAGCTTCAGTATCATTCAGTATGCCGAAATTGAAAATAAACGGTAAAGGGGAGGCATACCAAAGTTGGAATAAAGACCAACATAGTGGAACAAACCATAAAATTCGGCCAGATAATCCTTCAGGTGAACGAGCACCAGTATCTGATTGGGCCACCATTTCTTGCACATCTTGTGACGTATTAGACGACTGCGTCATGTACTTTTCCTTAGTGATGGTCGAAGCTAACACTTAATCATTAAGTATTAGATTGTTGAATATAAGCCAATGTATAGGCTAAAAAGAGATGATCTTCAAATCCGTTTTATTATTGATTATTGTCCGTTATGTAAAAAGATCAGATGGTGTTGCGAAGAATCAAAGAGACTATTTAGCCTCTTTGATTTAGACAACCCAGTTTTTTAATTAACGTTGAGTTGTATAGAAGGGAACTATTTTAGTAGACCAACTTCTTTGTAATATTTCACCGCACCAGGATGCAATGGAATAGAAATCCCCGCTTTAACCATGTCTTCTTTTTTCAGCGTAGCAAACGCAGGGTGAAGACGCTTGAAGGTATTAAAGTTTTCAAATACAGCTTTTGCAACACTGTAAGCGACTTCATCTGATACGTCTGATGTCGTAACCATCGTAGCTGCAACACCAAAGCTATTTACATCGCCTTCTGTTCCGCGGTACATGCCAGCAGGAACGGTTGTGTAAGCGTAATAAGGGTTATCTGCAACAATCTTATCGATCTTAGGACCAGTAGCAGGAACTAATTTAGCATCACACGATGTTGTTGCTTCTTTGATTGAGCCATTTGGATGACCAACCATGTAGATGAAGGCATCAATTTTATTATCACAAAGTGCTTGTGAACGCTCAGATCCTTTTAGTTCCGATGCAAGTTTAAAGCTGTCGTTTGTCCAGCCCATTGCATCCATCACAACACCCATTGTTGCACGGTCACCAGAGCCTGGATTACCAATGTTAACGCGTTTTCCTGCTAAATCAGAAACGTCGTTGATACCTGAATCAGAACGAGCAATGATGTTAAAAGGTTCTGTATGAAGAGAGAACATTGCACGTAGTTTCTTGTAAGGACCTTGAGTTTCAAATTTACTTGTGCCGTTATAGCCATGGTATTGCCAATCTGATTGCACGATACCAAAATCAAGTTCACCAGAACGGATAGTATTTACGTTATAAATTGAACCACCAGTGGACTCAACAGAACAACGAACATTATGCTCTTTACGATCTTTATTCACTAACTTACAAATAGCACCACCCGTTGGGTAGTAAACACCGGTGACAGAACCAGTACCAATTGTAATAAATTCTTGAGCGCTTGCGGTTCCCATGCCAGCACCAAGCATTGCTGCTGCAACTGCACTTACTTTAATTAAGTTTTTCAATGCCATGTTATTCCCTTCCTTATTATGTTGCTTCTTTACTGTTCATCGTTCTTAATATTAGATCGTAGAAAGTAAGACGCATTATTTATTCACTTCATATTCAAAGTGTTTTAAATTTCCTGTTACAGAAATGGCGTACGAATGATACCAAACTAATGCGAGTATTTTAAAACTGTGTTAATTAAAAACTATCAAAAGTGTGAAATAAACAACTATTGATAGCTTTGACAGTTTATATTGCGTATTTATTTAACAATCTAATGACTAGATTTAAGGGGGAGTGAAGAAAAAGAGGAGAGCTAAAGATCACGTTTATAAATTAAAGGTGATCTTTTGTGAGGGTTTATTTAGATGCTGTATTCAAAAAGGTCACAGACTGAATCAAATAACGTTTTAATTTCGATGTTACGCGTAGGAGTGATAAAAATAGTATCATCACCAGCAACTACGCCTAAAATACCTTCGGCTTTTCCTAGGGAATCTAATAAACGAGCAATTAATTGAGCAGCACCTGGGCCGGTATGGATAACCACTAATGCACTGTTGTAATCAACGTCCATAACCAGTTCACGTAGAGAACTAGAAACCGTTGGAACGCCTAACTCTATTGGTAGGCAGTAGACCATTTCCATTTTTGCATTACGTGTGCGTACGGCCCCGAACTTAGTGAGCATTCGAGATACTTTTGATTGATTGATATTGTCAAAACCTGATATACGAAGGGCATCGACAATTTCACCTTGGGAACCAAATCGCTCTGCTTTTAGAATCGATTTAAATTCTTTAACTAGTCGTTCTTGTTTTTCATTATTTCGCATGCTGTTTTGATTCTTTTTGCAATAATTCTTACTATTCTCGCATAAATATTTAACTATCGGCAAATCAAAACGTCGTTTTTGTGAATAATTACCGATGTTATATTTATATAATAGATAGAGAATTTGTAGCACGGATCGTATGTCATTGCGTAAGGTCGCAAAGCGAAGCGAATAGCATTGAATTTCATTTGAGCTTGCTATAACGTCACTTTTAGTTTGAAAATAAATTAATAATAAAAAAATATACCTCTACTACCTCAAGGAGAACGAACATGAAAGTTGCTGTTATTGGCGCCGCTGGAGGCATCGGACAAGCATTAGCATTACTTCTTAAGAATCGATTACCAGCCGGCTCGGATCTTGCTCTTTATGATATTGCACCAGTAACCCCTGGGGTTGCTGCGGATCTTAGTCATATCCCAACACCAGTTTCAATTAAAGGGTATTGCGGAGAAGATCCAACACCAGCACTTGAAGGCGCTGATGTTGTTTTAATTTCTGCTGGTGTTGCTCGTAAGCCAGGAATGGATCGTTCAGATCTTTTCAATATTAATGCGGGTATTGTTAAGTCATTGGCTGAAAAAATTGCAGTGACTTGTCCAAAGGCATGCATTGGTATTATTACTAACCCTGTTAATACAACCGTGGCAATTGCTGCTGAAGTATTAAAAAAAGCAGGGGTATACGATAAAAATAAATTGTTTGGCGTAACCACACTGGATGTGATCCGTTCAGAGACGTTTGTCGCTGAGTTAAAAGGTAAAAATCCAGGAGAGATCCGTGTTCCTGTTATTGGTGGGCATTCTGGTGTTACGATTCTTCCTCTGCTTTCACAAGTTGAGGGTGTTGAGTTCACCGCTGAAGAAGTGGCAGCATTAACACCGCGCATTCAAAATGCAGGAACGGAAGTTGTGGAAGCTAAAGCCGGTGGCGGTTCTGCGACACTTTCAATGGGCCAAGCGGCATGTCGCTTTGGTTTATCACTAGTAAAAGCGCTTAGTGGTGAGAAAGGGGTTGTAGAATGTGCGTATGTTGAAGGCAATGGTGAACACGCTCGTTTCTTCGCGCAACCAATTCTTCTTGGTAAAAATGGTGTTGAAGAGATTCAACACTATGGCGAATTAAGTACTTTTGAACAAGATGCACTAGATAGCATGCTAGATACGTTAAAAGCGGATATTAAAATTGGCGAAGAATTTATTAAGTAAATTCTTAATGCATACGTAGATATCTTTAAATAGAAAAGGGCTGATACTTATTAAAAGTATCAGCCCTTTTATTTTATCTTGATATAAAAGCCTTATTTGCTGCGTTTAACAGCAAGATGAGCAAGTGCTTTTAATGCTTCTTTGTATTCAGATTCTGGAATAATAGAAAGTTCAGCGATTGCTTTGTCCGCTTCTTCATCTGCTTTTTGTTTTGTATATTCTAGTGAACCCACTTCTTTCATACAGGCTAAAATAGGATCGAGTTTATCCAGTCCATTACCTTGCTCTATAGCATGACGGATCATTGCTGCTTGCTCAGCGTTACCGTTGTTCATGGCATGTAATAAAGGAAGTGTTGGTTTGCCTTCTGCGAGATCATCGCCAACGTTTTTACCCATGTCTTCGCCGTCAGAGGTGTAATCCATGACATCATCGATAAGTTGAAAAGCGGTACCAAGATATTTACCGTAATTCTGTAAAGCCGTTTCTATTTCTGGTGATGCATTATTTAGGATCGCGCCGATCTGCGTCGCTGCTTCAAATAAACGTGCAGTCTTAGAATAGATCACTTGCATGTAGCTTTCTTCAGTTGTATTAGGATCATTGCAGTTCATTAATTGAAGCACTTCACCTTCTGCGATCACATTGACGGATTCACTCATTAAGCTAAGGATCTTTATTGATCCTAAGCTCGTCATCATTTGGAATGAACGAGTGTAGATAAAGTCACCAACAAGTACACTAGCGGCATTACCAAATTCAGCATTCGCAGTGGCTTTACCACGACGCATATCTGATTCATCAACAACATCATCATGAAGTAATGTTGCCGTATGAATAAATTCAATAAAGGCGGCTGCCATTGTGTGGTCTTTACCTTCGTATCCAAGTGCTTTTGCAGATAAAATGGCAAGAACTGGGCGCAGACGTTTACCGCCTCCACTTACAATGTAAAAACCAAGTTGGTTGATAAGCGCAACATCAGAATTTAGTTGTGCCAAGATGGTTTCATTTACGATTGCCATGTCATCAGCCGTGAGGGCTTGGATAGCTTTAAAATCCATTATTATTCCAGCAAGGTTAGGGCCTAAGTCAGGCTTAAATGTAATAAGTGATTAAACAAATAATACACTAAAGTAGGGTAGGCAATACAGTCGAAAATTACCTCCTTATTGCTTATTGAGTATGTCGGCGATCTTTTCATCATTTTTCTTCATTTTTGGGTTGTCAGATTGAAATCATTCGCGTAGAATCCGGACCCTATTGATGACAAGTTTAACGCACACCTAAATTGTTGAGTAAACAAAATATATGGTAGTGCGAAAGTAGCGGAGTAAAATATGTACGCTGTTTTCCAATCTGGTGGTAAACAACACCGTGTAAGTGAAGGTCAAACTCTTCGCTTGGAAAAATTAGACGTTGAGACTGGCGCAACAGTTGATTTCGACAACGTTCTTATGATTGCTAACGGTGAAGAAATCACTGTTGGTGCACCTCTAGTAGCTGGCGGTAAAGTAACTGCGGAAGTAGTTCAGCACGGTCGTGGCGATAAAGTTAAAATCGTTAAGTTCCGTCGTCGTAAGCATTCTCGTAAGCAACAGGGCCATCGTCAATGGTTCACTGAAGTCAGAATCACTGGCATCAGCGCTTAATTTAAGGAGAATAAAAAATGGCACATAAAAAAGCTGGCGGTTCTACTCGTAACGGCCGCGATTCAGAAAGTAAACGTCTTGGTGTTAAGCGTTTCGGTGGCGAATCTGTTCTTGCAGGTAACATCATCGTTCGTCAACGTGGTACTAAATTCCACGCTGGTACTAACGTAGGCATCGGTAAAGACCATACTCTTTTCGCTCTATCTGAAGGTAAAGTGAAGTTTGAAGTTAAAGGTCCTAAAAACCGTAAATTCGTTTCTATCGACGCTGAATAATCGTTTTTAAAAACTAATTTTAAAAGCCCTGCCACCTGGCGGGGCTTTTTATTTATGGATAGTCACCAGTTAACTATTTTGTCGTTTATACTTCTTTTAGGTTGGTATAACTAATGAGTTTAAATGCTAGAATACTTACCTAGTGACTATATTGATATATTACGTAACGTAAAGATCATTGACGATCCACTCTCACCATATCATTTTGGTCTACAGTTAATAAGCCAACCGTACCCAATAATGACAAGAGTATTTACGCTACAGCTCGGAGAAGAAAATGAAATTCGTTGATGAAGCGACAATTAAAGTAGATGCAGGCGACGGCGGTAACGGTACTGTTAGTTTTTGGCGTGAAAAATTCGTAGCTAAAGGCGGCCCTGATGGCGGCGATGGCGGCGATGGTGGTGATGTTTACCTAGAAGCTGATGAAAACCTAAATACCCTAATCGATTACCGTTTTAACCGTTTCTATGATGCTGAGCGTGGTAAAAATGGTGGTGGTACGAATAGTACTGGCCGACGTGGTGAAGATATTACATTGAAAGTACCTGTTGGTACGCGAGCTATCGATATTGATACTGGCGAGAAAGTTGCAGAGCTAATGGCTCACGGTATGAAGATCATGGTAGCTAAAGGCGGCTGGCATGGTTTAGGTAATACTCGTTTTAAATCATCAGTTAACCGTGCTCCTCGTCAAAAGACAATGGGAACAAAGGGTGAAGTTCGTGAACTTCGTCTAGAGCTTCTTCTTCTTGCTGATGTTGGTATGCTTGGCTTGCCAAATGCGGGTAAATCAACGTTTATTCGTGCAGTATCTGCAGCAAAACCAAAAGTAGCTGATTATCCGTTTACGACGCTTATCCCTAGTTTAGGTGTAGTACGTGCTCGTGGTAATAAGAGTTTTGTTATTGCTGATATTCCTGGTCTGATTGAAGGTGCTGCTGAAGGTGCCGGTCTTGGTGTTCGTTTCTTGAAGCACCTTGAGCGTTGTCGTGTATTGCTTCACGTGATCGATATTCTTCCTATTGATGGCAGTGATCCTGTTCAAAATGCCCTAACGATCATTGATGAGTTAGAGCGATACAGTGAGAAAGTAGCTGGAAAACCTCGTTGGTTATTGTTTAACAAAACGGATCTCTTACTTGAAGCTGAAGCCGATGAGAAGATCGCAGAGATCCTTGAAGCATTAGCTTGGGAAGGCGCTCACTTCAAAATTGCTGCGGTAAGCCGTACAGGTACTCAAGAAGTGTGTAATGAACTTTCTGACTTTATGGATACGTTACCTAAAGAAATCATGACAGATGAAGAAAAAGCGGCGCTTAAAGTCGACTTCATGTGGGATGATTATCATAAAGACGCAATGTCTGGTAAAAACGTGGTTACTGAAGACGGTGACGACGATGATGATTGGGATGACGAAGAAGATGATGGTCACGTTATCTATGCCCGTGATTAAGTCTTAATCAAGACAATTATTATAAAAAACCGCACTTGTTGCGGTTTTTTTTATTTAAGTCATTAAAAGTAAGAAGAGAAAAGATTAGAATCATTTTATATTAAGTTATTTATTGCGAATTCAAATGGAAGAACAGCAAAGGGAAATATCACGTTTAGTGGCTAAGGCAGGACAAATGTTACTTCAGCATGGCGCTGAAAGCAGCTTAGTTTCAGATGTGAGCCGACGGTTAGGGATTGCAGTTGGGGCTGATGAGGTTGAAATATCATTATCAGCCAGTTCGTTGGTAATAACGACAGTAATAAATGAACATTGCGTGACGACGGCGAGAAGAGCGCCTGATCGCGGTATTAATATGAGAGCAATAACGGAAATACAACGGATATGCATTATGTCCGAAAAAGGGTTATTAGATCGTCATGAAGCGACTCATAAGTTAAATAATATTAGTCCTGAACGTTACAATCGTTGGTTAGTTGTCGTTATGATTGGATTGTCTTGCGCGAGCTTTAGTCGCTTAGCTGGTGGAGATTGGCCTGTTTTTATGATGACATTTTTGGCCTCTTCTTTGGGCATGATTGTTCGTCAAGAAATCGGACACCGACATTTCAATCCTTTACTTAACTTTGGTATTACAGCCTTTGTTACTACGCTTATTTCTTCTCAAGCGGTTATTTATCATATAGGTAATACGCCTTTTCTTGCCATGGCATCCTCTGTTTTGATGCTCGTTCCTGGTTTTCCATTGATCAACGCGGTTGCTGATATGGTGAAAGGTTACGTTAATATGGGTATTGCACGTTGGACATTTGCGACTTTACTTACTTTGGCGACCAGTATTGGCATTGTAGGTGCAATGAATTTAGTCGGCGTGTGGGGGTGGATTGACTAATGGATAATATAACTATGCAGTCTATTTTTGAATTATTCCTCGCCTTATTGAATGACATGTTTTTTGCAATGATCCCCGCGATCGGTTTTGCTTTAGTTTTTAATGTGCCAGTGAAAGCATTAAAATATTGTGCGATTGGTGGTGCCATTGGGCATGGAACTCGATTTTTATTAATGCATTATGGCGCACCATTAGAGTGGGCTACATTATGTGCAGCAACAGTGGTGGGTATGATTGGTGTTCATTGGTCACATCGTTTTTTAGCTCACCCTAAAGTTTTTACTGTCGCGGCATTAATTCCAATGATCCCCGGTGTTTTTGCTTTTAAGGCGATGATTGCGGTTGTTGAGATAAATCACTTAGGATACTCTCCTGAATTGTGGGCTCTGATGATCGATAATTTAATTAAAACCTTATTTACGATTGCAGCACTAGCGATTGGGTTAGCGATGCCTGGTTTGCTTTTTTATCGAAGAAAATCAATCGTATAAATAAAATTAATGAGAAGGAAATTCAGTGAAAGTTAGTATGATTGCGGCAATGGCGAAGAATCGAATTATTGGTATTGATAATACAATGCCATGGCATTTACCCGCTGATTTTATGTGGTTTAAAAAATCGACAATGGGGAAGCCAATCGTAATGGGGCGTAAAACTTATGAATCCATTGGTCGTCCATTACCGGGTCGTTTAAATATCGTATTAAGTCGTGATGAGAATTTAAATATTGAGGGGGTAACTTGTGTTACTTCAATCAATGATGCGAAAACGGCAGCAGGCGATATTGAAGAACTAATGATCATTGGTGGTGGCTCTATCTATAAAGCGTGTTTACCTGATGCTGATACTCTTTATCTTACCTTTATTGATGCTGATATTGATGGAGATACTCAATTCCCTGATTGGGGAGAGGGGTGGAACCAGACGCATTCTGAGATGTATTTGAAAGATGAAAAGAATCAGTACGATATGGAATTTGTGGTGTTAGAAAGGTAAGAGTAGGACGAACTTCGTTCTAAAGGGCGCTTCGCTTAAGGAGGCTGCGCCCTGAGGAATAAAAGCAAAGAGAAAAGCAGGTTTCAGGAGCTCTCGCTTTTGAGCTTCTTACCCCTCAAACAACTTGTTGCGTCTTATAGCGAAGCGCTCTCAAGGCGAAGCCGTCTATCTTTTGCTTTTATAGTCTCTAGTTAGCGAAGCGTATAGTTTCTAGCTTATCGCCTTTTGTGTGAAATATTGTCCATCATCGACTCGATACATCGTCATATATTCCCCCCAGACACAGCCTGTATCTAATGCTATTACGCCATTGTTTTCATAACCCATCAATGCAGCCCAATGACCAAAAATCACAGTGTGAGAAAGAGGGCGTCGAGAGTTAAGATCAAACCACGGAATTAGTTTTTCTTTATCGTCTGAAGATAATTCTTGTGGTGGCTGTTTGCATTCCATATCTAGACGTCCGTCTGGGTAACAGAAACGCATACGTGTAAACGCGTTAATTATGTAACGATAACGGTTTATACCAGTAAGATCGCTTTGCCATAAATCAGGTTGATTCTCATACATGTTTTCTAATAACCATACCCATTTGTCAGAAACTAAAACAGATTCAATTTCACGAGCGCATTCAGTGGCAGTTTCTATATTCCACTGCGGAGAGATCCCAGCATGAGTCATGACAATATTATGCTGAGCGTGAGTCGCTAATAATGGTTGATGGCGTAGCCAAGTAAGTAATTCTTCACTATCAGGCGCGGTAAAAATAGGGGCCGTTTTATCTTTTTCTTTTATGCGTGAAATACCTTGAGATACCGCGAGCAGATGAAGATCATGATTGCCAAGAATGGTCACGGCGGATTTATCTAATGATTTTACAAAGCGAAGAGTTTCTAAAGATTTTGGTCCACGAGCAACAAGATCTCCAGTTAACCAAAGTTGATCTTTTTCTTTATCAAAGCTGACCTGATCGAGTAACAACAATAGTTCGTCTAGACAGCCTTGAATATCGCCAACAAAATAGGTCGCCATGAATATTTCCTTTCATCAATATGGGAGTAGATAGAAAAAAGGTGACAATGAAGTCACCTTTTATTTTACTGTGTTCGTTAATGATGAACCACTAAGTTAAGCCGATTCTGTTGATTCAGCTTGGTAGTTGTCATTCAACCAGTTTGCCATGATAACAAACTGCTCTAACGTTAAGTTTTCAGGACGATGGGAAGGATTAACACCTAATGCTTCCAATTGTTCTTTTGTTAATAGTGCTTTGAAACAGTTTCGTACTGTTTTGCGGCGTTGGTTGAAGCCTTCACGACATACGCGGTCAAGCCATTTTAAGTTCTTCGCTGGGAACGGAAGTACCTCATAAGGCACTAGACGAACGACGGCAGAATCAACCTTCGGTGGCGGAACAAATGCTGTTGGTGGCACTTCAAGTACAGGCATTACCTTACAGTAATACTGAGCCATTACTGTTAGGCGGCCATAAGCTTTAGTCCCTGGACCTGCCGCTAGGCGGTTAACCACTTCTTTTTGTAGCATAAAGTGCATATCTTGTATGTCTTTATGAAATTCAAAAAGGTGGAACATTAATGGTGTAGAGATGTTATATGGCAAGTTACCAAAAATACGTAATTTATTGCCTTCTTGAATAAGCTGCGTGAAGTCGAAGCGCATTGCATCGCCTTCATAAATGGTTAATTTACTGCCCAATTCAGGGTGAGTACGTAAACGAGCGGCTAAATCACGGTCAAGTTCGATAACAGTAAATTTGTCTATTTCACGGCCAACAGGCTCAGTGATTGCCCCAAGACCTGGACCAATTTCTACAAGGTTTTGACCTGGCAGAGGGTTGATTGCAGATACGATTCCATCGATTACGTAAGGGTCGTTTAAGAAGTTTTGACCAAAGCGTTTCTTCGCTTTATGGCCTAAATGGACATCATTTCTTGTACTCATTTATTTTCTACCAGTTCAATTGCATGGGTAAGTGCGGTAATAAAGCTTCCTGCATCTGCTTTTCCAGTACCCGCTAATTCCAATGCAGTACCGTGGTCTACGGAAGTTCGGATAAAAGGCAAACCTAATGTAATGTTCACCGACTTTCCAAATCCTTTAAATTTTAACACAGGAAGCCCTTGATCGTGATACATCGCGAGCACGGCATCAGCTTCTTGTAAGTATTTATCTTGAAATAACGTGTCAGCGGGCAAAGGACCAATAAGGTTCATGCTTTCTTTTTCACGTAAATCATTTAGTGCGGGTGTAATGATATCAATTTCTTCACGACCAAGACAGCCATCTTCACCTGCATGTGGGTTTAAACCACAGACAAAAATAGCTGGATTAGTGATGCCAAACTTAGTGATTAAATCTTGATGTAAGATTCGAATAACTTGTTTTAATCGGTCATCAGTAATTGCTTTAGCGACATAAGCCAAAGGTATGTGAGTAGTTACTAACGCAACACGAAGTCCTTCTGTTGCTAGCATCATTACAACTTGTTGTGTATTCGATAATTCGGCAAAGAACTCGGTATGACCACTAAAAGCAACACCTGCACGATTAATTACCCCTTTGTGTACTGGGCCGGTAACTACGGCATCAAACTCACCATCCATATTACCTTGAGCGGCGCGCGTTAGGGTTTCTAATACATAGTGACCATTCGCTTCGTTTAACTCGCCAGCAATAACATCTGTGCCTAATTCAATGTTATCTACAATTAATGTCCCAGCACGATGAGATTTTACGGGTGTATTTACATCGTAGTTTTCAATATTAATTGATAACTTTAATTGTTTTGCTCTTTGTTCTAATGCCGTTCGATTACCACAGATAACCAATTGATGAGGCCAATCTTGTTGAGCAATAGAAAGAACAAGATCAGGGCCGATGCCCGCGGGTTCTCCCGGTGTGATTGCTATGCGTTTTATATTATTCATTTTCATCACTGTCATCATTATCTTGCAGGATTTCGACATAAGCACTCGCTCTGATTTCTTGTAACCAAGCGCCTGACTCTTCGTTAAACTTGCGATTCATTAGAATTCGATAAGCTTTGTTTTTCATCGCAGCATCAGTTCTATCAACTTGGCGACGCTCTAATACTTCAGCAATATGCCAACCATGAACTGTTTTAAATGGCTTACTTATTTGACCAACAGGTAGAGTTTCAACTTGATGTTTAAATTCTGGAACATATAGGTCTGGAGTCTGGAAACCTAATTCCCCATTTGCGGCTGCTGAACCTGGATCTTGGCTATAACGTTGAGCCATCGCGGCAAATGTTTCTTTTCCTGATGCTATATCTGAAGTGATTTGGTTCAATAGTCGCTCTGCACCTTCATCACTCATTATAACCGATGTTTTAACTAAGATATGACGAGCGTTTACTTCAGTAACAGCAACGGTCTCTAGGCCTTTTACATCGTCAATCTTTATAATATGAAAACCAACACCAGAGCGGAATGGGCCAATGATGCTGCTTTTTCCTTGACCTGTAATTTGATCAGCAAAAATCGTTGGCATTTCTTCTTTTCTCATCCAACCCCAATCACCGCCTTGCAGTGCTTTTGGTCCTTTTGAATAGGTGTACGCCATTGTTGCAAAATCAGCGCCTTGTTTTAAGCGTTCAGTCAGTTCTTGAGCTTGTTTTTCTAGAGCTTCTTTTTCTGCTTGAGTGGCACCATCAGTACGCAATTGAATATGGCTGATTTTGTATTGGACTGTCGCTTGAGTTTCTTCCGAAAGTAACAGAGCAAGGCTTTCTACTTCTTGAGGTAGAATATTAATACGACGACGAACTTGTGCATTACGAGCTTCACTTGCTGCAATTTCTTTACGAATTTGTTCGCGGAAGTCGGCATAAGCGAGGCCTTGAGAGGCCGCTTTTTGTTGTAACTGCGCCAAGGTCATTTTGTTGTCTTTTGCTATATTGTTTAATGCTTCTTCTAAACGAGTATCGTCAATACGAATACCCATTTTTTCCGCTTGTTGACTTTGAATGGTATCAAGAATCAATTTTTCTAATACTTGTTCACGCAGCACGCTTTCTTCAGGTAACGGTTGTCCTTTTTCTTGAGCATTGATTTTTACTGTTTTTAATGAAGTTTCAATATCACTTTGTAATACAACGCCTTCATCTACAATGGCAATAACGCGGTCAAGCTCTACGGGAGCGGCATGTACATTTATTGTCAGTATTAGTAATAAACTGCTAATAAATGGAATTTTCCAGTTTTTCATAGTGTCATCCAAGAGTGTATAGAGAGTTAACGATAGCGATATCCGTTAGCGTTAACTCGTGTCCCTATAATTAATTATTTAAATAGAATGGGCGACCATAGCCTAACGCATTGGTTGCTGTGCCTGATGTAATACCCGTATTGGTGCCTAAACCTCGAATCGCAATAGAAAGCATTAAGTTACTTTCATATTCTGGTTCATAACTACCAATAGAACCGGAGGTTTCTGGTGCAATTAACTGATCACTATAAGTTAAACCAAATGACCAACAGTCACTTAGGTAAGTTGCACCGACGAGAGCTTCAAGCATGTAGTCTTCTTTTGTATCATGAAAATATTGTGCTTGGAGCTGCCAGCTATTACTGATGTTGTACTGCGTTAAGAACCCTGCTTGGTAAATGCCATGTTGAGTTATTTTATCTAGGTCATCTTGAAAGTTTACGTTACTTTCGATGTAGTTTTTACTTACATAACGATAGTTAAGCTGAACATAACCATTGCTGTGTCGGTATTCTATGGTGCTGTTTGCAACCTGTAGCTCGTCCACATTAGAGTCGTATTGAATACCACCATGGTAGAAAAGATAATCATCGTAGTTGAAATCACTTTCTATCGCCCATGCCGATGAATTTTTATCATCGCCTTCATTTGAAGTGCCAGATCCATTCATGTATAGGATTTGACCAAATGAGATGTTCATTCGCTCTTTGTAAGCATCATCATAAAAACGAGACGTTGCCCCAATACTGAATTGATTTGCTGCCGCAATATAATCAACACCACTGTATTGGCGATCTCTAAATAAACCATAGTAATCTAACTGAAGTTTACTACTGTCGTAACCACCTTCACCGGTACCACCATAAATATCACTTTGATCGACTTCTGGTACATATAAATACTGTATTTTCGGTTCTAATGTTTGTAAGTATTCACCTAAGAATTTATGCGTGCTGTCTAAATAGATAGCACCATTGATACGGACTTCTGGAATAGTTCGGTCAGTTTCTGCCGCTAAATCAGATAGTGACGGATCTTTTGTTGCGTCAAATTCTTGGGTGTAATAAGTATAAAGTAAGCTCGTTTCAGGTGTTAATGACCACCAAGTCCCACTTAATGGTAAGCTTAATTTAGGTTCCATGTGAACACGAGTGGCTGACGGCTTTGTTGGATCATCAGTCTCAAATTTACTTATATGGCTATTTAAATTGAAATCGAATTCATTATAAAACTGAGGTGCGTAATAGTTAAATTCCATTTGCGGCATCAAGCGGTATGGATAACTATTGTCGACAAGGACTTGGAAATCACGAACACGCATCGTTAAATCCCAATCTTGAGTTCGGTAAGAGACCTCACCAGATTGCTGCAATTGACCTTCGTCACGCGTACCAATGCTAGAGTTTAAATCTTGGAAATAAGTAATATCACTGACTTGTGAGTATTCAACTTCAAATTTCCAGTTTTGTTTATAAATGCCTGAGTGATTCCAGCTTGCTCCCCAACGAGCGCCTTTTTCTTTGTATTTCGCATCATCGCCGAGGTATTCTGCATCGATTTCGCCAGAACCAAAATCGGTTAAATAACGGAAATTCCCTTCTAATTGGGTACCACGTTTTTCCATGTAATTAATGGTGGTTGTTGCATCGTAGTTTGGGGCAATATTCCAATAGATTGGAACGGATAATTCAAATCCATTTTTACTGTCTAAACCTGCACTTGGAATTAACACCCCTGTTTTACGGGTATCACCGACGGGCACGGTTATATATGGAAGATATAAAATAGGCACATCAAGAATTTCAAAGCGAGCATTGTAGAATGTTGCCCATTCATCAGATTGATCTAATTCGATATCACTGGCTTTAAAGCGCCAACTTTTATCACCGGCAGGACAGGTAGTAAATGAGGCATCTTCTAATTGATAAATAGCTTGCCCTGTTTTTAATACACGGCTAGCAGTACCACGAATAGGCTGACAAGACATTTTATATGATGTATTGATCATCGTGGTGTCTTCGGTGTTTAAATCCGTTGTGACTTTATCTGACTTTGATCTCATGTCCATGCTTGAGTAATCAACATTACCTTCGGCTATGGCGATGTTTTCTTGTTGGTGCAATGTAATATTGTCCGCTTTTATTTCTTGGCGTCCTTTTATGACATGCACATTACCTTTATAGGTGGCTTTTGAGTTATTATGAGCTTCAACACTGTCTGCTTGAATTAATACAGGCTGTTGATCTTCTTCCTCTTTTGACATCTTTACAGGGACTTGACAAGAATTCACTGCATCAGTTTTCAAAGGGAAAATAATATTGTTTTCTGGAGGTATGGATTGGCCTGCATCATCAGCAATGGCAGGGGATCCATAAAGAAGGCATCCAGTAAATGAAGCAAGTAAGCTGCGAGAGGTAAAAGACATCGAGTTAGACGTTCCTGTTTGTTATATTAATCCGCTGATATACTCAAAGATACTAGATAGAGATAATCCTTTATAATAAAGCAAAAGCTATGCCCAAACCACCTTAAGATGTCGATATCATCTATTATAGGTTGTAAAGTAAGCGGTTGCATTTGCTCATTGTGTGACAGAGTAAAAATAGAATAATTCATTAATTGGAATATAAAATGCAAATATTTGGCAAAATATTAGGTGGTTTTTTTGGATTCTTATTTGGCGGCTTCTTTGGTGCTGCTTTAGGGGTGTTCATTGGCCATCAATTTGATAAAGCAAAACGAATGGCAAACAGTGGTTTTACATTCCAAACGGGTGGAGCATCACAAACAGAGAAACAAGCAGAGTTTTTTCATGCTGCTTTTGCTGTTATGGGGCACGTTGCTAAAGCAAAAGGGCAAGTAACAGCACAAGAAATCCAGCTCGCTTCTATGATGATGGAGCGTATGAACTTAAGTACTGCTCAAAAGAAAGAAGCACAAGAAGCGTTCATTGAAGGCAAAGAAAACAATTTTCCATTAAGAGAAACATTACAAAAAATCCGTTCTATTACGGGTGGTCGTTATGATTTATTGCAGTTCTTTTTGGAATTACAAATTGCATCGGCTCTTGCGGATGGCGATATTCATCCGAGTGAAAGAGATATTTTACACATTGTTGCAGAAGAGCTTGGTTTCAGTGCCGCGCAACTTGAAAAACGTTTAAAAATGCAAGAGGCCGCTTTTCGTTTTCAACAAGGCGGTGGTTTTTCTGGTCAGCAGAGTGGGTCACATCAAAGCAATGGGCAGTGGCAAAAAGCAAGTTCTGCGAATCAGTTGAAGGACGCTTATAATTTATTAGGGGTTAGTGAAGATGCTGATGCTAAAGCGATTAAACGTGCGCATCGTAAATTAATGAATGAACATCACCCAGATAAGTTAGTGGCTAAAGGTTTACCACCTGAAATGATGAACATGGCAAAAGAAAAAGCACAAGAAATCCAAGGTGCCTACGATTTAATTAAGAAAGCAAAAGGGATTAAATAACCCCTTTCTTTTAATTTACACTATTATTGTTTATTAAGCTTCCAATCGTAGTCATAACTGATATCGCCTTTGAATGGTTCTAATTCTGGGCGATATTTTTTTAAGTGTTTAAATAGTTCTGCTTGGGTTCCAAAATCGACACTAAACCAGTCATAAATAGAAGAGAGCTGCACTTTTCCTGTCCCAATATAAAGACCTTTTTTACTGTTAATAAATTCGGTTGCGGCTTTATCCAATAAACGATCACGGTTTCTAGAGGTAAAGGCTTTTTGTTGTAAATTAGGGCAGCCAAAGCTGGCGCAATTTACGGCGTAGTGAGTTCTAGGATCATTCCAAATAGGACGAAGAATTCGATGCTCAATGTCGTTTAAGGTTAGGGTTTTACCTGCAACGGTAACCACGTTTTCATCCCAAGGACCAAAGCTAAATAATCCTCCGAGTTTAGTTATTGACTTAATTGGGTAGTTATCCAAAATAATTTTTACGGTGATGGCGTTATACAGATTCACCCAATACGCATATTGTTCTGCTTTTTTATATTCTCTTGGATCAATACGGCGCATTTGACGTAAATAACTGTTTAGTGTTCGTTCATCGGCGTCGGTTACATTGGCGTAATCAAAAAGTGTGTACTCCCCTTCAGCCACGACGTATTTGTCGAGTGTTTGTTGCCAGTATTGGTGTGAAATTGTCGTTGGGTTGTTTTCGTTACTAATATTCCAATAGTCCCACAACTCAGATTTTGGTGCGGCAAAAGAATGGAACGAGAAAAGCAAAAGTAATGAGGAAATAAGGATTTTCATAAAAAGGTACCTGACTTTTGTTTTAGGTGTGTGTTTATTATAGATGACTCTATTTTATAGACAAAAAAGAGGTTGATACGTTCATATCAACCTCTCATCATTTCCTGAATCCTGAATCCTGAATCCTGAATCCTGAATCCTGAATCCTATTTCAAAAAGCTCGGGATCTTAGCTTCGAATTCTGAAATTTTATCAGCATGTTGCAGTGTCAAACCGATATTATCTAACCCATTTAACAGGCAGTGGCGACGGAACTCATCAATCTCAAAAGAATACTGCTTACCGTTAGCGCTTACTAACATGGCTTCCAAATCAACTGCAATTTCAGCGCCTTCATTTGCTTCAACGAATTGGAATATTTCATCCACTTCAATATCAGTCAAACGCACAGGGATCATTTGGTTATTGATAGAGTTGCCATAGAAAATATCAGCAAAGCTTGGTGCAATCATGACTTGGATTCCGTAATCCGCCAAAGCCCACGGTGCGTGTTCACGCGATGAGCCACAACCAAAGTTTTCACGGGCAAGTAGAATACTTGCGCCTTGATAACGAGGGGCATTCATTACAAATTCTGGGTTTGGTTGCTGACCTGCATCATCAAGAAAGCGCCAGTCATGGAATAAGTGCTTACCAAAACCCGTGCGATTTACTTTTTGTAAAAACTGTTTTGGAATGATGGCATCGGTATCAATGTTTGCCGTATCTAAAGGAACGACTAGACCTGTATGTTGTTTAAAACCTGACATAGTAAATTCCTTTATGCTGTTTCTGTGATGGTACGAATATCAACAAAATGACCCGCAATCGCGGCTGCCGCTGCCATGGCAGGGCTTACTAGGTGAGTTCGTCCATCACGGCCTTGGCGACCTTCAAAGTTACGGTTTGATGTTGATGCACAACGCTCTTGTGGACCTAAACGGTCATTGTTCATTGCAAGACACATAGAGCAACCCGGTAAACGCCACTCAAAACCCGCTTCTTTAAAGATGATGTCTAATCCTTCTTTTTCCGCTTGTGCTTTTACTTGCTCAGAACCTGGAACAATCAAGGCTTGAACATGAGCGGCGACTTTGTTGCCTTTAGCAACAGCAGCTGCAGCGCGGATATCTTCAATACGAGAGTTGGTACAAGAGCCGACAAACACTTTGTCTACGTTGTAATCTGTTAATGATTTACCGGCTTCAAGACCCATATAAGCCAAGGCTTTTTCTGCGGATACTTTTTCTACCGGGTCAGAAAAACTCTCTGGTGCAGGAATGGGTTGATCAATGGCAATAACTTGGCCAGGGTTTGTTCCCCACGTCACTTGTGGTTTAATTTCAGAGGCATCAAGGCTAACAACTGCATCAAACTTTGCATCATCATCCGTTTTTAGTGACGACCAATATTCGATAGCTGCCGTCAAATCTTCACCTTGAGGTGAGAATTTACGACCAGTAATGTAGTCAAACGTGGTGGCATCTGGTGCGATTAGGCCGGCTTTGGCACCTAGCTCTATCGCCATATTACATACCGTCATGCGACCTTCCATCGTCAGATCTGTAATTGCCTCACCACAGAATTCAACCACATAACCAGTACCGCCAGCTGCGGTTGTTTTACCAATGATCGCTAGAACGATGTCTTTTGCGGTAATGCCTTCTGTGACTTTTCCTTTGACTTCGATCTTCATCGTTTTTGCACGAGCTTGCTTTAGCGTTTGTGTCGCTAATACGTGTTCAACTTCAGAGGTACCAATACCAAATGCAAGAGAACCAAATGCGCCGTGCGTTGCTGTGTGTGAATCTCCACACACAATCGTCATACCTGGAAGTGTAATACCTAGCTCTGGTCCCATTACGTGCACAATACCTTGGTATTTATGGTTTAGATCGTAAAGGGTTACGCCAAATTCTTCACAGTTTTTAGACAGTGTTTCCATTTGGATTCGAGCCATTTCACCAGAGGCATTAATGTCTTTGGTTTGTGTTGATACGTTATGATCCATCGTCGCGAAAGTTTTACCGACTTGGCGAACTTTACGACCTTTTTCACGCAGACCATCAAATGCTTGTGGTGAGGTCACTTCATGAACTAAATGGCGGTCGATATATAAAATTGGGGTTTCACCTTTTGCTGCAACTGCAACATGGGCATCATAAACTTTTTCGTATAATGTTTTTGCGTTAGACATTGCTTCTTCCTTGAATTACGAATTCAAAATATATTCAGCGATTTTATCGCCCATTGCTGAGGTCGTTAATGCGGGTTTATCTCCGGCAAGATCGGCCGTTAGTTCACCTGCTGATAGCGCTTTAGATACGGCAGCTTCAATACTTTGAGCTGCTTCTTCTTCACCAAGGCTATAGCGCAACATCAATGCCGCCGATAAAATTTGAGCGACTGGATTTGCAATGTTTTTGCCTGCGATATCTGGTGCTGAACCACCTGCTGGCTCATACAAACCAAAGTTATCTTTATTTAGGCTTGCTGAAGGAAGCATGCCCATAGAGCCTGTGATCATGGCACATTCATCAGAAATGATGTCCCCAAAGATATTTGAACACAACATGACATCAAACTGAGAGGGATCTTTGATTAGTTGCATGGTCGCGTTATCAATGTACATGTGGCTCAGTTTGACTTCTGGGTAGCCTTTCGCTACTTCTTCGACCACTTCACGCCATAAAATAGAGCTTTGTAGAACGTTGGCTTTATCAATTGAGTACACGTTTTTGTTACGTAGAAGCGCAGATTCAAAAGCAATCTTTGCAATACGTTCAATTTCATAACGATGATAAATTTCAGTATCGTACGCTTTCTCTTGAGGACCTTCGCCTTCACGACCTTTCGGTTGACCAAAGTAAATGCCACCAGTCAGTTCTCGAACAACAACGATATCAAAACCGTTACCCGAAATATCAGCACGCAGTGGAGAAAACCCTTCTAATCCTTTATGAATTTGAGCTGGACGTAGGTTACAAAACAGTTCGAAATGCTTACGAAGAGGAAGTAGGGCGCCACGTTCTGGTTGATCATTCGGTGGAAGGTTTTCCCATTTAGGTCCACCAACGGAGCCGAATAGAACCGCATCTGATTCTTCACAGCCTTTTACGGTACTTTCTGGTAGTGGGCAACCGTGATTATCAATTGCGATTCCACCCACATCATGTTGTTCACGAGAAAATGAAATCGCGTGTTTTTTCTCAATCGCATCCAGAACTTTATGTGCTTGGTCCATGACTTCTGGGCCGATACCATCGCCAGGTAAAATCGCAATCTTGTATGTTTTATTCGTCATGTTAATCCTTTAATCTTTCTATTTAATTTGGAAAATCAAGGCACGGTGTATTTGCCCTGATTTAAATTTATTTAGTGCTATACCGTCGTGATTTTATTTTGCTTAATTTCTGCAATTTGATCAGCACGGTGAATGCTATTAATGACGTGAAGCAGTGCTTGGCCTGATGCTTCAATAATATCGGTAGCTAAGCCTGTACCGTGGTACTTACGGCCTTTGTAATTTGCAATGATATCGGCTTGACCTAACCCGTCCTCGCCTTCGCCTTTCGCTGTTAGGTCAAACTTATCCAGTACAATTTCATAACCGGTTAGCTTATAAATACATTGATAAAGAGCATCTACTGGACCGTTACCGACAGCGGCTTCACATTTTTCTTCGTCGCCACAAAGCAATTTGATACTGGTGGTTGCCATGACGCTGCCAGATTGCACGCTCAAGTAGTTCAACTTATAAAAGTCGTCTTCATCGCGAAGAT
This sequence comes from Aliivibrio logei, assembly GCF_001691055.1. Taxonomy (NCBI): domain Bacteria; kingdom Pseudomonadati; phylum Pseudomonadota; class Gammaproteobacteria; order Vibrionales; family Vibrionaceae; genus Aliivibrio; species Aliivibrio logei. Next base: position 49,035 of record NZ_MAJU01000026.1, read on the forward strand.
TAGCAAAGTGCATTAGGGCTTCTAAATCGTAATCAAATACTTGGCCCTTACGATCGGCCAGTTTTACGAAATCGGCATACAAGGTATCTAGATTATATTCTTCGGCTTTATAACCCATCGAATCCATGTGACTTTTAACTGCGGCACGGCCAGAACGACTGGTTAGGTTTAACGCTTTGTTTTTTAAGCCAATAGATTCTGGCGTCATGATTTCATAAGTGTTTTTATTCTTAAGCATTCCGTCTTGGTGGATGCCTGAAGAGTGGCTAAACGCGTTCGCGCCTACGATAGCCTTATTACTTTGAATTGGCATATTACAAAGCTGACTAACTAGCTTACTGGTGCGATGGATTTCATCATTTTTAAGACCAGTATGAACACCTAGATACTCTGAACGAGTTTGCAAAATCATTGCAATTTCTTCTAGAGAACAGTTACCTGCACGCTCACCAATACCATTAATCGTGCCTTCAACTTGACGAGCACCGGCTTGAACCGCTGCGATTGAGTTGGCTACAGACATACCCAAATCATCATGACAGTGCACAGAGATAATTGCTTTATCAATGTTTGGAACTCGATTAAATAGAGTTTGAATAATACCGCCAAATTCGCCAGGAATGGTGTAACCCACCGTATCTGGGATATTGATGGTATTTGCACCTGCGTTGATTGCGGCTTCTACCATACGACATAGATTATCAATAGGAGTACGGCCTGCATCTTCACAAGAAAATTCAACATCATCGGTGTATTTACGAGCACGCTGAACGGCTTTGACGCCCATTTCTACTACGTCATCATAACTACGACGTAACTTATCTTGAACGTGAACCGTTGAGGTTGAAATGAAGGTGTGAATTCGAAACGCTTCTGCGACTTTTAATGCGTCAGCTGCGACATCGATATCTTTAGTAACCGCACGAGAAAGGGCACAAATACGACTGTTTTTGATGTGTTTTGCTATGGTTCGTACCGACTCAAAATCACCTGGTGATGAAATTGGAAAGCCAGCTTCAATGACATCAACACCAAGACGCTCAAGCGCAAACGCAATCTGCAATTTTTCTTTTACGGTTAAGCTTGCTGACAGTGCTTGCTCGCCATCTCTTAAGGTGGTGTCGAATATTATGACTTGATCGCTCATGGGCTTTCTTCCTTGTGTATGTCGTGCGCTTTGACGGCGGTTATCCATAAAAAAACCCGCCATGTTCAGCGGGTTTTAAAATTTGGTTTATGGCTTCTTTTATTCCACAACCTACCCGCGTGAGATGTTCACGATAAGGAGGAGGTTTAGAAGTAAAGAAGATGCTGTTTTCATTTGAAATACAATCCATAAAAATAATTAACAAATTAATATCGTACTCAGCCTGTATCGTCAACCATTAAATAACGTTTTTACTATATACAGGCTTATTTTTAGACAAAAGTTAAAAACTGAGAAGAAAAACGATTGCTACGATGGATTATTGCTCAAATGAGATGCATTTCTTGAATGAAGTCCATTAATTAATCAAATGATTAAACGTGAGTGAATTAAAGGGATCGCACATTTTTTCGACTAACTTATAATTAATCACACGATTAATAATTATAATCAAAAAAATAGGTAAATAAGGTGTTATCAATGACGAAGCAATTAGGAAGACCGAAAGGGGAGTCAGAAGTTAGAGAGCAACTTATCTTTCACGCACGTGAACTTTTTGTTTCTCGGCCTTATAACAAAGTATCCACTCGATTAATTGCGGATAACGCGAAGGCTAATATTGCGATGATTAGATATTACTTTGGCAATAAAGAAGGATTGTTTGAGGCAATGTTTAAAGAAACCATTGCGCCAGTCGTTGAACAATTTAGGTTGGCATTAGAGAACGATAATGAGCAAGATTTAGTGGATTTCATGCGTGCGTATTATCGAGCGATGATAAAAGTACCGGCTTTTCCTAAGTTAATATTAAGAATTATGGAGGCTGATAACGAGCAGCAAGCTGCGCTTCAGCAAATTATTTTTGGTATTTTGCAGCCAATGCAAAGCAAGCTGTTTGATCCAGTCGTTAATCAAGGCTTATTTAAGGAAGGAATCGATCCAATTAAAGCCAGATTATCAATGATGAGTTTAATGGTTTTTCCTTTTCTAGCACCAAAGAAAATGTTGGATTTTCATAATATTGAGTTAAATGAAGCATTTCTTACTGATCTACTGGAGCATAATATTCGTTTATTAAGTGACGGCTTATTTCAAAATAAAAGAGACGAATTCTAATGAAAATAACTAAAAAACTGCTCTTTTTTCCTGTGGTGGCTATCGGTGTCATTATCTTGGTGACCATCACGAAATTACGGCCTGAGGCCGAAGTTAAGCCCATTGAAGATCGTTCAAAAATAGTGAAGACCATTGCTTTAGAGCAACAGAGTATTGCGCCTAAAGTGATTGGATTCGGTAAAATAAGGCCTAAATTTGAATGGAAAGCCATTGCTGAAGTTTCAGGTAAAGTGGTCTATCGCCACCCTGAATTAAATAAAGGCAATGTGTTACTTGCTGGGACAGAGGTGCTGAGGATTGATCCACTCGATTACGAATTAAAGCTTGCTCAAGCAGAGGCGGATTTAGGGTCAAGTGAAACCCAATTAGCAAAAGTGGATCTAGAAGAAAAGAACATTCGTAACACATTAAAAATTGAAAAAAATCGCTTGGCGATCAGCAAAAAAGAATTAAGTAGAAAAGTAAATTTACAGAAAAAAGGCTTAACGTCTCAATCGGATCTTGATCAGCAAAATCAATCTTATTTAGCGCAACAAAAAGTCGTGCTAGATATTCAAAACCAAATTTTATTATTGCCTGATGAAAGAAAAGTAGCTCAAGCCATTGTTAAAGTGAACCAAGCAAAATTAAAAGAGGCACAGCGATCTTTAGATAAAACATCAATCGTATTACCAACCGATGTTCGTATTTCTGAAGTGGACATTGAAGCTGACCAAGTGGTGAATTTACAGCAAGAAATGTTTATTGCTCATGGTATTAAAACCATGGAAGTGGAAGCACAAGTTTCTATTCATGATATGCAAACGCTAGTGCACAGTTTTGGTATATTTCAATCGAATGAACAAGGTATGCCTAATCTTGATTCATTGCCGCTAAAAGCAAACGTACAATTAAGCAGTGGGCGTTTTAATGCAGAGTGGCAAGCTCAGGTTGCTCGGATCAGTGAAACGGTCGATCCCAATCAAGCAACCGTTGGCATTATTTTAGAGATACAACAAGACTACCGCTCATTAACTCCCGGCACATTACCTCCATTAGTTAATGGTATGTTTGTAAAAGCAGAAATTGAAGGTGAGCTTTCACCACAGTGGGTGATCCCTGAAAGTGCACTTCATGGTGATAAGATCTACCTACTTAATAATGACAGCCAGTTAACTATTTTACCCGTAAACATTGTCTTTAGAAGAGACAATCAAGTCGCTATTGTCGGGGGTATAACGTCGGGTGACTTGTTGATCTTAAATGATCTCCTTCCTGCTATTCACGGTATGCAATTGCGTTCCGTTGAGCAAAGAAAGGAAGAGGAGTCGGTTAAATGATTAAGTTTTTTGCAAGACATCCAACCGCCGCCAATTTATTAATGCTTTCTATTTTTCTGCTTGGTGTGGTGTCGCTATCTCAATTAAAGCGAGAAACCTTTCCTGAGTTTAGCCCCCCTTATATTCTCGCTGGGGTGGTTTATCCAGGTGCGTCGCCACAAGAAGTGGAGGAAAGCATTTGTGTTCGACTGGAAGACGCTGTTGATGGGTTAGGTAATATAGAAGAGACGAAATGTGAGGCGATTGAGGGATCTGCTCGTTTGGTCATTAAATTGAATGCGAAAGCCGACATTGGACGAATGTTGGTTGATGTTCAGACTCAAATTGATTCAATTAACGATTTTCCTAAAGAGATAGAGTCCCCGATAGTCCAAGAATTGGATTGGAATGAACCCGTGGTGGATGTGGCGATTACGGCAGACACAACATGGCCAGAATTAAAAGCGTATGCAGAAAAGCTCAAACAAAGCCTCAAGCTTGATTATGATGTTTCCTTGGTTGAAGTGAGTGGTTTTTCGGATCACCAATACCGTGTTGAGTTAGATGAAGGAGCCATTCGTCAGCTTGGTTTAAATGTCAGTGACATTGCGAATAAACTGGCTGAACAAAATGTAAAGCTACCAAGCGGCAGCATAGAAACCCCAGAAAAGAATTTTTTAATTCGCTTTGATGAAAGAAAAACAACTCCGCAAGAATTGGCCAAAACAGTCATGGGTGCATCAGATAATGGGGCGTTGATCCGTTTAGGCGATATTGCCACGATAACCGATCGCTTTGAATTGGATGAACAAAAAGTATTGTTTGATGGTAAGCCATCAGCGTTACTTAAGATCAGTAAAAATAAAGAAGAAGACGCCTTACGCATTAAAGATCGAGTGACGGAGTTTGTTAAATATCAACAATCTGTTGCTCCTGATGGCGTGGCATTAGAAATGACCAACGATCTTTCCTCCTTGTTGTGGGATCGACTAACCATGATGGTAAAAAATGGCTGGCAAGGGATCATTCTTGTTTTCCTTACCATGTGGCTCTTTTTTACGTTCCGATATTCCTTTTGGGTTGCGGCAGGCCTTCCGGTGGCTTTTCTTGGCGGTTTATTTTTAATGGCGAGTTTGGGGCTCTCCATTAATATTATGTCGCTGGTCGCCCTGTTGATGGCGATAGGGATAATGATGGATGACGCCATTGTAATTGCAGAATCCATCGCTTCCCATTTAGACCGAGGGCAAGAGATAGACGATGCGGTATATAACGGGGTGAAGAAGGTTTTTCCCGGCGTACTGTCTTCTTTCTTAACGACGGTGTGTATCTTTGGTAGCTTGATGTTTTTACAAGGAGAAATGGGGGCTGTTTTAAAAGTCATTCCACAAGTACTGATATTAGTTTTGTCTCTTAGTCTAATTGAAGCGTTTTTAATTCTTCCTAATCACCTTAGTCACTCATTACATAAGGCAAAAAAAGACAAGCCAATTTCAGGCATCAAAAAAATCGTATTAGATCGTTTTGAGCATTTTAGAAATGTCACTCTAGTGAAAGCCGTCACAAAAGTAGTGGAATGGCGTTATGCCTTTTTAGGTGCCGTTATTGCGAGTTTGCTGATTTCTTTTTCACTCATTTCTGGCGGTGCTCTGAAGTTTGTTGGTTTCCCAGAGTTGGATGGTGATATTGCTGAAGCGCGAATTATCCTACCCCCGGGCACGTCACTTTCTCAAACTGAATTAGTCGTCGATAAAATAGTGTCAGCGGCTGAAAAATTAAATGAAGAGTGGAGCGAGAAAAATGAAGATGGTCGTCCATTGGTTGAGCACATTACTCAACAATTTAATACCAATGCAGATGCGAGTGAATCTGGACCTCATCTAGCGACCATTCGTTTAGATTTATTAGGGGCAGAAAAACGAAACACATTAATTGATGATTTTATTGATGCGTGGCGTGCAGAAGTTGGAGAGTTAGCTGAACCAATAACCATGGTTTATAAGCAACCGACGATGGGGCCGGGAGGTCGGGCGATTGAAATTCGGATGATGGATGATGATTTACATACATTGAAATCAGCATCATTAGAAGTTCAGGCCTATTTGAATGAGTTTTCTGGCGTGTATGGTGTGCTTGATGACATGCGTATGGGCAAGGAAGAGGTTCTGGTGAAATTAAGACCGGGCGCTGAAACCTATGGTGTTACTGGCCAACTGATCGCAAATCAATTACGAGCGGCGTATTTTGGACAAACGGCAGATGAGATCCAACTCGGTGTTGAAAACATTGAAATTGAAGTGCGTTTGAATAAAGAGCAAGCGGGAGATTTACACATGTTAGAAAATTTCCCAATTATCATGCCTGATGGCAGTCAAATCCCCTTAGCTTCTATCGCTACATTGGATTTTCAACGTAACTATGTTCGAATTCAACGCATTAATGGATTAAGAACCTTAAGCGTATTTGGCGATGTTCATGCATCACAAGTCAGCTCTTCTGAAATATTAGCTCAATTTAGATCAGAGCTTGCGCCCGAGCTACAAAAGAAATACCCAAGTTTGCGTTTTGATTTTGAAGGCGAAGCGAAAGACACCGCCGAAACCGGACAATCAATGGGCACTGGTTTTATGCTGGGCTTATTTGGTGTGTTTGTTATTTTGAGTTTTCAATTTAGAAGTTATCTTGAACCTTTTGTCGTCATGCTGGCAATTCCACTCGCGTTGATTGGGGTGTTGTGGGGGCATGTATTATTAGGTCACCCATTAAGCATGCCGAGTATTATGGGGTTTGTATCATTGGCGGGGATAGTTGTGAACGATTCTATTTTGTTAGTGCAATACATTCGACATCATGTGGATGAGGGTGATTCCGTGTATGAAGCGGTCGTAAAAGCCAGCCAAGAACGGTTTAGAGCGGTATTTTTAACGTCAGTAACAACGGCTGTGGGATTATTACCTCTATTATTAGAAACCAGTTTGCAGGCGCAAGTTATTCAGCCTCTCGTCGTTTCTATTGTATTTGGTATTTTCACATCAACGCTCTTGGTACTCTTCATGATCCCTGCCGCTTATGCCATCTTGGCTGATTTTGGATTAGTGAAAAAGCATGAAGAGTTACATTGAGAATGGCGGGATTAAACTTTATCTAGAAGAGAAATAATAAGTTAACTGAAATAACAGAATCAGTTTTGCTTAATCCTGGAGGTACACGATCTAAATATTCTTGAGATTGTGCGATCTTCAGGGCGATTTCTTCTGTAATATTATTTGTTAGGCTCACTTCAGAATCGATACGCGTGTTACTTCGACCGCTAGTGACGGTGACTTCAGAAGCAAGCGTTAATACGTCCATTGGTTTCCACGATACGGTAATATTTGTTCGTAAGATCGCTTCTGCCACTGTTTCTGGAAAAATAAGATCGTCATCATCAATCTCATCAAGATTTGGATTTTGATAACGGTAACCAGGGCCTAATTCTAATTCTAATACTAACTTTTCCGTATTACTGGCTTGGTAACCTAAACCACCTGAAAAGGTATAATCTTTAAAATAGGCACTGTATTCCGTCTCTAAGCCTTTAAAGTTGGCATAAAGATAGTAATCAGGACTTATTTTATAGTCACTTTGTAAATTAAGGCTTAATTGGTCTTTGTCTGTTTCGCCATCTTCTTTTGATAAATAATACTTCACTTCACCTGTGTGACGATGCTGTCCAGACGTGTAACTTGCTTCTAAGCGACCATTAAGAGACTGTGAATCATCGTTACCTTTGCTTGATTGATAACCAAATTCGACTTGGCTTTCCCATGGAGAAGGGGGTGATGTATCGTCGTCTTCTGTATCGATCTCACTTGCCGGAACACTGATGCTTGGTTTTTTCTCAAGGGTTAGCTGCTCAGTGTCGGTTTCACACTCATCTTTTGATAAGTAATACTTCACGTCACCGACATGACTGTCCTGCCCAGAGGTATAAACCGGCTCTAGGCTACAATTAAGAGATAGTGAGTTGTCGCTTCCATAACCCAATTCGACTTGGCTTTCCCTAGGAGAGGGAGGTGACGTATCCGCGTCTTCACTTTCAATCTCACTTGCATGAACAGATGCATTGATTGCGATAAGCCCTGTAAGTAAAACTTTTTTTAACACGTATTAATCTCAGAAAGAATAAAGAGGACACATAGTATAGGAGTTTATCTGGTTGATGAGTTAAATTTGAGTCAAAATCTTTATTTTGCGAAAGGTTATCAGGAGATACACGGATAGTTATTTCATCCCAATTTCTTTTGGTTATAATGTAGAGCTGAATTTAGGATGGTGAAAAGTAGTAATGGCTGATAATCGAAATCAAAACCGCAAGTATGATGCACAAGTTGATGCGTTAAAAGTACCGCCGCATTCATTAGAGGCAGAGCAATCTGTACTTGGTGGTTTACTACTTGATAATGAGCGGTGGGATACTGTCGCTGAAAAAGTGGTAGCTGTTGATTTTTATAGCAGACCACACCGATTAATTTTTGAATCGGTTAAATCCATCCTAGAAGATAGTATGCCGTTGGATTTAATTACCCTATCTGAGCATCTTGAACGTCATGAAAAATTAGATTCAGTGGGCGGTTTTGCTTATCTTGCTGATTTAGTGAAAAACACCCCAAGTGCCGCTAACATTAATGCCTATGCTGATATTGTTCGTGAACGTGCGATGGTTCGTAACTTGATTGGTGTCGCCAATGAAATTGCTGACGCGGGTTATGATCCTCAAGGCCGTACTTCTGAAGATTTACTGGATATGGCCGAAAGTAAAGTTTTTGCCATTGCAGAAGCGCGTACGACTGAGAATGAAGGGCCACAAACGGTAGATACCATTCTTGAGCGAACATTAGAACGTATTGAGCTTTTATACCAAAGCCCACAAGATGGTGTCACAGGTGTCTCTACTGGCTTCACGGATTTAAATAAGAAAACAGCGGGTCTACAAGGGTCTGATTTAATTATCGTTGCGGCTCGTCCATCAATGGGTAAAACAACCTTTGCGATGAACTTATGTGAAAACGCTGCAATGGACCAAGACAAACCCGTTTTGATTTTCTCACTAGAGATGCCAGCGGAACAGCTAATGATGCGTATGTTGGCTTCGATGTCTCGAGTTGACCAAACCAAAATTCGTACTGGTCAATTAGATGACGAAGATTGGGCGCGTATTTCGTCTACCATGGGTATTTTGACTCAGAAAAAGAATATGTATATTGATGATAGCTCAGGTTTAACGCCAACCGAGCTACGTTCTCGTGCTCGTCGTGTTGCACGTGAGTCGGGAGGGTTAAGTATGATCATGATAGATTACCTTCAATTAATGCGTGTTCCTGGTATGCAAGATAATCGTACTCAAGAAATTTCAGAAATTTCACGCTCATTAAAAGCGTTAGCAAAAGAATTAAACGTTCCGGTTGTTGCCCTGTCTCAGCTTAACCGTTCCCTAGAGCAACGTGCTGATAAACGCCCAATTAACTCGGATTTACGTGAATCTGGTGCAATCGAGCAAGATGCCGATTTGATCATGTTTATTTACCGTGATGAAGTTTATAACCCTGAAAGTAACCGCAAAGGGATTGCTGAGATTATTCTTGGTAAACAGCGTAATGGTCCAATTGGCTCGGTAAGTTTAACCTTCCAAGGGCAATTTTCTCGCTTTGATAATTACGCAGGTCCTGCGTTTGATGATGAATAATAAGGCAAAAGTATGAGCTATATGACAGCCGCTGCTGCACAGATTGATATGTCTGCCTTAGCGCATAATTTGCAAAAAATTAAACAGCAAGCACCCAACAGCAAACTTCTTGCTGTGGTAAAAGCAAATGGTTATGGCCATGGTTTACTCAATATTGCTAAAGGTGCGCACGGTGTAGATGCTTTTGGTGTGGCGCGAATTGAAGAAGCTTTACAGCTTCGAGCTGGCGGCATAGTGAAACAAGTTTTATTACTCGAAGGATTTTATTCTGCGGGTGATTTACCAATTTTAGTCGCTAATAACATTCAAACGGCGGTGCATTGCAAAGAGCAACTTGAAGCATTAGAAAATGCAGATCTTGAAGGCCCTGTTGTTGTTTGGTTGAAAGTCGATTCAGGTATGCATCGCTTAGGTATTCGCCCTGAAGAATACCAAGAATATGTTGATCGTTTGCATGCGTGTAAAAATGTAGCTCAGCCATTGCGTTATATGAGCCATTTTGGTTGTGCAGATGAATTAGATAATCCGACGACGAACGAACAAATTGAAACGTTCATGTCATTGACGGATGGATGCCAAGGGGAACGATCGCTTGCGGCTTCTGCTGGATTGCTTGCATGGCCAGACAGTCAATTGGATTGGGTTCGTCCCGGTATCATTATGTATGGTGTCTCTCCTTTTTCTGAGAAAACGGCTCAAGATTTAGGGTATTTACCTACCATGACTCTCACTTCTCATTTGATTGCGGTAAGAGAAGTAAAAGCCGGAGAAAGTGTTGGTTATGGTGCGATGTGGACCAGTGAGCGTGATACTAAAATTGGGGTTATCGCGATTGGTTACGGCGATGGTTACCCAATTGCAGCACCGAATGGGACGCCAGTATTAGTTAATGGACGCAAAGTTCCGGTAGCTGGTCGTGTTTCTATGGATATGCTAACGGTTGATTTAGGACCTGATGCAGAAGATAACGTTGGTGATGAAGCTATTTTGTGGGGACGAGATCTTCCTGCAGAAGAAGTAGCAGAACACATTGGAACTATTGCTTATGAGTTAGTGACTAAACTAACATCAAGAGTGCAAATGCAATATATTCCTTAATGTATCTTTGACCCATGAGAGTTAATTTGAAACAACTGTCCTTAAGAAGCGCTACTGGTTTAGCGCTTTTTCTTATTTCACCTTATGTCTTTTCTGAAAGTGATATATGGCCAAACTCGCTTCCTGAAACGGCGGCGGTTCCTTTTATGTATTCTTCAGAAAGCTTGGGGACTACGATAGGCGTCGCCGGTGTAATGAAAGGTGTGGGGCAACCTCAAGCCACCTTATTTGCTGCCGGAATGTACTCAAGTAAAGGTTCTTATCTCACTTACTTGTCATCTGATAACAATCAAGTGGGTCATTCTTGGTTGTTTGGTGCAAATGCTTATAACGCCAGCTTTAAAGATATGGATTATTATATTGGTACCGCAGGAAGTAACAATTCTCATCAAAGTGACGAAGTGTTTACCGACAGTACTGAAGCTAAATACTATCTGACGGCTAATTATATTTTACCCATTGGTAATGCCAAAGATATCGGGGCTCAAGCCGCGTATACTCCAAATCGTAAAGTAAAAAGTGGTAATCCATTTGAAAGTGGGGTTTCAAGTATTGAGCTTAGCCCTTTCTATTATTCTCGTACATTATCAGATGTCTCCGATTGGGATGAGCCTGAATCGAATTGGGGAATGAAGGTAAATTTTGATTGGGATAATAGAAATAGCGTAAGAAATACGACCAATGGTTCACGAACAGAGTTAGATTTCACTTACTCTCCAGAAACCAGTTCACAAGAAGAGTGGTGGACATGGGAGTTTCAACAAAGTGCCTTTTTTGATTTAGGTGGGATTGGCAATGTAATTAAGAAACAAGTGCTTGCGTTTGATTTTTATCTTGCTGATACACCCAGTTGGGAAGAAGGCGCACACCAACCTCCTGAATATGCTGGAATTAAATTAGGCGGACTTTACCGATTAAGAAGTTATGGTGGTGGGCGATTCCATGGTCGTTCTGCCGTTCATTATTCTGCAGAGTATCGAGTGATGCCCGATTGGCAGCCATTAGAAGATTGGCCTATTTTTAATCTTTATGACGTGCCTTGGTGGCAGTGGGTAGCTTTTGTTGATACTGGTCGTGTAGCGGATGAGTTTTCATTATCGACATTGCATGATGATATGCGATGGAGTGCTGGTGGTGCGATTCGTTTCCAAGTTGAAGGTATCGTCGTTCGTACTGAAATGGCGTGGGGAAGTGAAGAAAATGTATTTCGTGTCATGATCAATCAGCCATTTTAAATTTAGCACTAGTTTTATCGTTATTTGAACGAGATAATGTTTACATATAGACGTTTTAATGTGACCTAACTCAAAAAGGGTGAGCGTAGTTTTGGTCATAATAAAAGCTCATCAAATTTTAGATTCGTATAAACGGGGAGTTCAGAAATTTATTTTTGAACCGACAAGCATATTACACGGGATAATTTCACCATGTTAAAAAACATCAACCCAACAGAAACTCAAGCTTGGGCAGATTTGACTGCACATTTTGAAACCGCGCAAAACTTCAATTTAGCGGATTTGTTTTCTGCTGATGCTCAACGTTTTGATAAATTTTCAACAACGTTTGGCCAAGATATCTTAGTTGATTTCTCTAAAAATTTAGTGACAGAAGAAACGATGCAAAAGCTATTTTCTTTAGCTGAGCAAACTGAATTATCAGAAGCAATCAAAGCGATGTTCAGTGGTGAAAAAATCAATAAGACTGAAGATCGTTCAGTGCTTCATACGGCACTTCGTAACCGCAGTAATACGCCAGTTATCGTTGATGGCGAAGACGTTATGCCTGCTGTAAATGCAGTGCTAGAAAAAATGAAAGCGTTCACTGAGCGTTTGATCTCGGGTGAATGGAAAGGTTACACAGGCAAAGAAATTACGGATATCGTAAACATTGGTATCGGTGGTTCAGATCTTGGTCCTTACATGGTGTCAGAAGCATTAGCACCATACAAAACACGTTTAAACATGCACTTTGTTTCAAACGTCGATGGCACACACATTGTTGAAACATTGAAGCCATTAAATCCAGAAACAACGTTGTTCTTAATCGCATCGAAAACATTCACGACTCAAGAAACAATGACAAATGCACACAGTGCTCGTGATTGGTTCTTAGCAGAAGCTGGCGATCAAGCACACGTAGCGAAACACTTCGCAGCACTTTCAACAAACGCAGAATCAGTGTCTGAGTTTGGTATTGATACCGATAACATGTTTGAGTTCTGGGATTGGGTTGGCGGTCGTTATTCTTTATGGTCTGCGATTGGTCTTTCAATTGCTTTAGCGGTTGGTTTTGATCATTTTGTTGAGCTTCTTGAAGGCGCTCACGAAGTGGATAATCATTTCGCAAATACAGAACTTGAAAATAACGTACCAGTAATCTTGGCATTGATTGGCCTATGGTATAACAACTTCCATGGTTCTGAATCAGAATCGATTTTGCCATATGATCAATACCTACACCGTTTTGCTGCGTATTTCCAACAAGGTAATATGGAATCAAACGGTAAATGTGTTGACCGTAATGGCAATCCAGTTGATTACCAAACGGGTCCAATTATTTGGGGTGAACCAGGTACAAATGGTCAGCATGCGTTCTACCAATTGATTCACCAAGGTACGAAATTGATCCCATGTGATTTTATTGCTCCTGCAATCAGTCATAACCAAGTGGGCGATCATCATCAAAAACTGATGTCTAACTTCTTTGCACAAACAGAAGCATTGGCGTTTGGTAAAAAAGAAGAAACAGTAAGAGCAGAGTTTGCAGCGGCAGGTAAAACTGAAGCAGAAATAGCTGAGTTGGTGGCATTTAAAGTCTTTGAAGGTAACCGCCCAACTAACTCAATCTTAGTGAAAAAAGTGACACCTAAAACATTAGGCAACTTGATTGCTATGTACGAACATAAAATCTTCGTACAGGGTGTGATTTGGAATATCTTCAGTTTTGACCAATGGGGTGTAGAACTAGGTAAGCAATTGGCTAACCAAATTCTTCCTGAATTGGCTGATGATAAAGCGATTAACTCGCATGACAGTTCAACGAATGGCTTAATTAACGCATTTAAAGCGTTTAAAGCATAATTGAATTGCACTCGATAATATGAAAGAGCTGACTTCGGTTGGCTCTTTTTATATGTGCTGATTTTATACAGATAATAAAAAAGGTTGATGTATTACTACATCAACCTTTCTTTTTGAGTTCGTCTCTATTCGAAACAAATCTCAATAAATGCATTACCCCATTCAGACGTAAACGGCATAATAATAATGGCGCCTTCACATTTATGAGTAATCGTGTGTGCTCTGCCTGAAACAACCATGGGAGTGGCCATATCAAATTCAAACCCACTTTCTGAAAGAATTCGTTTTGCGCCACCGGTGACCATGTTTGTGATTTCACCGACCATATCCGTTACTTCTTCATTAATGCTGTTTGGACGTTCGCCGAGCATATTTTGCATGATTTGAAGTGCAAGAGATTCTTCAAAAGTGATAGACATCGAACCACGGCTTTGAGAAGCAACCATGCCGATTAAGCCTGATACATCACCACGAGCAATTTCGTCTTTTTTAATACGAGGTTTTTGAGGTTTTAAATCCATCGAAGCCATCGTTTTAAGTACATTCATCAGTGAAGCTAAGAAAGGGTTTACAAATTCAGCGCGCATCGTGAGTAGGATCCTTTAAATTAATTTTTATTATCGCTATGTAAACAAGCTTTGCAGGTACCATGAGTTTCAACAATATGGTTTTCAACAGAAAATCCAATTTGCTCAGCATGCTTTGTTAGCTGCTCTGTAATTTTAGTATCATGGCACTCGACAACATCATCGCAAGTGCGACAGATGAATAATTGTGAAAAATGGGCATGTTCGCCGATAACACAGCAAGAAATATAGCTATTTATAGATTCGACCTTATGTACAAAACCTTGGGTTACCAAAAAATCTAAAGCGCGATAAATGGTAGGCGGTTTTGCTTGGGGTTCTATTTTTTTTAATTGCTCTAATAGATCGTAAGCACTAATGGCACCATGGTGGATGACAATAAGCTCTAAAACAGTTAACCGTTGTTGAGTCAATCTAACGCCACGCTGTTGGCATAACTGCTCAACTTTTTGTTTTTGAGAACTATTCAATGTTTACATGTCTTATTTATGAACAAGTAGGCGAGTTTATCATAGATATGTTTATTTATACTTCACTATTTAGAGAATTATAATCAAGGTAAAGAGTGTCTATTGGTGAGTAAAATAAGTAATAGGATGGCTGTTTGTGTTCCTATTATGTTAGAATTGCGGCCTTGATCACTGAAAGAAATTACCTATGAGCTTTTATCCATTACAACGCTTCTCCGTTGCTCCAATGCTTGATTGGACTCACTATCAAGCTATATAAGGCTTAATAGTGAGTGAGGGATACTTGAGGGGTACATAATTGTTATTTTTGTTTTCTTGAATATATATAACTATATATTTTGTTATGTATAGATTAAATACGTAATTGTTTAATTTTTATTCGTAAATTACTTGTGTTGAATATGAAACTATTTATACTCGTTATTGCCTTAACTTAGTTCACTTCGTTTTTCAAAATTGTGTTCGACCGTTTACTTGTGGTATTATTCGTACGTTATCTTTTTCAAGTTATTGATATTTTAGATATTTAATAATGTTGTGATATTGATAGCAATTGGGCAAGGTTCTTGCGGATAGTTAACCTGTAACATGGTCTAATTGAGACTATGTTTTAATTATAGATGTGATATGGCAAAGCCAAATAAAAATAACAAGCAAACAGTATCTTGGGCTCAGGCGTTCAGAGATATTATAATCAGAGCTATGGATCGAGGACAGTTGTTGCCTGTTCTTGCTTTTTTACTGGTTTTAGCGTTTATTTGGAAAATGCCTGAAGACAAAGTATATGACTTTGGGGTTTTGATTCTTGATGGCTTTAAAAACTTATCTCTGTTTGGATGGGTACTTTCTGGAGTAGTGTGTATACTTTGGGCTGGTCATGCAAGAATAATGAGACGTAAACATAGCTCTGAATACCTAAGAATTGGTAGTGAAAAATCTAGACTTCAAAAAGAGCAAGTTAAAGCTCAAATCGGGTCTAGTGATAGCTACTAGTTATTCTATTGGTTAGAGGATTATATTATGCAATATGTAGGCGTTATATTATTTATAATATGTATCGTACATTACGTGTATCAAGTTATTATTTTACCTAGTTTTAGACAATCTTCACGAGATGAATTGTTCGTATTAAGAGATAAGTTGAGAGCTAGATTGATAGAAGTGCAAGATGTTAGTGATAAGAAAACTCTTCGTGCATTTAAAGAAATTGATACAGGGATTAATCGTTCACTAAATCGTTTACACATGCTAACTTTTTCAAATTTTGTCCGCATAACAGTGCTTATGGAGCAACCTTCGAAAGAGCATGAAGATTCAAGAAAGAAGTTTCATTCACTTCTTGAGAATGCTAACGATGAGATGCCACTTGAAATATTTCAAGATGTTGGTCGAGTATTACAGAATGCATTAGCAATGAATTCGTTGATGTTTATATTGTACTTATCTCCATTTTTACTCGTTATAAAATTTATAGCGTCAATATATGAACGAATTAAATATATTGAAAATATTATGCTTGATAGTGTAATTATAGAGCGAAATGTGAGAGGGCAAAATTGCTCTACTGATAAGCAGTTAATAGCATAAAAAAAAGCCTCCTAGTTTGGAGGCTTTTTAGTTTCTGGAGTTATTATAATTTGCCACCGCCCCAAACTGCCTGCCCCAATATCTGAAAATCAATATTTTTGATTTCTAAATGAGTTAATTCCCACGGTTTATAAAAATGGTCGTTGTCACTGACAAACGTAATTTTTGTTGGTTGGAATTGTAGACGTTTGATCATTACTTGACCGTTAACTCTAAATACATAAATCCCATCGCCTGCAAATTCATCTACTCGTTTAATTATGACTCTAGCCCCATCTTTCAGGGTAGGGTACATCGATTCGCCTTTCACTTTCATTGCAAAGACTTCTTTAGGATTTACGCCTAACTCATCTCGTAAAAATACTTCTGCAAAATTTATCTCTGTTGCAACTTCAACTTCGACTAATGACCCATGTCCAGCGCTTGCTTCAACGTCGTAATAGGTCAAAGAAACCATTCCTTTTGGAGTCGGCAATGTCCCGTTTTGTGATATATGTCTCGCTTTTATAAAAATATCATCAGGTATTTTTCCTCGCTTTCTCCATGTCTGAATTGTAGAAGCTGTTGTCCCTAAAACCATTGCTAAATCTACGTTCTTTGATGTATTCGTTAGCTCTTTTAACTCTTTAAGTTGTTCGTCTACGATGTTCATTAGTGGTTCCTTGTGGTTCAAAAGTAGTTGCAATTATTTTAAAGTGGTCAATAATGGTTCTTCTTTAGGTGAACGCGATTGGAACCACTTAGAGTTGCTCTTAATCGTTTCAGAATAGCATAGGTGAATCATGAATACGCAATTTGCATTATTAGCTCGCTTTGGTAGTTCGACTATTGAGCTGAAAGACATAAGCCAAGAATTTTTAGGGATAACAGCAAAAACAGCAGAGCAGAAAGCCAAAGCATGTGATTTGCCTTTTCCTACTTTTAAATTAAGGGATTCAGAGAGAAGCCCTACATTCGTTAAAGTTGAAGATTTAGGTGCTTACATTGACAAACAATATCAATTTGCTCGTGAAGAGTGGGAAAACGTTAACGTTCACTAATTTGAGGGAATAACCATGAATACATCAATTCACGCAATCAACATCGATTTTTCACACTCAAGCGAAGCAAAGCTTTTGCATCGTGTGATTGAAAATCAAATGATCCCATCCAATGACCCACAAGAAGATAACTATCTTTCTGCTGTATTAGTTCAATTAGAAGAATCAATCGAGTTACTTGAAAGTTTGGAGGCATGAACAATGAAAGTACAAACTAAAAATAACTTAATGTTCGACAGTCAGCACCCTAAATGTCAACTCCACTTTGCCCGAACTCACGGGCGTGGCTTTGCGTTTGTTCAGTGTTTAGATACTGGCTTAAATGGTAAAGCTGAACACGTAAAGCGTTACTGGGGTTTTTATGCTGACTCTCTTGATGAAGAAGAAAACAAGGCAGCTATCTACAACATTATGAATTCTGGTAGTCAGTGGCCTGATTTACCTAAGTAGAAAACCATGAGGAATAAATATGGCGTATTTAGATCCTATTCACGCACCCTGTCCAACAATGGAAGGGATGAAAGAACCAAGTCATGAGCGTCGAGTTAACTCACGCTCAATCATCAAGAAACTACGCAGTAAATACGGTTTTACTAAGAAGGTAAAACCACAAGCTAGACCTCTGAATTATGTATGTACTAACTCAAGGTGTTTAGACAGTTGGGAGGTATAAACCATGAGCCGAAATGCTAAATACGAAGCAAAGAAGAAAGCCGAAGGATTAAAGAAAGTAACGCTTTGGATACCAAGCGATAGAGAATCCGAGTTTCAATTATTAGCAACCGCTTGTTGTGATTATCGCCACCTTAGCTTTAACACGTTGCGCGATACCTCAAGCGGAAAGTACGTCTCTTTAGAGCGTTTATAACAATAGTCACTGGTGACATTATGAAAACCGAAACCTTATACCATGTGGCCGGAGCAATTCGGCCTCTCAACGAAGTTAAAGAAGCCAATGCCTGCTATGAAGCGGGTTTTTTAGGTTCTAATTTTCAGCAATGGGCTGAAAGTGAGAACCTAAAACACCGACGTGAAGAGCAACTGCATTATTTAGCGACTAAACACAACCGCGAAGCGGCTGCGCTTGCGCAGAAAGACATAGGCTTGTCCAAGGGCGCAAAAATCGGCCACGCGAAAAACCCGTTAAAATTAACCAAAATTCAGTCAGCGTTGCGCACTCTCGCTAACCCTATTGGGCGAAAGGTTGAGATTGATAGCTTGGAAGCACACGACAACTTTGAATCGATGTATGCAACCACAGAGCAATCCAAGGCGCGTGTTTTAGCCCTAAAGCATGAGAAAACACCGCCTTTTGAATTGAATCTATCGCCTGTCTCGCTGCAAATTCAAAAACGCGATTGGTCGGGACAATATCGCGCTCAATTGGTCACGCAAACCCCATCGAGCAGCGCACCCGATGCAAACACGGGGACTCGCTTTACTGAAAAATTAACACCTCGTTCTGTGAGTAAAGTGTTTGAATCTGGTGCCTACGTTGCTCAATGTCACGAAGGGTTTTCAACCTTCATCACATTGACCTACAACGAAGCGCAACGCCTTGCTATTTTTGGTGGCCTTTGGAAAGGAACCGACGACGAAGGAATGTATACGCCTGTTGAGTTTGTGCGTGATATTGGTCAAATCGTTTATGGAAATGATGGTCCCTTCACCCTACTACCAAAGCAACCGTTTAAAGTAATAAAAACCATTAAGACCACCATGGGCAAAGAAGTGTCACGATTTCTGAGTGGCGCTAAAAAAATGTATCAACGCGGTTGGAAAACAAATGACGGTGAAATGGTTTCAGGGCACTACAAAGCAAAGCCGTCGATGTTTGGACCCGATAGAGAAAAAGCGGATTTTCATTTTTTGTGGGTTGCTGAATGCCCTGCGAATGATGATGGAGAGCCAAACCCTCACGTTCATCTCATTATGCAATGGACAGTTGAACCTAAATACTTTGCAGATTGGGCAAAACGTTTAGAAAGTTTATGGGGGCATGGTATGGCACACATTGAACGCATCAAGCACCCAAAGGCGGCAAGCAGTTATTTGATTAAAGCGATTGGTTATGCGGTGAAAGGTGAAAATGCAGACCAAGGGCAAATTGAAGGCAATCGTTACGGTATCGCACGATGCTCGCGTGCCCCTGCATGGGAAACTCTTGCGACATTTGAGGCTGATAATATCACCGCTGTTATTAAAGAATTAGGCTATCGATTAGAGCAATGGAAAAAACCATTGAAACGATCCCTTTCTCGTATCGGTAAACAAAAAGCCCAAACTATCGCAGCAAAAGCCATTGCTCATAAAGCCAATAAACCAGAGACAGAATTAAATAAGCTGCAAGGTCGTATTATTCGATTAGAGCACGCGACTAAATCCATTAACCAACAAATGAAAACACCGCAAATGTTCGCCTCCAGTGAAAACCATTTTTCTCTTACCTTTGATGGTGAGCAAGCGGCCGAACGAATGGATAAGTTTCTGTATTGGGCGGCAGGTGCTCGCGGTTGGTCTATGGTGTCCCGTGATGTGGATTGCAGCGACATAAAAGAAGAAGCAAATAAGGAATACCAAAAACATTATCAATATTTTCTAGAAAAGCGCGCTTACTGGCGTAGCGTTCTGGACAATCCGCCACATATAACCGACATCAGCGATGATGAGGTTAATCACTGGCAAACCATCAAAGCGAACTATTTAGAAGGAATAGCGGCTTAACTTTCGTCAGCGTCGAGAGACAGGGACATTTTAAAATATACCGCCAACGTCGTGAGACAGGGGCACTTTATAATCATATCGCTAACGTCGAGAGACAGGGGCAAACAATGACAAAACAAGAATTATTTGAAAAAGTTCAACGCTCTGCGGTTGTTGAACTTGAAATTAAAACACTCGCAAGCAGCGCGACCGCAATGCTTCACATGCAAAAAATACAAACGCTTGGTGTTGAATACCAAGAACTCACCGCGACCTTTCGAGAAGTTTTAAGTAACACATTATTAAAAGGGGTAAGCGATGAGCAGTAAAAACCCGAAACATGGTTACATTCGCTGTTTTAGTTGCGGTGAGCCTTCCACCGTTCACATCATGGGTGAAGCGAAATTATTAGAATCTGGTGAGCCACCAAAGAACCTACGCAATACAGGCCGTTATTACTTTGTGTGCCCTAAGTGTGGCACCTCTCAACCTAAGAATTCACAAGAACGCATTGCGGCCGCGTTAGTGGATGACGTAAACCAGTTACCCCCTATTGAAGCCAGTGACGATAAGGTTTTACCTGTTGAGAAGGTAGAGCCTAAACCCGTTATTAAAACCGACATTGAAACGGTTCAAACCGTTACCGACACACCAGAGCAAACCAAGTTTACTAACGCTTGGCTGTGGTTCGGTGGCGTGGCCGCGCTTGTTCTTATCTTTGCATTAATCAATCTATTTCCTAAAGGAGAAAACAATGAGCAATCTAACTAATGAAGACGTAGATATTAATGATATTGAAAGTGTTGACGATGAGTTTTCAGATTTTGATGGTGCCGCGTTTGACGATGCCCTTTCGAAGTTAGACATCAGTGACAATGAAGACAGTGTTGATGAAAGTGACGCGGTTGAACCATCAAGCAAAGCGGACACCAAAGCGGCCGTCGGTATGGTTGAGGTCGGTTTTGTTGTCTCTGAAAGTTTAATCAGTGGCGTTACGGGTCTTGAATTTAAATACGAAGAAGGGGCAAAGCAAAGCGTTCTTGAGTCACTTGAACCACTGATTGATAAATACGGCCTGTCTTGGCTTGGGTGGTTTGATAAATACAAAGAAGAGATCATGTTTGCCGTTGCATTTGGTGGCCTTGCTTTCACCAGTTGGATGCAGCTGGGCAAACTTAAAAAAGAAAAAATAGCCGAGCTGAACGCGGCCGAGCAAGAAAAACGCATGGACGTCGTTCGCCAAAAGGAGGCCGAGCTTGAACAAGCCAAAAAGCAAACCAAGCATTAAGCTACCGAATCCGATTAATTCCAATTCGGCATTGGACGCTGAACATGTGGTTTACATCGGGACTACGGGCAGCGGTAAAACAACGGCGGTTAAGTTGATGGACACCATCCCCAAAAAAGGCGCTCAAGTGGCTTTTTTTGATCCTTATGAGAATTACGCAGGGAGTAAATTCAAAGGCCAAAAAGTAACGGCCTTTCGACACACTCAAAAGAAAGCGTTTATTCATGCCCTCTTTAGTGCTAGAAAAAAAAGTGCAGCCTTTAAAATTGCGTACATTCCAGAGTCAGCAAGCAATGAAGAGTTAGAGTTCTTTTGTATGGTTATCTGGTCGCTTGGTGATGGTCGTCGAGCGCCCTTTCATGCAGTGATAGAGGAATTGGCCTCATGTGTGGAAACCGCAGGAAAGCTCAAAGGAAAAGCAGGTGAGCTGCTTCGCGGTGGTCGTCAATTTGGCATTGTCGTACATACCGTATTTCAACGAACACAAGAAGTACCTAAAACGGTGGTAAGTCAGTCGGATACTTGGTGGGTTGGGGCTTTAGCCAGTGTGAAGGATGCAGAATACATCTCAAACGCCAAAGGGATTGAGATAAGCCTGTTAACCTCCTTAAAATCCGCCAAAGCCAATAAAATCAAGTTAGGCAAGCCGATTGCCGAATACCTTTTAATAAAAAACGGCATAGGAAACGTGAAAAAGTCGTCCTTTGATTGCTCAAAGCAGTAAATATGCCCTTGTTAAACCTATAGGTTAAAAGTCTAACCTATAGGTTCCTCCTCCTGTTCACTCCCTCTTTTTTCCTCCACTGTAAATACTCCTATTATATAGCGTGTGGAGCGACATCAATGAAATTCAACAAGGCAACAATGGTTCCTATGGCGGTAACCGCTGTACTTACTATTTCTCTCATTGCCCTTATTAATAACACAAGCGCATTAACCAGTGTGAAAGACACGGTGAATGGCAAAACGGGGTGGTTTTAATGACGTATAAATATTCAGGGGTTCGCCCTATTAGTGTGACCAGTTTTGATGGTGTGAGATTTAACGGCAAAGCCTCATTATCTCTGCCTTGTGGTGATACGTACGATTATATCTTCTTAAGCTCTAACGTTCCGGCCGAGCGTTTAAGTGTGAAAATTCGCTTAAATGGTAAGGTTTTCTATGATGCGCCAATGCGTATTTTTGACATGCTTGATAAATACAAAGGGCTTGCTCAAGAGCTTGAGACTGAAAAAGTGGGTTATGTTTATGTGATCCCTTTTGCTGATTTATCGATGCGCCTCAAAGATGGACAAAACCTGACAGGGTTAGTCACTCAAATTGGTGAAAGCTTAGATTTAGAAGTCAGTATTGCCAAGCGAGAAGAAGGCGATCCAGAATCCGCATACTTATCAGCTCATCCATTAATTGGCCTACCACGAGCGCAACGTATTTATTTACCTCGTTTGGAAGTGGCAAATATTCCGACGCCATCAAATGGCACAAATCAATTCTCTAGTTTACCTAACGTGCCAAACCGTACCGTTCGTCGTATGCACTTTGAAAATGGTCATATTCGTCGAATTGATATTAAGCGTGACGACGATGAAGCCTACAACACAGATTGTTTTTTAGAACGATTTCGAGCAACTCGAAACGGCAAGCAATGGCAAGACGGTTGGACTCATTTGGACTTTGTTCAACGTGGCTACATTCAGCTTGAAATGTTCCCGACCGTGCGTGAAAAGCAATTAATTTTCACCTTAGAAGTGACAAGAACGACGGGCACTATCGACGTATACATTGAGTATCTTGATTGTGAAAAACCAGAGCTATTAGTTAAAGGCGGTTAATCATGGCTAATTGGTGGGAATCGATTGCGGATGTGGTGAGTGATGTTAGTGACACCGCAGGCGGTATTTATAACGATTGGACAACCAATACGGGCAATAACACTTCAACACAAAAGCCAAACGCAAACGACACGGGCAACACGTACACCCCACCAGTAAATCAAGGGGCCGTTATTCCTGTTTGGGCGTATGGCGTGGGTGGATTATTGCTTGTTCTTATTCTCGTTCTTATCTTGAAAAGGGGTAAATAATGCCTTTAGCTATTCCGTTTTTAATTGGTGCAGGTGGTTTAGGGTTGGGCTATGGCGCCTACACCGCCACTCAAAAAGCGACGACGTGGATCATTATTTTGGCTTGTCTTTTCTTTGCTTATAAATTTGTTCTTTAAGGGTACGTGATGGAAGAGTTAGCAGGACTCGCAGGGGGCGGAATGCCCGCAGGTGGTGTGACTGGTGGCGCGAGTGGTGATATTTACACGACCACAAACAGCACCAACACCGCGAACAGTGGGTTTACAGGTGGGACGTATAATTTCGGCAGTAACAACGGCGTACCCTCATGGGCGATTGTGGCTATTGGACTCGCGGTATTGTGGTTCTTCTTCAAAAAGTAAGTTTCTTTACTGCGTTCCCCCATATCGAAACGGCCTTGAATGGTTATGTATGGGGGGCGTATCAAGAATGTTTACTCAGTCAAGCCCACTGTTATCGAATCGATGACACCTATCTAATGTTGCGTATTGAACACGATACCTCAGAGCTTGCGGTCGTTGCCCTTCAAGGTGACATGATGACCGGAACAAAGGCCGCGATTGAACACGCGAAAGCATTGAATTTATCGTCCATTCGAGCGCACTTTTTTAGACCTGGTGCAGAGCGTTTTATCAAACGAAAGTTAAATGAGAACGCAAAAACCATTGCCATTACACACAACAATGAGCACGTCGTTAGAATAATTTTTTAAGAGGTTTTTATGGGTGGTAAAACTCAGAGTGATACGGCCAATAGTACAACCACAAACACCAGTAATGAAAGTAATTCGGTCGGTGTTGGTGGTGATAACAGTGGCATTTTATTAAGTGGTAACAAGGGTGACATTGAGCTTATCCAAACCGACCACGGTGCAATAGAGAATGCGTTTGAATTTGGGGATACGGCACTGAATGAAGCGTTTGGGTTTGGCTCGGATGCATTAAACGCACTGAATGAATCCAACGAGGCGGCACTCAGTTTTGCCAATTCAGTAAACGCGAGTAAAAACACAGAGGGAGCCAGTGACATCATGAACAGTAAGTTTTTGGTGATTGGTGCCGTTGGCGTTGTGTTGGTGCTCATTCTTCTTTTGGTTATGGGGCGTCGATAATGCAGAACATAGTAAGAGAGACGCTACAAGTCGGTGAAATCACTCGTACTGGTGCGGCTAAATATTTATTGATGCGTGACGCTTCAAACAGTATCAGCGTTCAATTAGACACACTTGAGCCGATTGAAATTAAAAAGAATGACGTTGTTTTAATTGAGGGATGCACAACGGTGATATTTAAAAATCATCATAGCAGTGCAACCACGATTGAATATCAACTTACTGACGTTGCGATTAATGCGCAATCTGACGAAGTGTCGATTAATGGCTCAGTAAATGTGAATGAAATACTCACGCCTGTCGTGATTTCTCATGTAGAAAAAACCGTCCTAGTGAGCTTAGATGATGAGCCGTTAAACATTAATAACTTTCCAAGTGAGTTTAGCGTTAACAATCTGAATGAGCTTGAAAGCGTTCTTAATAATCAGCGCGTTACTGTGAATGTCAGTAATGCGCTGATGACTCAAGCGATAACACTAGAAAATGCAGTAATCAAGACGCTGTTAAATTCGAGAGCAGGCCGTAAACGAGCGTTATTGCAAACCGATAAAGACGTGTATATCGGGGGCGATAATGTCACTAATGAAAATGGTATTTACCTACCAAGTGGTGAGTCCATGACGATAGAAACCGAAGCGGCCATTTATGCCTATGCGGTTGACGGGGCAATCGTTCGAGTGCTTGAAGAGGTGCAGAATGATTAGAGGGATTAAACCTCATAGCAGCCTTGATACTGACACCAAAGAAGATAAACGGGAGCAATTACATGATGAGCAACGTCTTAAAAATATCGCTCCTTTTAATGACGTTGGGGGTGTATCTGATGAATAAAAAAACCATAAATAACACGGTCAGTGGTTGGGCGTTATCCGCTCGAAGTGAAACGAAAATGTTAGGCGTTCATAACGACTTAAAACGGGTTGTTCGTCGTGCGCTTGAGCTATCACCGTATGACTTTGCTATCACTTGCGGTACTCGAACCCTCAAAGAGCAGCAAGCCCTTTACCCTAAAGCCAGTAATTGTGACGGAATAAAGAAACGCAGTAAGCATCAAGACGGGTTAGCTATCGACTTTATGGCCTTTGATGAAAACAGCAAAGGTACGTGGAAAATGGAATATTACGAAGCGATTGCGGACGCGTTCAAGCAAGCAGCGAAAGAGTTAGATATTCCCATTACATGGGGCGGTGATTGGTCTAGCTTAGTAGATGGTCCACACATTGAATTAAAGGGGTAGCACTATGATGAGTGTTTTATCCTTTTTAACCGCAATCGTGTCGCCTATCACTTCTTTTTTTAAAGAGAAGCAAGCCATTAAAGCCAATGAGAAAAAGCGAAAAGATAAGATACAAGAAGCGGTCACCGTCGCAAAAATCAAACGCATTGAAAGCGGAGATAATAACGCGGCCATGCTTGATAAGTTGAGTATTGAGACCCGAGGATGGAAAGATGAATATTTACTATTACTTACCACCCTTCCGCTTTTCTTATCGTTCGTTCCTGAGTTTTCCCACTACGTACAACAAGGATTTTCAGCACTGGAAAGCGTACCTGAATATTATTGGTATGCATTAGGGATGATTTACATTGATACGTTTGGGTTTAGGCGAATGCTGCGTGTAGCGGTTGAACACTGGTTATCAAAAAAGGGAGCGGTATAAATGGAATTGATCGCATTCTTCACCTCACTCACTCAAATGGGATTATCCCCCTCAGTTATTGCGCTTGTTGTTTTACTTTGGAAGTTAGATAAGCGACTGACCATTATCGAAATTATTTTAGAAAATAAGGAGTAGTTATGGGGGGAGAATAAACCTACTTATTTTAGAGTAGGTTTATTTCAAGTGTTTAAATTAACTTGTATGGCAAGTATTGCAGCAATAATAACACCCGTTAATTCTTAATGTAGGGTTGTTTCTTCTTACTTCGGAAACCGCTCCCGCACAGGTTGTATGAGTCCCTGCAGCTACTTGATTTTCAACTAATGGCATATGTGAACATCCAGTAGTTGCGTTATGGACTTCATGGTCACCATTGTTTTGAGCATTTTTATTTACAATAAATCGAGGCATTTTTTTTCTCCATAATTAATGCGATAAATAACCGCTTTAATTGTATTGGTATTGGGCGCTAGCATTCAATATCAGTTTGTTTTATTTTAAAAAAATGCGACTTATATCTAGTTGTATTATAATTTATTTCTCTTTATCATGCAGCTTATGTGGAAACAGTTGAGTATAAACTTGCCACAAAATATTTAAGTTTCGATGGCCTGTCACTTGAGCTACTTCTTCTATTGAATATCCTTTCTCGAACAACCGACTTGCACCTTCACGCCTTAAATCGTGATAGCGTAAATCTTCTATATTTAAGTCATTCCTAACTCGCTGAAAACCTGCGCTCACACTTCTTGAGTTATAAGGAAAAATTAAATCATTGTTTTGGTTCTGGCGTAGAACAATATCAAATGAACCTGCTAAGAGAGGAACAATCATGTGATTGCCTTCTTTTTTTCGAGGGTCTTTTCTGTTTCTAACTAGTATGGTTTTGTGATCATGATTTAAGTCGTCCCAACGTAAAGAACACACCTCACCAATACGCATACATGTCAGAATACTAAAATCTAAAATATCAATGTATGGAATCCGTGTCTTTCCGTTCTCCCGATAACTTTGACGTTGAAGAAGTCCTTTTTTTAATTGTTCTAATTCGTTTTCAGTTGGTCGCCTTGTTCTTTTCTGGCTTTTTCCTATTAGGTTCATATCAATCAGAATAGGGATTGCTTCATCAAAAATAATGTAATTAGATTCAATATTAAAAACAGGTTTAGATTTCTTCATTACAGAGCGAAGGTAAGCCATATCATGGTAAATTGTTGCGGGCTTTGTGCCTGTTCCTTTTCGGTTTCGGCAATGCTCAATTAGATTACTTGTTTGGAGTTCGTGACTGTTAATTTTAGCTATATCGCAATCTCTAAGCATTTTTATTACAAATTGCTTAGTTCTTCCTGTGTTATCCCATAAATCCCTATCATTGATAAAAAGGTCTAAAAGAACGGCTAACGTGCTTGTTTTTAGGTTCTTTTTTAGTCCGTTAGCTTCAATCTCTGCAACTTGTTTGATACCAAATGATTTAGCGAGAGATTTCTTTTTAAAAGTTCGGCTTTCTCTGTGTATAATTGCGGAATTCTTTTTAACTATAATGGTTACTTTGAATCGAGATTCACCGTTTTGAAGTTTTCGTGTTTCTACTGTATAGCTTGCCATTTGTCCTACTCCTGAAAGGGGTACTCAAGGGGTACTAGTTAAAGAAATTCAAAGAAATTCTAGGTTATTCACTGTGTATTTGTACAGTATTTTTTTAAGGCTAAATTGTGTCAAACCCTGAGAACACCACTAAATACCCACTACAACGCTTTTCCGTTGCCCCTATGCTTGATTGGACTGACCGCCATTGCCGCTATTTTCATCGACAATTATCAGAGCATGCTCTTTTATATTCCGAGATGATCACGACGGGTGCCATTATTCATGGGAAAGGTGATTTCCTCGCTTACAATGAAGAAGAGCATCCATTAGCACTGCAATTAGGGGGCTCAAACGCGAAAGATTTAGCACATTGTGCGAAATTAGCGGCAGATCGTGGTTATGATGAAATAAACTTGAATGTAGGTTGTCCATCAGATCGTGTTCAAAACGGTCGTTTCGGTGCTTGTTTGATGGCCGATCCAGAATTAGTGGCTGAATGTATTGCTGAAATGAAAGCGGTTGTCGATATTCCAGTGACGGTTAAAACACGCATAGGTATTGATGATCAAGATAGCTATGAGTTTTTAACTAAATTCGTATCAACGGTCCATGAAAAAGGCGGTTGTGACCAATTTACCATCCATGCGCGTAAAGCGTGGCTGAGTGGATTAAGCCCTAAAGAAAACCGTGAGATCCCACCGCTTGATTACCCTCGAGCGTATCAAATTAAGAAAGATTTCCCTCAACTGATTATTGCTGTGAATGGTGGAATTAAAACACTTGAAGAAGCAAAAAAACATTTAGCGCATTTAGATGGTGTAATGATTGGTCGCGAAGCGTATCAAAGCCCATACTTATTAGCGGAAGTTGATCAACAGTTGTTTGGTAGCGATAAACCAATTAAAAAACGCCGTGAAATTGTTGAATCAATGTATCCGTATATTGAGCGTCAATTGGAGAATGGGGCTCATTTAGGCCACATTACTCGTCACATGCTTGGGTTATTTCAAAGTATGCCAGGTGCAAGACAATGGCGACGTTACATCAGTGAAAATGCACACAAACCAGGCTCAGGTATTGAAGTGGTTCAAGCCGCTCTTGCTAAAATTCCAGCCGAACTTGATGTGTAAGCTTTTGATATTGAGCTGATAAGTTTTATATAGAAAGAAAAAGAAGAGTACATAAATAAACCAAATCGTTTATTATGACCGCAGATGAACCAAATAGCGTCGCAAATGGAGACTACGCATGAACAAATTATCCCTCACCACTGTTGTTGCTTCTGTTGCCTTAGTATTGGCAGTACCTGCACATTCAGCAGAGAAGGAGTTTACGACTAAAATTGCTATTGATGCGTGGTTCCCTGATGGAAAGGTTGGCTCTAAAGATAATGCCGTTCGTGATAATGATGTTGATGCATCACAAGCGTTTTCTATTGCATTTGAACATCCATACCCAATTTTACCAAATGTAAAAGTACGTTATACCCCTGTGAAAGCAGATCGTTTTGAATATGATCAAATCGATTATACGGGTTACTATAAATTATTAGACACTAACGGTCTTCAGTTTGATGTAGGTTTGACCTTAACGCAATTTGCCAATGGTGAATTCAATAAAGGTGGCTCTGTTTCTAAAGACCCTTCTCAACCAGCAGATCAAAGCTTTAGTGAAACGGCGATGAACATGTACGCGGATGCGTCTATGCATATTCCAAATACAAACTTCCATATTTTTGGTCAGTATGATTTTGGTAGCAGCAGTGATACTCGAACAATGGATGGTCAAGCAGGGGTTAAGTACATTCTTCCTGTTGACGAAACCGTTGATGTTGAATTCAAGCTGGGTTATCGAGTTATGGATCATGAGTTTGGTTACTTTGAAGGTTTTGATAGCGACCAAGCAAACGTCATGGTAGATGGCTGGTTCGGCGGTTTGTCATTTGATTTCTAATCAAAGATAACAAAAATTATTAAGAATAGCGGCGCAGGAAACTGAGTCGCTATTTTTTTATTTAAAATTTGCTCAATCTAGGTTTATTGACCATGCTTATAGAATGGATATAACTATGATATTCATATTTGTTAAGGATGCAGTGATGACGACATTAAGTGAATTAAAATTGATGTACCAAGAAGACCAACTGGTTGAGGCCGTAATTGAATCAGCGATGGTAGAAGATACTTGGATTGTAGAATTTCGCCATGTCCACGGAGGCCTTGTTTTACTTACGGATATGAAGGGAGGAGAGCTGAAATACAGGGATTTAGAATCGGCGTCAAAAAGCGCATTAGCCGTTGGATTCAATCAAGTCAGGATTAATGATTAGTGCTTATAATGAACAAATAAAGACAAAGCAAACATTTCTTTCTTCCAAAAAGTTATAAAACATTCTTATCTATTCTTTCTTGTTATAGGAAAGAGTCGCTAATCTAACATGACGCAATGAATAGGGATGTCGTCATGTTATTAAAGGAACTCTCCGCACTCGCTAGTCCACTTAATGATCAACAAATAGGTCAATTACAGCTAGCCGCTTCAGAATTATCTCCACAACAACTTGCTTGGGTAAGTGGTTATCTTTGGGGTGTAAGCCAAACATCTGGTGCCACACAACCAGCAAACCAAGCCGCCGTGGCGGTATCAAGTGAGCCTGTTAGTAAATTATCAATTATTTATGCCTCACAAACAGGTAATGCAAAAGGTGTCGCTGAAGCATTAAAAGCAGAAGCGTCAGCGATTGGCATTCGTGTTGAATTATTTGATGCGAGTGATTATAAAGGCAAAAACCTCGCTAAAGAAACGCACGTTATTATTGTTGCATCTACTAATGGTGAGGGAGAAGCCCCTGATAATGCCATTGAGCTGCATGAATTTTTACAATCGAAAAAAGCACCTAAGCTAGATAAATTACACTATGGTGTGATTGGTTTAGGGGATTCAAGCTATGAATTTTTTTGCCAAACCGGGAAAGATTTTGATGGCTTTCTAGCCAAAAAAGGAGCAACCGCATTTATTGATCGTATTGATCTGGATGTTGATTATGAAGCTTCTGCCGTTGAGTGGCGTAAACAAGCGTTAGAGAAAGTAAAAGAAACCTTATCAACAGATAATGAGTCTAAAAATGGACAGGTAGTGCAATTACCTGTTGGTCAAGCGGCGCACTCTGCTTCGCAATATTCAAAACAAAACCCTTATACGGCAACGTTATTAGCAAGCCAAAAAATAACAGGTCGAGATTCAGGTAAAGACGTTCGTCATATCGAAATTGATCTTGAAGATTCAGGATTAACTTATCAGCCAGGTGATGCATTAGGTGTGTGGTTTGAAAATAGCCTAGAGTTAGTCACCGCTGTTTTAAAACAAGTTGGATTAACTGGGGAAGAACACATTGAAGTAGATGGTGAATCAATATCTCTTCAAAAAGCCTTAATTGAAAAATATGAAATCACATCAGCAAATCCACAGCAAGTCAGCAAGTTTTCAGAGCTATCAGGCAGTAAAAAGTTAGAGAAGTTAGTTCAAGACAAAGATAAGTTACGTCAATACGCTGGCAATACTCAAGTTATTGATCTGTTATCAGAAAAGAAAACCAAATTAACGGCAGAGCAACTAGTGGGTTTACTTCGCCGTCTAACGCCTCGTTTATATTCTATTGCTTCAAGCCAGAGTGAAGTGGATGAAGAAGTTCACCTGACTGTCGGTGTGGTTGAATATCAACTGGGGGATGAAACTCGATTCGGTGGTGCCTCTAGCTTTTTATCTCATCGTCTAGAAGAAGGCGCTGAAGTGAACGTGTTTATTGAACACAATAATAATTTTAAACTTCCTCAAGATGATAACGTGCCAGTCATCATGATTGGTCCTGGTACGGGTATCGCCCCTTTCCGTGCGTTTGTTCAAGAACGTGACAACCGTGATGCAAAAGGTAAAAACTGGTTATTCTTTGGTGATAGAACCTTTACGCAAGACTTCTTATATCAAGTTGAATGGCAGAAATACCTGAAATCAGGCGTTGTAAATCAATTAGATGTAGCCTTCAGCCGTGATCAACAAGAAAAAGTCTATGTTCAACATCGTATTTTAGAACATTCAATCCAAGTGTGGCAGTGGCTGCAAGATGGCGCTTATATTTATGTCTGTGGTGATGCTACTCGCATGGCGAAAGATGTGCATGAAGCGTTAATTACGATTGTCGAGCAGCAAGGTAAAAAGAATAGAGAAGAAGCAGAGCAATTTGTAAATGATCTGCGTAAGGCGAAACGTTACCAAAGGGATGTGTACTAATGAGCGAACAAATTGCAGTAAAAACAATCTTATCAGGCACAGAACTTGGCCCATTAGCGGATAACGAGCGTCTAAAGCGTGAAAGCAAAAACCTTCGAGGTACGATCGTTGAGGATCTTCAGGATCGCATTACGGGCGGTTTTACCAACGATAATTTTCAATTGATCCGCTTTCACGGCATGTATCAGCAAGATGACCGAGATATTAGAGCAGAGCGTGCAAAACAGAAATTAGAACCTCTGCATAACGTAATGCTTCGTGCGCGTATGCCGGGTGGAATAATTACGCCAAAACAGTGGTTAGCGATTGATAAATTTGCTGAAGAAAATACGTCGTATGGCAGTTTACGTTTAACTACACGTCAAACCTTTCAGTTTCATGGTGTATTAAAGCCAAACATTAAATTAATGCATCAAACATTGAATAGCATTGGCATTGATTCGATTGCAACTGCGGGTGATGTAAATCGAAACGTATTGTGTACGACCAATCCGGTGGAATCGGAATTACATCAAGAAGCGTATGAATGGGCGAAAAAAATCAGTGAACATTTATTACCAAAAACTCGTGCGTATGCAGAGATTTGGTTAGATGGTGAAAAATTAGAAACCACAGATGAAGAACCTATTTTAGGCAGTAATTATCTTCCTCGTAAATTTAAAACTACCGTCGTTATTCCACCACAAAATGATGTAGATGTTCATGCTAATGATTTGAATTTCATTGCCATTGCAGATAACGGAAAATTAGTTGGTTTTAATGTATTGGTTGGTGGTGGCCTTGCGATGACGCATGGTGATACGGCAACGTACCCTCGTCGAGCGGATGATTTTGGTTTTGTGCCACTAGAAAAAACATTAGAAGTGGCGGCGGCAGTGGTAACCACTCAGCGTGATTGGGGTAACCGTTCAAATCGTAAAAATGCAAAAACAAAATACACGTTAGATCGTGTTGGTGTTGATGTCTTTAAAGCGGAAGTCGAAAAGCGTGCTGGTATTCAATTTGAAGCAAGCCGTCCTTATGAGCTAACAGAACGTGGTGATCGAATTGGTTGGGTAGATGGCATTGATGGTAAGCACCATCTTGCATTATTTATCGAAAATGGTCGTTTATTAGACTACCCGGGTAAGCCATTAAAAACCGGTGTTGCTGAGATTGCTAAGATCCACCAAGGTGATTTTAGAATGACAGCCAATCAAAACTTAATTGTTGCTGGCGTACCTGCTGAGCAAAAAGATCAGATAGAGCAAATTGCTCGAGAGCATGGCTTAATTGATGATGGGCATTCAGAACAACGTAAAAACTCAATGGCGTGTGTGGCTTTTCCTACTTGTCCATTAGCGATGGCAGAAGCAGAACGTTTCCTTCCTGAATTTGTCACAGAGATTGAAGGCGTACTGAAAAAACATAATTTGCCAGAAGAGGATAATATTATTTTCCGAGTGACGGGATGTCCTAATGGATGTGGTCGAGCAATGCTTGCTGAGATTGGTTTAATTGGTAAAGCACCGGGTCGTTATAATTTCCATTTAGGCGGTAATCGCAGTGGTACTCGTGTTCCTAAAATGTACAAAGAAAATATAACGGATCGTCAAATCTTATCAGAGATTGATGAATTGGTTGGTCGTTGGGCAACTGAGCGTCAAGAGAATGAAGGCTTTGGTGATTTTACCATTCGAGCCGGAATTGTGGATGAAGTGAAAGTATCAAAAAGGGACTTTTATGCCTAAATTGCAACTGTCAGAGCTGCTGTCATTAAATAAAGTCGAGCAAATTTTACGCTTAGCTGAAATTAATACCGAGCTTGAAAAACTGACGGCTCAAGAGCGAGTTTCTTGGGCTTTAGATAATCTAGAAGGTAAACCTGCAGTTTCTTCAAGCTTTGGAATTCAGGCCGCGGTAATGTTGCAATTAGTCACGGATGTTAAGTCTGATACGCCTGTAATTTTAACGGACACTGGGTATCTTTTTCCTGAAACGTACCAATTTATTGATACATTGACGGAACGTCTGAACTTGAATTTACAAGTATTTACAGCAGATGAAACTCCCATGTGGCAAGAAGCACGTTACGGAAAGTTATGGGAGCAGGGCGTCGATGGACTTAAACATTATAACCGTTTAAATAAAGTTCAGCCGATGCGAAGAGCATTAGATCAACTTCAAGTGGGTGTTTGGTTCTCGGGATTACGTCGTGATCAATCAAGTTCTCGTTCACATTTACCTATTTTAAGTATTCAAAATGGGGTATTTAAATTTCTACCGGTTATCGATTGGAGTAATAAAGAGGTGCACTATTATTTGGAAGAGAAAGGATTACCTTATCATCCATTAAGAGACGAAGGATATCTGTCTGTTGGTGATACACATACAACTCAGAAGTGGGAACCGGGAATGAAAGAAGAAGACACTCGATTTTTTGGATTAAAGAGAGAGTGTGGGTTACATGAAGATGATGCAGAAGCGGAAGGCTCTGGAATTTAATTTTTCTTTCTATCGTCGATAAAAATAAAAAGACAGCGATTATTCACTGTCTTTTTTTATTTCTCTTAAAAAGAAATTATTTCCATAATGAAGTCAGAGAATCAAGCAGGCCTGAGCTTGCGTCTTGTGATGTTAGGTATTGAGTAATTAATGGGGTGAATTTTGAAATAAGTGCAGGATCTAGACCTAGAGCAGAAAATGCAGTTTTAACACTGTCCATGTTTGAAATCATACCGCCTAGTCCACCAGGGATAGCACCAGTTAGAGACTCAAGGCCAGGAACCATACTATTTAGTTCTGAGCTTTCAGAGCTTGATAAACCATTACCTGCCATTGCTAATAATGCACCTGCACCACCAGCTGCTTGATCGGCAGAAATACCTAAGTTATCTGTCAACATACCAACAAGAGGGTTTGAAGCGGCTGCTTGTTCTGTTTTTGCTTCATCATCTCCACCACCAAATAAGCTAGATAAGAAGGCATTAGCCGGTGCAGCAGCAGTAAGAGTAATCGCTAAAGTCGATAAAATAAGAGTTTTTTTCATTGTCATTTCCTTTTAACATTATGGTTTTGTTTTCGTAACATACCGTTAGAGTATGACATAAAAAAAAGCGATGCCCATAGGCATCGCTTTCTTATTTTATTTTTAATCTTTTTTGAGAAAGATTAAAGAATGTCTAGTAGTTCTACTTCAAATACTAGTGCTGCATATGGAGGAATTGCAGCGCCAGCGCCACGTTCACCGTATGCTAGGTCTTGTGGGATAGAAAGCTTCCACTTAGATCCTACAGGCATTAGTTGAAGAGCTTCAACCCAACCAGCGATAACGCCAGTTACTGGGAATTCAGCAGGTTGGCCGCGTTCTACAGAACTGTCGAATACAGAACCGTCAGTTAGCATACCGTGGTAGTGAACACGTACTGTTTTATCAGAAGTTGGAATTTCACCAGTACCTTCAGTTAGTACTTCATATTGAAGACCAGACTCAAGTACAGTAACTTCTGAACGTAGTGCGTTGTCCGCTAGGAACGTTTCGCCGTCAGCAGCTGCTGCTTTAGATGCTTCAGCACGAGTTTCTTCAGCACGCATGTGAAGCGCTTGAAGTGCTTCGTTGATTGCGTCAACTTCGATTTCTGGCATGTCGCCAGTTAGTGAAGTTGCGATGCCTTTAGCGATCGCTGCAACGTTTAGGCCTTCAAGACCAGATTGTGCAAGTTGTTGGCCCATTTGTAGACCAATACCGTAGCTTGCTCTTTGCTCAACTGTTTCTAATTTAACTTCAGACATGCTGTCTCTCTTTCTTTATATGGTATAAACGAAGAGATAAAGGATACAGAGATCTAAGCTTAAGGTAAACTTTTGTACTTCTTTGCACTCTGATATTAGAATAAAACGTGAGCTAACCAGTTTCGCATGAGGCGATGTCATGAATAAAAAAAAGAAACCGAACATAAAACGTCCTGACTTTAAGGTTCAGTTGGCTGTTGTACAAAAAAAATTAGAACCAATAGTGGCTAGATTTTCTCCATTTTGGGATCGTTTACCTGCTTTTCATCAAAAAGCATTGATGGTTTTATTGCCTGTTACATTAGTTTTAGTTTTATTACCAAGTGGTAACCAAGAGGTTGATTCTGCAACGGTTGAAAGTATTTCGCCTACGATGATCCCTGCGGATGAAATGCAGAGACAAACCGTGAGTTTAAATTTAGAAGGGTTGAGTGAACAAGAAGATGCGATTCGTAATGCGCCTTCCCCTTATGAGCTTGAACAAGAAAAATCGGCAGAAGAAATAACAGAAGTAAAAACGTCCCCACAAGAACGAAGCGCTGAGAAATGGCACGATTATAAAATTAAAGAAGGCGATACGCTTTACCAAGTGTTTAGAAAAAATAATTTATCGCTAACTGAATTAAATAAAGTATTGAAAGTTGAAGGGGCAGATAAGCCGTTGAGCAATGTTAAAAAAGGCCAACTGTTTCGTTTTAAACTCAATACTCGAGGGGATTTGGATATCATTCAAATCGAGCGAGAAGGCCAAGCGGTGATGTATTTTAGAATGTCTGATGGCAACTTCGGCCGCAGTAAATAATTCCGACTGATTTATTTCCCTCTTAGGTTTTTGAGCCATGCTTTGGGCATTAGAGGGAAAATAATTAATCCAATCCCTACCAATGTTAAGCTGTCTGGCACTTCATCAAACCACCATACCCCAAATAAAACGACAAAAATTAACCCTGAATACTCAGCTAAAGAAATTTGTGTCGCAGGGGCTTTCTTATAGGCCATCGTTGCCAATCCATTGTACGTAATTATACAACTGGCACTTAACGCTACCCAGAAAAAAGCGTGGAGTGTTAATGGTTGCCAATATAAAAACGCCAAAGTACCTGATACAGGTAAAGACAATAAGGTTGTCCACAGTAACGTCGTAATAACTGATTGTTCGCTGGGTATCCGTCGGATTAAAATATTAAACAGCGCTAAGGTTATCGCGGTCCCGAGTGCAAAAATAGCCGCCCAATGGAATTGAGAAGGTCGGAGAATAATGAGTACACCAAGAAATCCAATTAAGGTTTGAATGATTTTTTTTGTGGATGGTTTTTCTTTTAGTAATAGCATCGACAAAGGGATCATGATTAATGGTGCGGTATAAAAAATGGCGTTTGCGGTGGCTAAAGAAAGATAGGTAATGGATACCACCATGCAACCACTGCCGATTAATACGACATGGGCACGAATCGCCGTCATTTTTATATTGCTTATTTGTCGCTCTGCAGAGGGTTGTTTAATCCAAAAAGGAAAAATAAGCGCTAATGAAACAAGCTGGCGTATAAAAATATACTGAAAAGGGGATACGCCCCCTTCTAGCACCTTTACGGCGACATCTGACAGTGATGCCATCAAATTACCTAAAACAAGTAATAATATGGCCATATTAGTGGGTGATATCTGTGGTTTCAATTGGGTCATTATTTTTCTAAACGCATGTCGACGTGAGGAATATCATCTTCTAAGTACATATCAGAGATAACGGCAAAACCGTGTTTTTGATAGAAATGAGTTAAGTGCTCTTGAGCGCCTATATCAATCGTTTCTCCCGGCCATAATTCTTCACAATGAAGTAATGCTTCAGATAATAATTGATGACCGAGGCCATGACCTCTTGCGCTTTCTTTTGTCGCAACTCGACCAATGCTTACGTGTTCATAAGACGTGCCTGGTGGAAGTAATCGTGCACAAGCGACCATTTCATTGTTTTTGATACCAATTAAATGATAAACCCCATCAACGCAATCTTTGCCGTCGAGCTCAGGGTAGGGACACGTTTGTTCGACAACAAAAACATCGACTCTTAAGCGAAGCAAATCGTATAACTGTGGTGTGGTTAATTTGTTAAAAGGAATTTTTTGCCATTGAATCATGATGATGTGCTCTGCCTGTAATATGAAAAGACAAGATAGCAACTTCGACTTTTTTGAGCATTAACTTATGTTAATTTATTTTTTATTCGTCCTTTAATTCTGCTCAAACTGATGTGAGTTATTCCTAAATAAGCGGCAATTTGATAATCAGTTAACTTTTCAATTAATGCTGGGTAGGTTTGGCAGAAGATTTGGTATTTTTCTTGGGGAGAATAAAGAAGCATAAAACGCTCTTTTTTCTCTTTATACATTAATTGCGTTTCTAGCAATTGCAGATAAAAAGGGTGAGATTGGGCTCTCCATGTCTTCAGAAAGGAGATAGGGATTGAGAGTAAGGTGACTGGTGTGATGGTCTCAAGAGTATAAGGCGATGTTTGATTATTAACGAGGCTTTCAAAACAAATAATCCAATCGCCTTGCCAATAAAATTCCTTGCTAAATTGTTTGCCATGCTCTGTTAAATAGGAAGCATGACAGATCCCATCGATTAAAAAATAGAGGTTATCTGTCATGTCATCTTGTTTTGTGATGATTTGTTTTGACGCCAGTTGTGTTTGTTTAGTTTTGCTAATTAATACTTCAATTTCTTTTGCAGTAAAGTCATAACATTGGAGTCGGTTAATAAAATCATTGAGCATTATGTACCATCA
Organism: Aliivibrio logei; assembly: GCF_001691055.1. Taxonomy (NCBI): domain Bacteria; kingdom Pseudomonadati; phylum Pseudomonadota; class Gammaproteobacteria; order Vibrionales; family Vibrionaceae; genus Aliivibrio; species Aliivibrio logei. The sequence continues at coordinate 87,459 of NZ_MAJU01000026.1, forward strand.
TTTCGAGTGTATGTTGTTGCGATTGTGTTTTTCAAGGTAGCATATTGCTTCTTCTTTCCCCATGTATTTACTTAATGTTTTGTGTGGAACATTACTCATATCGACCACAATTAATCCATCCAAAGCGTCATTAAAATCTGGATCAACATTAAAGCAAACTAACTTACCATTGAGTCCGATGTATTGGCGAAGTAAAACGGGTAAGCCTTTTCCTTTTTCGATACGACTTAATACTTTTGATAGCAGTTTTAAATCACCCAGTAGAGAAAGCATATCGCCATTCCATACTTTTTTTATTATCGGTTTAAGGGGAGTGGTTGCGGACACTAAGGCGGCTTTTTCATTATCGTAATGATGAATAGTCAGCGTTGATGCAATTAATTGGCGTGCAGATAAGCTGTAATCATTGCTGATACTGACTGGGCCAAATAAATGAGTATATTTAGGTCGCTGATAAACAAAGGTTGAGATCCCTTTCCATAATAAAAGTAATGAACTGACATTGCGCTGGTATTTTTTGGCAACAACAGAGCGTCCTACTTCTATCGAATTGTGTAATGTATTAATGAAGGGTTGTTGGTAGTTGAATAAACTACGAGAGTACAAACCATCAAGTCCAAATTCTTCAATTAATTCATCGACTAATCCTAATCGGTAAGATCCAACGATTTCTTTATTTTCTTGATGCCAAATAAAAAGATGATAATAGTGGGTATCGTATTCATCTAAATCACAAGACAATCCAGTTCCTTCACCGACGTCTCTGAAGGTGACCTCTCTAATTCGTCCAATTTCTTGAATCACAGCTGGAATGAGTTGGCTTTTGGTGCAATAAACGGCAAGCCCACTTTGTTCTAATAGTTTTGCGCTCTCAGGTAATCCATGTATTTCTTTTTCTAAAATATCGCCATCAATGGCGGGCATTATTGGGGATAATGCGGTGGTTTTCACTTCTGGTTGAGGTGTATGGTCTGTATTGGTTGCGAGTAAATAGGTATTTAGTCTTAAATAATTAATGGTTTCAATCGGGGAATTAAATCCTGACAGTTCTTTATGAGAAATAGGGTTGCCGATCGATAGATTAATCGTATTTTCTTTTTTATTGAGCATCTCTCGTCCCAGCATTAATGTTCTTAATAGTGGGTGAATTTTTCCTGCAAGGTAAAAGGTGTGGCTATTTCGTCCATCAATATAAATGGGAACCGTAGTGGCGTTATGTTTCTGTATAAATTTGGTGGCGGAATAGCTCCATCGTTTGTCTGATAATAATTTTGTTTCTTTATTATAGGTAGAGACTTCCCCCGCAGGGAAAATAATTAATACCCCGTTATTTGCTAGGTGCTGATGGGCTTCACGCAGTGCGTTGGCATTGGTCTTTTTGGCTTGTTTTGTTTCAAATACATCGACGCCAATAAATAATTCGCTGATCTCTGGTATCTGTTTTAAATATTCATTAGCCAGTACTTTTACGTCTGGTCGAACGCGTCCTACCATCTCTGCCAATATCACGCCCTCTAAGGCGCCTAATGGGTGATTTGCGACAATAACAACAGGGCCTGTCGTCGGAATAGAGTCTAATTCGCCTTGATGAATATCATACGTGACATCTAAACATTGAAGTGTGTAGCGCATAAATTCAAAGCTGTTTAGCCCTTTAGGTCGCTCTTGATAATGTGTATCTAACCGATTTAACCCCGTGACCCATTCGGCAAAAGATTCACCAAGGCCAAAAGGAGTCACTCTAGGAAGTCGAAATGGACTCGTCACCATACATTATATCCCTTTTGAATTAAGCAATAAGGCCAAAAAACCATTGTCAGACTTAAGATCTCGAACTGAAAGAAATACGCCACACAACCATACTAAGCAAGCCATACCAAAGAGAAGTCCCCCGTCGTAGCCTATGATGTTCCCTACCGAATTAAACTCAGGCATTTGAATGCCAAGAGGGGTAAATAAATGAAAGAAAATCGCGCCACTCATTATTCCAGTTGCCATGATGGCGCCTAAACCATGAAAACGAGTAAATAATAGAAGAGAGGCAATAAGCTCTGCGGTTCCGATTAAATACCCACCATAGACACCAAACCAAGTAACCCCAGACCATTCTGCAAGCACACCAAAAATATGGTCCGTCTCATAAGATCCGGTAAATTTAAAAAACAGTGATTGAATAAAAACAAATGCGATAAAAACAGAAGGGCCATACTTTAGTAATTTTTCTTTCATCATTATTTCCTTTTATGATTTTTGGTTGGCTGTATTTTTTAATTGTGACCGCTTACTTTTCTAGTAGCTTAGGCCAGTTTTTATTGCCTTGTGTGATGAAGCCTTGAATGTCTTTTTCCCATAAGGTTTTGACACCAGCGTCATAATTTAAATACAGCTTTCCATCTACAATTGAAAATTGATTCGGGTCACCAGGCGCGCGGTCATTTTTTTCAGCCACTGCCCAAGCACAAAAACCACCGTATTGAGGTGCATATTTTGTCGGATTTTCGGTGAACAAATTTAAGTTCTCTTGAGAAACGAAATACCAATCAGCATCCATATAAGAGGTGACAAATTCAGATCTTCCTTTTAGTGGTTTTTCTGCAGTGAAGTAACTAACACTGTCATAACCATCAATCGCTTTATTGCTAAAAAAGCCAGTATAAATTGCGTCTGAAGCAAAAGAGGATTGACTAAATATCAACATAAATAAACACAATAACTTTTTCATAATCATGACCTTATAATATTAACTGTATGAGTGGGTGTTGTTGTATGAATGGAAAGGAACATCATAGGCCAAATACTTTTTTGTTTGGCATGGTGAGCCTGAAAAATAACGTAATGTATTATTTTCATTATCGACAATTATGTGCGTAAAACTGACGGTTTGGGCATCTTGACGATGCATGCAAGGGGAGCGATGCCCTAGCTTTGCATGATGATGTTGATGGAACGTACTCAGTGTTTGACGGTTTACGCCTGAATCGGTGAGTTCTTTGTATACTGACAAACGGTGTTTAATAACGCTTTTTGCATCCACGGATGAAGAGATCATAGGAGAGCTCGGAGTTATTGAATCAAAGCTCTGTCCATCCCAGCGAAATCCTTTAACGGTATTATTTTCATTAGATGCCGTGGAATGAAAAATTAATAGTGTAAAAGAGGCAAAACGAGAGAAATCCATTTTAGAAAGAACGTGTTGAATTGAATCTATATGATGGCAGGTGGCTAATTCTTTGATAAGCAATCCACGGCTTAACGCGTTATTTGGTGGTGTAGAACCCTGGTAATAATTTAACAGACAGATTGAAATACCGTGATTATTGAGTGAAATCCAACTGCCTCCGCCGACAGGATCAATTGGCATAATGTAATCCACATTATTTTCTTGAAACACCAGAGGTGTTAATGCATCAGATCGAGATCGCTGTTCGTCACGATTAAAAAATAATTCATATCCTGTAGGCGTGTTGAACCAAGAGACTGTGCACATTAGGCTTCTCCCCGTAAATAGGTCGTTGTTGTCGGCGCGAAACCAAACGTTGATTGCGTGTTTATGCCAATGGATAAGGTGATGACTTTTATTAACGCGTAATGATGAGAGGCATGAAGTGACGCAAAGGTTATTTCACGCTCGATACTTGAAAGCATTATATGGTCTTGCTTTTTATAAGGACAAACCTCGGTGATCAGAGAGACTTGAGAGGTGAGCTGATCTATCGGGAAATGAGTTAACCAATCTATTGTGTCATTCAGTTCAGTAATGGCGATGTCTTTATGTTTTTCAATCGGATGGCCTCGACGACGAACATTGTAATTAATTGGCTCAGAGGGTTCTTTTTTTATTAATGCTTGAAAAAGATCCAAAATATGACGGAAATGCTCACCAATAGAACTTTCTACATAGGGCAATGCAAGGTGGGTGTAATCACTATCGTTAATTAAATTTAATAGTGTTACTCCTTTTATTAGTTCATCAATACAACCACTAATAACGGGTGACTGATGTACCTCTTGTGTTGCGAGTGCTGGCATTTAAAACTCCTTTTTATTTAATCGGTCGATGGATATTGAAGAGTGAGTTGTTTCTCTTCTTTCCATGCCGCCAATAGTTCTTTTATTTTTGGGGAGTGATGACCTTGTTTTTTTTGTAGTGCGCCAATTTCAAATAATATTTTGTATTGAAGTAATAACGTGGAAAAAATCGTTTTGAGTGGGGTGTTTCTATCCCAGATATGTGCGGCTTCACTGCTCGCGCCATTAATCTCTAAAATGGTAAAATCATCGCCTTTCATTAAAGATTGAATGTCTTTGAATTTCACATCTAGCCTACCGTAGTGAAATCCCTCTAAATCATTAAAAATCTGATCTAAACGTTCCGCCAATTGATCGGTGATGTATTGATTGCCATCTCTAAAGATAGAGCCTCGGCTATGGCTTCCAGCAAAGGCAAGTTGAAATTCTTTTCCTTCATCTAAAACCATGTTTATTTTTTTTTCATGACGCGGTAAATACAAGTGGGCTAATTGGCCCGCTCTGCTGTCGTTTTCGATTAATTGTTTTAATGTGCTGATGCCATCACCAACCACGAGGGGAGAGTACTTAAGCGTGATGGAAATTATTTTCCCTTTTTTCTCATTTGGGTAACGCACATAGAAAATCCCTGCTTCTGCTGCGTAAGGTGCTTTTTCTTGAATTAGAAATCGAGCATTAATAGGAAAAGAATTAAAATAATCACTTAACTGTTTTGGCGATTGAATTAATTTAACGCCAACACCGCGACAGCCTAAATCGGGTTTAGCGACCACAGGAAAGGACAATTGATGTTGGTTCATTTCATCAATGGCGTTTTGAGTTTGTTGTAAAATAGGATCGTTCGTTGTTGTTATCGTCGTAAAAGGCGATATCCATTGCTGAGCGATTGGCCCTGCTAAGTTTAAAATATCGTGTTTAGACTCACCAACCATGCCACTTAATTTAATTGATGGGTTAGCAATAAGAGGCAACGTAAAATCAAAGTGTTTTAGGCCAAGAAAAAAACTCTGAATGACCACGGGCGTATAAAAAAACCAACTTGGTAGAAATTCATAAGGAGACACACTTCGATGCGTGTCTGATTCGAGTTCTGGCATTCCTGCGTTTATATGACCTTTCGCTATTGTATTGATGGTGTTATTTATCATTAGGTCAATTCCTTTGAAATTTTCTTTTTTGCTATTCGATTTGTGGCAAATAAAACCAATGTCATTATCGGTATTAATAACCATTGGTGCTCACTCGCTTTGATCCAACTGCTGCTACCTAAAAAATACACACTAGGAAACACGAGTGCAGTCCAAACGGCAGTGGCACTCATTACGGCAGTAAGAAAGGTAAGAACCCGAATATGGAATACACCACTTAAGGTAAAGCCTATTGTTCTAAGACCGGGAATAAATCGAATGATGAATAAATTAAGCATAGGATTAGATTGGAGTTTTTTCCTTAAGTAACGCAAATGAGCGTTGGTTAAGGTTTTATATCTAAGTAGGCGAAAACGTGTAGAGAGCCGACCTAAAAAATACAAACCAAGATCCCCACTGGCAATACCAATAAAAGCGGCCAATAGGCCTATCATAGGCGTCACCATTTCTTGGGCTGATAAACTGGCGGCAGTCACAATGGCCAGATCTTCTAATAGGTAAGAAAGTAAAATGATCCCTACAAAGATAGAGAGCTCTGAACTATGAGACGTAAACAGTGCTTCTTGTATATTTGCGACTAAATCATTCATAACTCTTCCTTCTGAGTATTTTTATTTAGAGTGGCACTCTATTAAAAAAATGTAAATATATGTTTCTCATTTGTTTTAATTTGAGCTTATGATTAACAATAGGTTCCGTTTATATTTGGTTTATGTATGAATAAAAGATTTTGGTTACACCTTGGCACGGCGATTGGGCTGTTTGGGTTTTTCTTTATTGCGGCTTTTGTTTTTCATATTTATGAAGTTTTTTACTTCTTTTCATTTTTGGCTTACGGCGTTTTAATTTTTAATCTATTAAGTGCCATTGTCTATGCGGATCAATGGTTTCATTATGTTCTTTGCAGTGTGCTATTAATTATTTTAGGGACGTTTGCATCGATAGATGTATTATCCGCAAGGGATGAATTACTAACAAATTGGATAGAGGCGGAGTGGTTAGGGTTAACGGTTAAAAACAGTGATGATTACATTCAAGTTATTTTAATTCTAATTAATATTTTTACGGGAAGCTTGGCTGCCAATACGCTATTTTATGGATTATGTAAAAAAAATAGCACCGTTAAATAACAATGCTATCTTATGTAATCAGAGTAAATCAGTATTGAATTATTTACTTAGATTAATGTTATAAACGGCAAAACCAACATCGTCTGTCGCGACTTGTTTCATTGGGTATTGACCATTATCTTTAATGAATTGAGTTGCCTTTTCTGTTGGTGAAGTTTCAAAACGGATATCCAGATTTTCCCCTCCTTCGATTGGAGCGAAAGACCAATTATTATCAGCACTTGGTTGAACTTGACCTTCCTCTTTACTTACTCGTGAAATGTAGCTAGCAAGAACGGTACGGTTTTCATCTGGAGAATCGAACGCGATAAAGTCCGTTCCTGTTCCTGGGAACTTGCCGCTGTAAGCTCGGTAATTGTTAGTAGCGATAAGGAAATCTTGTTTCGCATCAATTGGTTTACCTTGGTAAGTAAGCCCTACAATTCGCTCTGAGCCTTCGTTGATTAAGTTACAGTCACCATCGTATTTCGCTGGTTGTGTTACGTTGATCTGATAATTTACGCCATCGATTACATCGAAGTTATAAGTACGGAAGCCATCCCAATCAATTAGCTGTTGAGGTGCTGTGCTGTTGATGTCGATTTGTTTAAATTGACCAGCAGAACACTCAAGCCATTCTTTGACTTCTTTACCCGTTACTTTCATTGCAACAAGTGTATTCGGGTATAGGTATAAATCAGCCGCATTACGGAACGTTAATTGGCCTGATTCAACTTCAGTGAAGTTTGTTGGGTCATTTCCACGACCACCAGCTTTAAATGGCGCTGCAGCAGAAAGTACAGGAGTACCATCTAAATCAGGATCCCCTTGAATGAAACGTTCAACGTAATCTTTTTGTGCAAGGTTAACAATTTGCACGGTTGGATCATCTTGAACTAAGGCTAGGAAGCTGTACATCACATCATCAGCTTTACCAATAGGTTGGTTAACAAATTCACGAGTGCCTTTATGATCAGCTTCTAATGCTTTAACAATCCCTTCATCAGCAGCAGCTAATGATTTGTTGTTTTCTTTATCAAAGATAGGGCGAGCTTCTGCTTGGCTTTTTGCAACAATCCATTTGCCGTCTTTCTGTTCAAGGGTTAAATCCATCACACCAACATGGCTACCCCAACGTCCAGGCATCACTGCGGCAACGCCATTTATTGTGCCATTTACGTTATCGATGCCTTGCATGTTATCAAACCCTTTTCCTGGGAAGACGGCATGAGAGTGACCAAAAGCGATCGCATCAATGCCTTCTACCTCAGATAAGTAGTAAGTCGAATTTTCTTCGCCTTGTTTATATGGATTAGTAGAAACACCTGAGTGAGGGATAGCGACAATGACATCTGCGCCTTCAGACTTCATTTGAGGAATGATTTCATTTGCGGTTTCAATGATGTCTTTTACGAAGACTTTTCCTTCAAGGTTTTTCTTATCCCATACCATGATTTGTGGTGGCACAAATCCGATGTAACCCACTTTAATGTCGTGTTCTACACCCGCTGTATCTTTAAATTTGTGCGTTTTAATAATGTATGGTTTGAAGTAATGTTTTTTTGTTTTTGCGTCATACACATTGGCATTGATGTAAGGGAAGTTGGCATCGTTAATTGATTCGGCTAAGAAATCTAAACCGTAATTGAACTCATGGTTACCGATGTTACCGGCATCATAGCTTAATTGATTCATCGCTTTATATGCAGGGTGAACTTCCCCTTCTTCTAATCCTTTATCTGCTATGTAGTCACCCATTGGGCTACCCTGCAGTAAATCACCATTATCAACTAAAACACTGTTTATCACCTCACCACGAGCTTCTTTTACTAATGTTGCAGTGCGCGCTAAACCAATTTTTTGCGATGGTTTGTCTTTGTAGTAATCGTAATCCATCAGATTAGTGTGGATATCCGTTGTTTCTACAATACGCAGTTTAATCACTTCATTTGTTTCTGCTGGTGTACAGCCTGAAAGGGTTAATAAGCCACCCAGTACTGCTAGCGATAGAGGTTTAATAGACAGTTTCATAGTGTTCTCCAAAGGTTATGATCATAAAAGCGAAATCAAGATAACAGATTGATTGTATTGGAAATGTAATTGCTCTTTTAATGTGTGCACTTGATCTCGTTTCTATGTGCGTTAGGGGAATGAGTACGTCATGTATTCAAGTTAACGCTAACGTTGTAATGCTGGTATTTATACGCACGCATCATCTTACTTTTCTGAATTTATATTTGTGAAACTGATAGGATTTTTAGAAATGGAATTGATATTAATGATACCCGTTAGTCTTAAATCGAATAAAAAATGAATTTTTAGAATTTCAGGTAATAAATGAAGACGTCTATAGTGGTTTTATTGGAATGAGAAATCGCCATCCCCAATTTAGCCTAAAGGACAATATTACATGGACGCAAAACGATTAACCCACCTCCAGCAGCTTGAAGCGGAAAGTATTCATATTATCCGTGAAGTCGCCGCAGAGTTTGATAACCCAGTGATGATGTATTCCATTGGTAAAGATTCTTCGGTTATGTTGCATCTTGCTCGTAAAGCTTTTTATCCAGGAAAAATTCCATTTCCGCTTCTTCATGTTGATACGGATTGGAAATTCAAAGAGATGATTGAGTTTCGAGATAAAACCGCTAAAAAATACGGGTTTGACTTATTAGTACACAAAAACCCTGAAGGGATAGAAATGGGGATTAGCCCATTCGTACATGGTTCTTCAAAGCACACCGATATCATGAAAACTCAAGGTCTGAAACAAGCGTTAAATCAGCATGGATTTGATGCTGCATTTGGTGGGGCTCGTCGTGATGAAGAAAAGTCTCGAGCAAAAGAGCGTGTGTATTCTTTCCGCGATAAAAATCATACGTGGGATCCAAAAAATCAACGTCCTGAATTGTGGAATACCTATAACGGTCAAGTAAATAAAGGTGAAAGCATTCGTGTTTTCCCATTATCAAACTGGACGGAATTGGATATTTGGCAGTACATCTATTTAGAAAGTATCGATATTGTTCCGCTTTATTTAGCTGAAAAACGCCCAGTAGTTGATCGTGATGGCATGTTAATCATGGTTGATGATGAGCGAATGGAGCTAAAAGAAGGGGAAAAAATTGAATACAAAGACATCCGCTTTAGAACATTAGGGTGTTACCCATTAACTGGGGCGGTGGAATCCAAAGCAAACACCTTGCCTGAAATTATTGAAGAAATGCTGGTTGCTACTTCCAGTGAGCGACAAGGGCGAGCCATTGATCATGACTCATCTGGATCGATGGAACAGAAAAAACGCCAAGGTTATTTCTAAATATTAAATCAGGACAAGGAAGATAAATATGAACAGTGCAGTAGAACAAGAACTTGCAGAGTTAGGAATCGAAGCGTATTTAAGCCAACATCAACATAAATCAATGCTGCGTTTTTTAACGTGTGGTTCGGTAGATGATGGAAAAAGTACGCTTATAGGCCGATTACTTCATGACTCAAAACAAATTTATGCGGATCAACTGGAAGCCGTGCATGCTGACAGCCAACGCGTAGGGACGACTGGCGAACGCCCTGACTTAGCATTACTTGTTGATGGCTTACAAGCAGAACGTGAGCAAGGCATTACGATTGATGTCGCTTACCGTTATTTCTCAACTCAAAAGCGTAAATTCATTATTTCTGATACACCAGGACATGAGCAATACACACGTAATATGGCAACGGGTGCATCAACGTGTGATGTCGCTGTTATCTTAATCGATGCTCGTAAAGGTGTGTTAGATCAAACTCGTCGCCATTCCTATATCGCGAATCTCTTAGGTATTCGTCATTTTGTGGTGGCGGTGAATAAAATGGATTTGGTTGATTATTCTCAATCTCGATTTGAAGAGATTAAAGAAGAATATGTAACGTTTTCTAAAAAACTTAATAATCCTAATTTGGATATTTCGATTCTGCCGTTATCAGCATTAGAAGGCGATAACGTAGTAAATCACAGTGCCGCACTTGCTTGGTATAAAGGTGCCCCATTATTAGAAGTGTTAGAAGACATTGATATTGATGCTGATAGAGGGAATGGTGAATTTCGTTTCCCTGTGCAATATGTTAATCGCCCTAATCTTGATTTCCGAGGTTTTTCGGGTTCGGTGTCTTCTGGTGAGATAAAGGTTGGTGATGACATTATTGCTTTGCCGTCAGGTAAAAAATCAAAAGTAGCTCGTATTGTGACGTTTGATGGTGATTTACCTTCGGCACAAGCGGGTCAGGCCGTGACACTCACGCTAGAAGATGAAATTGATATTAGTCGTGGTGATCTATTGGTTAAATCGACATCTAATCTTACTGCAACGGATCAATTTAAAGCCGAAATTGTTTGGATGACAGAAAAAGGGTTACAGCCTGGACGTCAATACGACATTAAAATAGCAGGCAAAAAAACGGTCGGTCAAATTGATACTATCCATCATCAAGTCAATATTAATAGCCTTGATACGTTTGTTACCGATGAGTTACCTCTTAATGGTATCGGGTTATGTGATGTTTCATTAACTGAGGCGGTGAGCTTAGATCGTTATCAAGACTGTGCTGATACTGGTGGGTTTATCTTTATTGACCGTTTAACGAATGTGACGGTAGGGGCTGGCATGATCCAAAACCTATCTGAGTTGAGTGATGTCGCTCCTATCAATGATAATGTCAGTGCTTTTGAAGTGGAATTAAATGCGTTAGTTCGTAAGCATTTTCCACATTGGGGTGCGCAAGATATTTCGAAGCTCTTAAGTTAGAGTTAAGAGTAAGGTAATTACTATGCCGTGGGAACAAGGATTCGTTCTAGCTTTATTAACTCTTATTATTGTGAGTTTATTGGCGAGTAAATTAAAACCAAGTGTGATTTTTGCAGGGTCTGCATTTATTGCCTTTATGGTCGGAATGATTGATTTGCCAAGCTTGGCAAAAAACTTTACTAATTCGTCATTATTGACCTTGGTGTTATTGATCCTAAGTTCTTGTGCACTAGAAAAAACGCGCCTTATCAGTTGGGTAGGGCGTTATATTTCAGAGGGAAGGTTAGGGAGTGTGGTAGGTAAATTAGGTCTGTCGACTGCCTTACTTTCTTCTTTTACCAATAATACGGCCGTTGTGGTGTCATTAATTGGTGCTATCAAGCGTAATCAACGTCACGCGCCTTCTCGCCTTTTAATTCCTCTTTCTTATGCGGCTATTTTAGGTGGCACACTTACGCTTATTGGCACATCAACCAACCTAATTATTAATAGTTTTGTCGAAGATGCTGGTTTACCGAGTTTAAGCTTTTTTGCACCGACTGCGATTGGTTTAGTTGTACTTGCTGGCGGGTTATTAATTTTAATCCCATTAAGCTATTTATTGCCGCAATACGATGATGGTAATCAAGATGAGTTACCTTACTTTTTAGAAGCTCGGGTTGAAGGGGCTTCTCCTTTAGTGGGTAAATCGATCAGTGAGAATAATCTTAGAGCTTTACGTAAACTATTTTTAGCGGAAGTGATTCGAGAAGGAAGAACGATCACTTCTGTTGATCCTGACATGATATTACTTGCCGGTGACCGGTTATTGTTTTGTGGTGATATAGAAAGCGTGACCACGTTACAAGAAATTAATGGATTAACTTTATTTGGTCAGCATCATTTAAACGGTCAGAATTTAATTGAAGTGGTTGTCAGTCAGTCGGCTTCTATTCGTGGGAAAAGTATTAAATCGGCACATTTTAGAGAGCGTTTTGATGCCGTTGTTGTTGCTATCCGTAGAGGGCATGAGCGCCTTGAAGGCGGGCTAGGGAAAATAGAATTACAAGCTGGGGATACGTTAGTTCTTGTTCCTGGGAAAAACTTTGAACAAAGTAAACAACAGCTTAAAAGAGAATTTGTCATTATTAGTGATTTAGATTCTGCCGCAAAGTTGGATGGTGATAAAAGCACCTTTGTTCTATTAGGATTCGCGAGTGTTATCGCTGCGGCCTTATTGGATGTATTTCCGATCATTAAAGGGTTGTCAGTTTATTTGTTAGCGATGTTTGCGTTTGGTGTCGTGAGCTTAGGTGAATTACGTCGTCGTTTTCCTATTGATATTGTTGTGATTGTTGGTGCGGCATTATCTATTGCTCAGTTAATGTTATCTTCTGGTCTGTCGGTTCAATTAGGTGACATGTTTATTGAATTATTTAATGGCTGGGGGGTGATGGGGGCATTGATTGCGGTTTACCTTATTACCTTAGTATTGACTGAATTGATCACCAATAATGCAGCGGCTGCGCTGGCATTCCCCATTGGCTATAGCATGGCACTTGGTTATGGTGTTGATCCTATGCCATTTATTATGGCGGTATTGTTTGGAGCGAGTGCTAGCTTCATTTCCCCTTACGGGTATCAAACCAATTTATTAGTTTTTAGTGTTGGTAACTACACTTTGCTCGATTACGTAAAAGTAGGGTTGCCAATGTCGATTATTTATTCGGTGTTAGTGCTGTCTTTAATCCCTCATTTTTTCCCATTTTAATTCAAGGATGATATATGACTACGGAACAAACGAAAGAGTGCCAAGTAGTGAACGATGAAAATGTGGTTTGGCATCAATATTCGGTGACAAAAGAAACTCGCTCGGGTCTTAAAAAACAAAAACCAGCGGTTCTTTGGTTTACGGGATTATCGGGAGCGGGTAAATCAACCATTGCTGGTGCATTGGAGGTGAAACTCGCCGAACTTGGTTATCACACGTATTTATTGGATGGTGATAATGTTCGTCATGGTTTATGTAAAGATTTAGGCTTTTCTGATCACGATAGGCAAGAAAATATTCGCCGTATTGGCGAGTTGGCAAAATTGATGTCTGATGCGGGGTTAATCGTATTAAGCGCTTTTATTTCACCGCATCGAGCGGAAAGACAAATGGTCAGAGAGTTGTTGCCTGAAAATGAATTCTTAGAAGTGTTTGTCAATACATCACTTGATGAATGTGAAAAACGAGACCCAAAAGGGTTATACAAAAAAGCACGGGCAGGAGAGATAAAACATTTCACGGGGATTGATTCTGATTATGAACAACCGCTAAACCCTGATATTGATTTATTGGCAGGTACACAATCGATTGATGAACTAGTGGAGCAATGCTTGGCGGTATTAAAAGAAAAAAATATTATTCAATAAGCACAAGCAGCAGGAGATGTTTTTCTTCCTGCTGTTTGTGATGCTATACCATGGTTGATATTGATGTTTTTACATCAGTTTCAACCATGAATTTTTGGCTTAATAAACCGGTTAAACTGTCGTAATAACTGTCATTAGGTTTATTACCAAGTAATTTACACAGCTCTGCGCCAGTAGGACTAAAGCGGTAATAAATTAATCTTGATCCTTTTTGCATCGGTTTAATTGCTAATTGTTTACCTTGATAGTGCAAAGGTAGCGCGGGTTCAAATTCAATTTCCCCAGATTCTAATTCCGTTCCTAGCAGTAAACCGAGATCAATAAGCAGCAATAAACTGGAATAAGGTAATTTGTAATTACCTAAATGTATTAACTGCGGGCCTTCTGTTTTGTAGAAAGTAAATAAAGTACCTGCGCACTTATAACCAAGTAATAATTTTTTGCTGTTGTCTTGTCCAAAGCTACACGCTAATGAGGCCGCTCGTTGAAATGTTTGAGCCTCACGCTGTGTCATGTCCTTTAATACTTTCAATGCTTTCATGGATGTTGCTCCGGGAGAGACAACCTCTTGTTTGAAAATTTGACTCCATAGACGTTGCATTGACGGGTCATGGATGTCTTTTGCCATTTCAAAGAAGCGATGAAGCCAATCAGGATCAGGATCTCCAGCGGTTTCATCACTACAGTAACCATGTGCGTATTTTATTATTTGCTCTAAATTATTTTGCTGTTGTTCTCGTAGTAACTTCTCTCTATAAAGAGCCCGTTTTAATAGAGTTTCTTCTGGTTTTGGTGCTTGAAGCTTTGCACCAAGCCCTTGTTTAATCGCAATTTCTTTAAGGCGTCGTTCACTGCTTACTACGTAATGTTCTTTTTTATGTGTCGCTTTTTCTTTGCTGTTTTGGGCGTCATTAACGATGACATTTTTTTTATTATCCATGGGTACGCCTAACGTCGATTAACACTGTCTGTTTTATATAGTATCGGTAACTAAAGATAAAAACTTTAATCTAAGGAAAGTAATGAGAATTTTTTTGAAAAAAAGATACGAAAAGGAAATAAATAAAAGGATGAATAAATGATAATGATTTGTTAAAATTAAGTGTGTTTTATAATTTATCAGTGAGGTAGTGATGGGAGATATAAATCTAAAAAAAGTGTTATTTAGTGCAGTTTTAATTGTTAGCTATACCGTTGCGCTAGTTTATCTCTCTGGGTTTATATAAATCATCAAGATAAACCAGCGTTAATGAGTTGATATTAGTTATTCATCATCATATTCTTCTAAGCGAACCCCATCAATAAGATAGCCTGTTTCTGCGAGTTCACTGTCTATCGTTTCTGTTTTTAATGTACCTACGATATAAACGACATCCCACAGTTGTTGAATTGGCGCCCCTTTTTTAAATTTCACATAAATAATTTGATTGGGTGGCGGCGGTGGCACATGAATGCAGGCACCAAAATAAGGCACTAATAAAAATTCAGTAATCATTTTATCATCCCCTTCTAATGGAATAACAAAGCCTGGAATTTTTACCATACTGCCATTTAATTCTTGCCTAACACCACCAACAAGAGATTGTTGCATTTGCGCGCCATTATGATTTACTTTAGGCATTCCTATCGCATCAAATTGATGCCTTTCCTGCTCTGGAACTAAATCAATCCAATCTAATTTCAATACCTCATCACTAAATGCACTAAAGGGCAAAAGTAATAATAAGCAAAGTAAGAGTTTCTTTTTCATTATTTATCCTTAAAGTCTTATTGTCATACCATCACTTAATGAGTGGCGATACGCTTGTATTGCTGGAATAACACCAATAATAAAACCAGAGCACAAGACGAGTGCGAGTAATTTTAATTCATAAAGTGTGGGTAATGTGAGCTCTATCGCAATGCCGTAATACTGCTGAATGATTGGCTGCAATATGCTTAATGAGAGGTAAAGACCTATTAGGCCTACGATGATCCCAAAGCTTGTAATGACAACTGCTTCACTTACTAACAATATAAAAATATGTTTAGGCTGCGCTCCCATCGCTCTTAAAATTGCCATTTCTCGGCGTCGCTCTTGAAGGCTAGTGAGTAGGCTGGTGAGCATTCCCATTAATCCAGCGGCAACCACAAAAATAGAAACAGCTAATAGCGCTTGCTCAGCGACTGACATCATTCCCCATAATTCGTGTAAAGCAATACCTGGTAAAATGGCACTAAGTGGTTCTTTGGTATAGTCGTTAATGTAGCGCTGCAATGCAAATGTTTGAATTTTTGATTTTAGACCAAGCATAAATGCCGTAATTTCGGTTGGTTCAAATTTTTGTTTTTCTAATATTTTAGCATCGGGTGTATTTCCTAAGTGCGCACCGCTTTCCCATCCAACATGGATGGCAGAAATTGCACCTAAAGACACATGTAACGTTTTATCTACTGGCGTCCCTGTTGGCTTTAAAATACCAACAACCGTAAAGGGCAGCTTATCGTGACGGGTAAATGATTTATCACTAATACCATGAGCAATAACGAGCTTATCACCTAAATGATAATTTAATTTTTGTGCCACATCGGCGCCTAATACGACATCAAATAAATCGTCGAATGGCTTTCCTTCTTTAAAAGCCAGTGGTTGTTTTTTTCCATATTGATAAAAGCGAAAATAATCTTGATTCGTTCCCATGACTCGAAATCCTTTATGGGAATCTCCAAGAGAGATTGGTATTGACCATTTCACTGCCCGCTGGCTGATTATTTCTTGATAGCTTTTCCAATCAATATTATTTGTCGCGTTACCAATGCGAAAAACAGAGTAAAGCAAGAGGTTCACTTGACCTGAACGTGCGCCAACAATTAAATCTGTGTTTGATATGGTATTTGCAAAGCTTGTTTTAGCTTGGGTACGAATACGTTCAACACCGACTAATAACATGACAGAGATAGCGATAGTAGCAACAGTAAGTAATACCGTGGTCTTACGGTTTTTAAGGCTTTTCCAAGCCAATTGCAAAATGCCTATCATGAGTATTCTCCCGCGGTGTTTAAGGTTCTTAAATCAATACTTTGATCAAATAAAGACTCTAAACTTGGGTCATGACTGACAAATAACAAACTAGCCTGACTGTTTTCACATTCATTCATGAGTAATTTAATAAAGGCGAAGCGTGTTTCATGGTCGAGGGCTGAGGTCGGCTCATCGGCAATAATAAGTGTTGGCTTCCCTATAAACGCTCTCGCTGCCGCAACTCGCTGTTGTTGGCCAATACTAAGATCAGTAATCGGTCTATCAAAATGAGAACGAGGTAATTGGAGTTGAGTTAACAGGCGTTCAGCTTCTTGGCGTAACTCTTTTTTAGACAATTTGCTTTTTGATGAAAATTGATAAGGCAGCACAACGTTATCAATTACGGATAGGTAGGGAAGTAAATTAAATTGTTGAAAAATATAACCGATATTATCCGCTCTAAAACGATCTCTTTGGTTCGATGATAAATGGTTAATATCAGTACCATTAATGATAACGGATCCTGACGTGGGAGAAACTATTCCGGTTAACAAACTTAATAGTGTTGATTTACCGCTGCCGCTTGGCCCTTTAATAAATAGCTTATTACCCTGTTTTTGTGAGAAAAAGGGAATGTTAATCGTTAGCTCTTTTTGATTAGGCCAATGAAAAGTGAGATCGGATAATTCAATAATATTCATCGTAATTATGGCGATGTTACCATCGCCATACCTAAGCTATAGAGTGATAATCGGAGAATTTGGAGTTAACGTATCAGCTTTTTGTCCCGCATCACCTAAATATTGAATCGTCATTTTTTGAGTGTGCGTGAAATGAGTGAACCATTGAGTTTCAATGTTATCTAGCTTCGATATTGCTTCACAATGATATTCATATTGAGCGTTAAATTCTCCGTGCTTGCTATGTTCTTTGTGGTGTTCACCATCATGCTGGTCGTGGTCGTGGTCGTGGTCGTGTGGCGTTAAATTATGAGAGACATGGGCTTCTTCTAAAGTACATTTAGCTTCTGCTGGTAATGTAAAAATAACACTTGGATTATTTAGTGTTTTTACGGCCTCAGATAGAATTCGTTTTTGTGTGTCATCTTTCGGTGCGTGCTCAAAGCCCACAACATCAGCGCCTGGTGCCGTGATTTCAAATAACAGATGATCGCCATCTTGAGCGATGTTTGTTTCGACTACGCCATGAACATGAGCATCGTGATGACGATGTTCACTTTCATGTTGTTGATCTCCATCGTGCGCGTGGTCATGCGTATTTGCATTCGCAGCATTAGAAATTGAAAATAAAGAACTTGAAATGGCAAGGCTAAGTAGTATTTTTTTATTACGGATAAGCATAATGGCTTCCTATTATCTAAGAGTTATAAATGAATTAATGTATTTATTGAGTTAGAGAATAGAAAAAGGAGGCGCACGTGAATGTACGGTGAT
The DNA here is from genome assembly GCF_001691055.1 of Aliivibrio logei. Lineage (NCBI taxonomy): Bacteria > Pseudomonadati > Pseudomonadota > Gammaproteobacteria > Vibrionales > Vibrionaceae > Aliivibrio > Aliivibrio logei. The sequence continues at coordinate 105,381 of NZ_MAJU01000026.1, forward strand.
AGATGAAGGGTTACTATTTTCTACACTAGTAAATGTAGACGATATTATTAATTGAGGGATTATTGGAAGAGAAGCAACATGGGCAGTAATTCCTGACCCAATGGAGTGGAACATTTGGCAATGGTGATTTTCATGGTGCTGTATATTGGTATCAATTTGATGATTAGCAACCAAAATACCAAACAGCGCGAGAAGTATGACTAAACTCCAATTTAACCAGCGCTGTTTAGTAAAGAAATACGATTGCATTATACTGCCCTAATTGAATGAGTAGTAAATGTAATAATATAACATTTTATAAGCAAGTAATTTGTTTACAATTGAGCGTGAATTAATGAGATAACTTGCTTGATTTCGTCAGATGTTAATTTTCCTTCTTTCACAAAAAGAACATTACCTTCTTTATTTTGAACGATAATTGCAGAGCTTTCTGGCTGAAGATCCCACGTTTTTGCTGCGGTTCCATTTTCATCAAGAACCATCGAAGACCATGAGAACTCTTCTTTACTTTCTTCAGCAGAGGACTTTACAAATCCCCCAGTACCCCAAATGGAATCGTCTTGATTAATAATCGTTGTCGTTTGATATTGTGTTTCAGGGAACTTTTCTAATGTAATGGCACTCATAAGCTCAGTATTCATTGCTTTAGCGCTACTTCGACCAGCAATCGCTTGTAATACTCGAACCTTACCTTTTAACTGTTCTGAATCCCAAGGTTGATAGGTTGCCGCGGAATCTTCAAAAAAGATTTCACCGTAATTATCAATGGAAACAGTAGGTACTGTTTTGTTCAATGTAATGTTATGAGCAAAACCGAGTGTTGGTAATAAGCAAGCGGCAAGAGTAAGTAGGGTGATCTTTTTCATTTTAGTTATCCTTAGAAATTGTTGATGTAGTTTAGTTCAGCAGTGCTTAAAAAGCGATTCGACCAGTTTTCTTATAAATGAATATTGGTTAATAAACAGTAAAGTCCAGCTTGAGGTATGCCGTTTTGTACACTATAATGTTACGGAAATGTTTCGATAACATTACTTTAGATAAGATACGCCTGAATGACGGTTGTGTATTTTGATGGACTAAAATGAAACCTTGTACGGATTATTGAGGTATGGCTATGTTTAGAAATTTTAAGGCTTATAGACCACTGCAAGTGGCACGTTTTGTAAAGACTCTCTTTAAAGGGCAAATTCATATTGAAGGCGTAGGCACTTTTGATTTTGATGAAGGAAAAATATTAATGCCATCTTTAGAGAATAAAAGAATGTTGTCTGTTATGAGTGAGGTAAACCAACATATTCGCCAGCTTTCTCTGATGCCTGCATAGTCGCGTAATGAAATTATTAATAAAAAAGGTGCTCAATAATGGGCACCTTTTTTATGCTATAAAAAGAATTAAAGAAAACACACGCCAGTTCCGTTTAATCCACAGTAACCATTTGGATTTTTGGCTAAATATTGTTGATGGTATTCTTCTGCGAAATAAAAATCATTTGCAGGAGTAATCTCGGTTGTTATTGGTTCTTCTATTCCCTGTTGAGATAGAGCGTGTTGGTATTGTTTTTTCGTGTGTGTTGCTATTTCTTGCTGGTTTTTATCATAGGTGTAAATAACGGATCTATATTGAGTTCCAATATCATTTCCTTGGCGCATTCCTTGGGTTGGGTTATGCGTTTGCCAAAAAGAGTGAAGCAATTCTTCTAAGGAAATGAGCGCCGGGTTAAAAACTACTTTGACGACTTCTACGTGGTCAGTTGAACCTGAGCAAACGTCTTTGTATGTTGGGCTCTTGGTTTTACCACCGCTGTAACCTACTGCTGTGGAGTAAACGCCAGTTAGTTTCCAAAATAAACGTTCAGCACCCCAAAAGCATCCCATGCCAAAGAGTATTTGCTCACAACCAGTAGGAATTGATTCTATATCATGCTGAGAAATAAAATGTAGTGGCTGTACTGTGTGTTTTTCCATCGTCATGTCGCATCCTTTAACTGAGTAATTTAGAAGACATTTGCCTTGTGCTACTCTATAAAACGAGTAAATTACCATGACATATAATGCATAACTGAATCAATAGAATAATTATAAGTATGACCAAGAAGTTATCCCTCTTTTTTACATTTTGTTTGTTTGCCATTTCATCTAACGTGTCGGCAGAAACAGAGTTGGATATAGAGGGTTTAGAAGGACCTTTACTGAGTAATGTAGAAGCTTACATCTCAGGTATTCCAGAAGAGGATTATTCTGTATCTCTTCGTTTCCAAGCTCGCCTTGAAGAAAGTACGACTGATGCTTTAAAAGCGCTGGGTTATTACCAACCCGTGATCACCTTTACTATTGAAGGTGAAAAATTAGATCACACACTTATTATGACTGTTGAAGAGGGCCAACCCGTTGTTATTTACGTCAGTGATATCATTATTACAGGTGAGGCAAAGAACGATATTGACTTTACTAATGCGGTTGATAATTCAGGACTCAATTTAGGGCAAGTTTTGAATCATGGTCGATACGAAAGTTTAAAAAGTACACTGCAAAATCTAGCGTTAAGAAAAGGGTATTTTGATGGTGAATTTTCGGTTAACCGTTTAGAAGTTGCTCCTGGAAGACATCAAGCAATGGTTCGTTTACATTATGATAGTGGTAAGCGTTATAGTTTTGGTGAAACGACGATCGATGGAAGTCAAGTTGAAGAGAAACGAGTGCGTTCAATAATACCTTTTGAGCCTGGTGACCCTTATCTTGCTAGTCTGGTTGGTGATTTAAATCAATCCCTTTCAAATACTGAATGGTTTTCATCCGTTTATGTTGAACCTGATTTAGATGCTGTCGGTGAAACTCATCAATTACCAATGAAAGTTCATGTCTCTCCTCAAGTTAGAAATCAATTAGAAACCAGTATCGGTTATTCGACAGATGTCGGCGCGAGAGGGAAAATTCGATGGAAAAAACCGTGGTTAAATAAATATGGTCACAGTTTAGATACTGCACTTTCTATCTCTAAGCCAGAGCAAGAAGCTACGATCTCTTATAAAATCCCTTTAGAGCAAGTATTAAAGGATTATTACATTGTGAAGTATGGTCTGAAAAATGTAGATAATCGAGATACTGACAGTTTGGAGTCGAATTTAGCGTTTGAAAGGCATTGGGTTTATGACTCTGGTTGGCATCGCACTATTTATACACGTTTCTTGTATGAAGAATTTACGCAAGGCATCCAAGATGGGACTGCTTGGCTAGTGCTTCCTGGTATATCATTCTCTAAAAGTCGTACTCGTGGTGGAACAATGCCGATGTGGGGGGATAAAAAAGCATTCACTATTGAAGGTACTGATGAAGCATTAACGTCAGACGTAAGAATGCTTCGCCTACAAGCCCAAGGAGCGATTGTTCGTAGTATTGGGGAAAACCATCGAGGCGTGGCACGAGCCGATATTGGTGCAATATATACCGATGACTTCTACAAATTACCCCCATCGATTCGATTCTTTGCTGGTGGTGATAATAGTATTCGTGGTTACGGATATGAAGAAGTATCACCAAAAGACAGCAGTGGTTATTTAACTGGCGGACAATTTATGGCAACAACCAGTCTTGAGTATCAATATCGAGTTGTGGGTAATTGGTGGTTGGCGACATTTATTGATTATGGTGATGCTTGGATAACAACCCCAGATTGGAAAACGGGCGCCGGTTTAGGCATACGATGGGCTTCTCCTGTGGGACCTGTTCGACTTGATTTTGCGTGGGGATTTGATGCAGAACCTGGTGATGAATTTAAAATCCATTTTACGTTAGGACCTGAAGTATGAGTTCCTTATCGGTAAATGAAGAACAAGATAAGCCGCAATTAAAGAAAAAGCGTCGTTTTAGTCGATACTGTATTTGCTTAGCCTTGTTTGTTCCAACAATTATCCTCGTGATTTTATTGTTAGTCGGTGCATTGGTTTTTACAAACTCAGGCTTGAAGTTAATTATTTGGGGGGCTGAAAAAGCGGTACCTGAACTTTCAATAAAAAACATAGACGGAAGTTTAATTCCGGAATTTACTCTATCAGAGGTTAAGTATCATAATGATGAGCTACTTAACGCTGATATTTCTCGTTTTCATTTTGGGTTAACGGCAAAGTGTTTATTGGTTCCTTCACTTTGTATTGATGACATTACGATTGACGGGCTTGTTTTGGATTTTCCTCAATTACCCACCTCGCCAGAAGACGAAGCGACTAAAGCACCTACAAATAATGAGCTGCTTTCAATTCCGATCCCTATCAACATCACCAAGATCTCGATTAATAATATAGATGCTACTGTTTTGGGTAATCGTATTCAGTGGGATAGTTTTTCTACTGGGATTAAAATATATAAGAGTGATTTGACCATTACACCTTTGCAATGGAATCGAATTAATTTACAGCTTGCTGAGAGTGAAAAAGAAAAGACGAAATCGAAAGATCCTGCAGATAAAGTCTCGGATACCCCAATTGTTTTACCTGATGTTTATGTTCCATTAAATATAAAGGTAGAGCAGTTTTCACTTCGTGATTTTGTGTTACAGCAGGAAGCGCTAGTTAAAATCAATCAGCTTGACTTTAAAGCCAATATTGGTGAGAGCGATATTAAGGTTAATGATTTTTATCTTGATACACCACAAGTTAATTTGTCTTTAGATAATGAAATATCTTTACAAGGTGATTACCCATTAACATTAAATGCGAATGCGGTAATAAAGGAAACGGAATTAAAAGGTCATAAAGTAACGATTGTAGCCAAAGGGAGTGTTGCAAACTTAGAGGCATCTCTTAATTTAACTGGGGGATTGAAGGCCAACGTTGAAGCAAATATTCATCCTCTTGAGACAACATTACCTTTTGATGTCCATGTGTATAAAACGGAACTTTATTGGCCGTTATCTGGTGTAAAAGAATTCAAAGTAAGCGTGCCTAATATAAAAGCAGAAGGTGACCTTAACCAATATAAGTTTGCGAGTGCTCTATATATAGAGGGAAAAACAATACCGCAAACAGATTTACGTTTAGAAGGTAAAGGCAATTTAGAAAAAGTTGAGCTTTATGACTTTATGGCGGATACCTTAGGGGGAAGTATTTCTGGTAGTGCGGAAGCCGATTGGGCTTCTTTAGTTCATTGGAAAGCGGATGTACATCTTCAGAATATTCAACCAGGTTTACAATGGCCTGAAGCAGAGGGTGACATTAGTGGCGAATTAGTCACCTCAGGCAGTTTAACAAAAGAAGGGGGTTGGAAGGTTACCGTGCCAACCATCGATATTAATGGCATTTTTAGGGAGTACCCATTAATTATAGAAGGGTCGTTAAAAGCGGATGATGTTAAAGGTTTAGGAGAACCGTATCTCGAGGTTGCACAATTAGCACTACATCATGGGGATAACGGATTAACGATTTCGGGTTCTTTAGATAAAGAATGGGATCTTAATGTTGATATAGACTTTCCTGAATTATCTGACAGCGTACCAGATGTTCATGGGCAGTTAATGGGAAATGTAGCCTTAACCGGAAAAGTAACAGAACCTAAAATTAACGTAGATATAAATGCGGTAGAATTTCAACTGCCTCAAAAAACCACACTAAATAAAGCGTCTATTAAAGGTTACGTTGTTCCTATGCCTGCAATTGATGCGGATCTTAGTATTAAATTACTTGGTGGTAAATATAAAAAACAAACACTTAAAGATTTAGTGGTTCGCTTTAGTGGTAAAGAGCATAATCACAAATTACAAATTGATTTAGATTCTAATGTTATTCAATCGCATCTTTTATTTAATGGTTCTCTTGAACGTAAAAAAGGGTGGAAAGGTGAATTAAGTAAAGCTGATGTTGTTACTGAAATTGGTCCATGGAAGTTAGATAAAAAAGCTTCGCTTGCTTATGATATCCAAAAGCAAGAGTTATTCGTTCAAGCTAACTGTTGGAGTCAGGGAAAAACATCGTTGTGCCTAAATAAAGATTTAGTCGCTGGAAACTCAGGCAGTGCTGATGTGAGCATTAAACATTTTGAATTCAGTAAAATTAAAAAATTCTTACCAGAAGAAACAAACATAAATGGTGAGGTTAACCTTGATGCATTAGCGAAATGGGCGGTAGGGAAACCTCCTTATGTAAAAGCGTCATTGTATTTACCAAAAGGAAATATAGAGCAAGAGATGGAAACCCCTCTTATTGTTGGTTGGGATAAAGTAAATGTTAATGCTGAAATGAAAAATGATGAGCTAAAGAGTGATTGGCTTATTGCATTAACAAATAACGGCGAATTAAAAGGTGAGATGACGGTTAATCAATTAACTGGTTCTAAAAAACTTAATGGTTACTCCAATATTAATACCGTTTCATTAGCTATGCTTGAACCTATTTTAGGGGAGTATAGTCAATTAGAGGCAATGGTGAATTCGAATATTAAGGTCTCTGGGCCGATAGATCATCCTAAATTATTCGGAGACCTTAGTGTTGATAAAATAAAAGTGAAGGGTGAAATATCTCCAGTTGACATAAGTAATGGCAATATCAATATTCTTTTTGGCGGCCACAGTGGAAAATTGACATCTTTGATCACTACATCTGACGGGGATCTACATTTAAAAGGGTTTGGTGATTGGTCAGCATTAGACGCTTGGAAAGCAGGGTTGGATGTCTTTGGTAATGAGTTACAAGTTAACGTCCCTCCAATGGTGAAGTTAAAAGTTAAACCAGACATGAAAATTAGAGTAATACCGACATTGGCGAAAATTACAGGCTCTATTGAGATCCCTTGGGGGCGGATAGTCGTGAAGGATTTACCAGAAAGTGCAATTGGTGTATCAAAAGATGAAATTATCTTAGGTGATAATCTAAAACCAATCGAAAGTAACACGTCATTACCTATGGCAGTGGAAACCGATATTGATCTCAGCATTGGTGATGATGTTTTGCTTTCTGCTTTTGGTTTAGAGGGGGGATTAGTAGGAAAGTTAAATATTACTCAAAAAAATAAAGGTCCGTTTATTTCGGGTGAAATTAACATTGAAGACGGAACCTATCGTTCATTTGGCCAAGATCTACAAATCACGAAAGGAAAAATATTATTTAATGGACCCGCAGATCAACCTTATGTTGATATTGAAGCAATTCGCAATCCAGATAATACAAAAGATGATGTTGTTGCTGGTGTAAAAGTGAATGGACCAGCGGATACACCTAAAGTTGAAATTTTTTCTTCACCAAGCATGCCGCAAGCAAATGCGTTGTCTTATCTATTGAGAGGGCAGGATATCGATAGTGATTCTGGTGGTAATGCCATGACGACCACATTAATTGGATTAAGTTTAGCAAAAAGTGGCAAGGTGGTGGGGGAAATAGGTAAAGCATTTGGTGTTCAAGATTTACAACTTGATACCGCAGGCTCTGGTGGTGATTCACAAGTGACGATCAGTGGTTATATCGCACCAGATTTACAAGTTAAGTACGGTGTGGGGATATTTAATTCTCTTGGTGAGTTTACATTAAGGTATCGTATTGTCAGCGATCTTTATATAGAAGCGATTTCTGGACTAGATAATGCGGTAGACTTAATTTATCAGTTTGAATTTAACTAATGAAATGCGCCAAATGTGGATAACTTTGTGGGTAACCTGTTTTAAGCTTTAGGGTAAAAAATTATAAGTTATCTATCGAATAAAACATCACCAAACAGTAATAAAAAGTGAATTTAATGCTTGCTAATGTGAAGCGTCTCTCTATAATGCGACCTCACTGACACGGAGCACTCAACGTAGAGCTGCAAAGGGTTGGTAAGAAAAACGGTTAGGAAATTAAATAGCAAAAAGTGTTTGACACTGAAGCTTAATTGATTAAAATGACCGTCCTCTTCACAGAAAGGCTGAAACGCTTTGAAAGTAGAAGAGATGCTCTTTAAAAATTTGAAACCTATTAATCTGTGTGGGCACTTGTGAGTTGATAATCACTAGTTTGCTTTTACTTTTCGAAGTGAATGCAAACAAAAATAATCAATGAACTGAGTGACTACACAAAATTACTTTTATGTAAGAAATCAGTATAAATCATTGAGCCGGTTTTGTTTCTGCTGAAACAAACCAAAAAACTTTAATTGAAGAGTTTGATCATGGCTCAGATTGAAC
>NZ_MAJU01000027.1:0-4862 GCF_001691055.1 Aliivibrio logei
CCTCGCTATTTATAACGCCGCCATAACACGTGCTGACGACTTACTTTCCAAACCAATTATACTTCAAACCAAAAACGCCGAATGTAATAAGCATCGTGTTGATGCATTTGTTAGTTTTTGTTGGTAATGATTGATTCGGTAATCGCATTCACTTTATAGCCATCAAAATGAGGATAGTATTCTGGTAACTCACCCTGCCGGAATCCCGTAATTTGCAAATTTATAGAATTAGTCAATCTGACTAGATATTGAGTTTTATTTATTACATCCTCATATAAAAATCCATTAGATAAAGCCTTAAGTGATAATTTAACTGGAAATCTCATACTATAGTCATTTGTTTTATTAATATATTTACATAGTTCTTTCAGAATTAATTTTGCTTCAGCATAAAATACATCAAAATCCCTTGTAAATTTGATATTTGTATCAGCAGAAGTAATTCCTCCTCCAATTGGAGCATAGTTAGTACCGTCTGGCATTTCTATTAATGCATTACACGAATTCTTTCTTAAATTTTGTCTTTGCTCAGAAGTAAGAATTTCTGATGATTGAGAGATTCCATAAATTGTATAAGGTTTAAGTAACTCTGGCCATTCTTCATGCATAATTTCAATCAGGGATTGTTCGGTCCACAAATAAGGAACTCCTCCTTTACCGTGCTTACTCACCCGCAAAAAATATACTGATTCTTCCGTTACATAGGCGATTAGGATTGGGCCAGTTCTATTAATGAAACCTTTACTTTTTCCTGATTCACAAATCCCTGTACCTAAGTGAAAATGATGTAAACCAAAATCATTTAGAAAACTATCGTTATAACTAGCATCTTTTAAATTACTACTTAAGTAAGCATTTATATTGAACCCCAATTTAAAACCATTAACCAAAGCATCAAATCCATCTTTACATTCTAAGGGGCAATCAAGATTTTTAGACATAAATACCATTCTTGGTATAGGGCTAATTTCGCGATTTAGAAGATTCATATACTGGTGAAAAGAGGATATTTTAGTATCTGCTTTCCATTTATAGCCCTTATTTTGCATTTCCCTTTCTGCTAATAAATTTAGCTCATTTCTCAATGTACATCGAATATCCATTAATCATCCATAATATTGTTTACAAAAGTATCAAAAACAAGAACTAACGCCGCAATAACACGTTTATTACTACGACGACTTAGCTGAATTTTACTGCCTTAAACACCAAAACCAAAGACAAACCTACAACGCCGAATGTAATAAATCGTGTTGATTGCTTTGTTATACGTTGACCTGATATTTCAGATCTTTTGCTTCATCGCCAGTCATGCCTCTGAAACCCCAACAATGAGCTGGTTGTTCTTTAATGGTAATTTCAACATCAATTGGGGATATTCCTAATTCACATTCAATTGTAGAGAATAAAGACCTAATTAACGCCTTTTTCGTTTCAACCGCCCTACCTTCCATCATATTTATTTCAATCACGGTATAAGCGTTACTACGACCATCTGGATAATAGAAATCTTCTTTATCCATTGGTATAAAACGATGAGCCCGCTTATCTTCAGGCAAACCAATTTCAGAATTAAGACACGATTGGATCACGTCTGACAATTTCGCTTTAATTGGATCTAAATTCTCTTTTATTCCGTAAACCACTACCATTTTTCATTCCCTCAAAAACGTATAACGCCGCCATAACACGTGCTGACGACTTACTTTCCAAACCAATTATACTCTAAACCAAAAGCGCCGAATGTTATAAGCATCGTGTTGATGGCTTTGTTAGGCGAAAACTAAATTGATCGTATAAATTTCAAACCATCTAAAATCAATTATGCTTATCTATTTCTTTTGTCAATTCCTCAACAGTCATTAACACTTTAGATTTCTTTAAATCTGGATGGATTTCGTTTTCATTATATCCAGTCGGCATAAATGACTTTTTCGAATCACTACTCACAATCCAAGAAGCGAATGGCCTTTTTTTACCAAGATAATTACTTACTCCGACTGGAGCTAATCCAACAAGATCACCAACAGCTTTATAAGTCGCTCGTATTTTCAGTGAGTTTAAAAAGTATAAAATAAATTTAATTTCAAGGCCTTTATCCATTGATATTTTGTCCTTTTATATAAAAATCAACTCTCATAATAACAAAGTTAAACATTTGAATGGATAGCAAAATCCAAATAAATCAGCTAAAAAAGCCTAGACGTTTCTACTAAATTCATCAAAACGTGATATTCGCCTAACGCCGCCATAACACGTGCTGACGACTTACTTTCCAAACCAATTATACTTCAAACCAAAAACGCCGAATGTTATAAGCATCGTGTTGATGGCTTTGTTATGCGCGCTCTATCAGTTGCCCACTATTTTTCTGGACCTTTATCAAATTGCTTAAGACCATCATTAATATCAAACCAAGGAGCTTTTGAAGCAACAAAGATATGAAAGTTAGGTTTATGCGTTGGTGTGCTATCCAGAATACCTAAACGAATATTATGTTTACCACCGGTGATTTTTCTAGAAAATAAGCTTGAACCGCAACACTTACAAAATGCTAATTCTGTTTCCTCACTTTTTGAGTAAATGGAAACAAACTCCTCACCTTTTGTAAAAGCAAATTTTGACGATGAAATCCCACCAACTGATGAGTAATCCGAGCCAGTAAATTTACGACACTCAGAGCAATGACAATTTCCCATATAATCAAAATCATCTGGGACTTCAATTCCAATTTTTCCACATAGGCATGAGCCAGTTAACATTTCCATTTTTCCTCCTAAGCGCATAACGCCTGCATAACACGTTTGCTACCATGCAGATTAAGCTAAAATTTACCACTTAACACGGTAAACAAAAAGAAACCTAGAATGCCGAATGTAGCAAATCGTGTTGATGCATTTGTTATGTTTTTAAGCCGCATTCTATTGCGGATACCTCATGTAATACTTGCAAGACGAAAATCGTTTGTTGAATGTTTACATTTTCATTACTTTTTTCATAAATATAACGCCAATTCACAAATGCATGATTAATGTTCTTCAGGTGTTCTTTAAACAAAATACCTTGTTCAATTTGATATTGGCTCTCAAGTTTCTTCGATGTTTTATTGATCTTATCTTTGACTTTATTTGGTAAAGATTTAAATAAAGCAGTTAATACATGAGACTCACTTATTTGACCATTAATTTCTTGTAAGCACTTAAGATACATTTCAGCACTAAATGCTGCATTTACCACGAACGGTGCGATGCTTTGTGGATTTCTTGGTAACGACTTTAAATCTCTTTCGTAAAGATAGGCTGAGGTATTAGCGAAAGACTGAGCTTGATTATAAATGGATTCAGACTTAGAAATATCTCGCCAAAGCCCTTTTGACTTAATAAGTTCTTGAGCTAATCTAGCGGCTTCGTTACGGTCAGCTACATCTCTAACATACCCAATTGGTTTATTGTCAACCATGACGGTTTTCATGCCTTTTGGTGGCTTAATACTGATTTCCATTTGCCCTCCCATTTACCTGAAACATAACGCCTGCATAACACGTTTGCTACGATACAGACTTAGCTGAATTTTACTGCCTTAATCACTGAAACTAAAGGCAAACCGACAACGCCGAGTGTAGCAAATCGTGTTGATGCATTTGTTATGTGCGTTCTATTTTTACCCCCAAAAACAACTGTACTCATCGGCAGCAACTGTTTCCGTAAAAGAAGACAATTCCTTTACTGATTGGACTGGTTCATAGCTATGCCATTTAAAATCAGATTTCATCCAGTAAATTTTCCACTCATTTTTAGATTTAACGTAAGTTGCTTTTGCAATTGAGCATTCAGTTATTTTGGTAGGATCATTCCATACAGGTCTAAGTTCAAAGATTTCGATACTTTGCCCATCAATACGATAAGAGATATCAACTTGCACTCTCAATTCAATAGGTGGACGATGAACTACTAAAAAATCCTCGATTACCTTCCCATATCTTTTTAATTCAAATTCTGAGAATGCCATTTTAACCTCAACAATAGTAATTTTGATTGAGTTTACTCTGTTAGCTAATTGATTTCCAAAACGATACTCAGTTTTGACCACAAAAGCACATAACGCCTGCATAACACGTTTACTACTATGTAATTATACTTGAAATTGACACCTTAAAACGAGAAATACCCGACAACCTGAGATGCCGAGTGTAGTAAATCGTGTTGATGCATTTGTTATATTTTACTACGCCATAGCAAAATTGATTGTGTGCACCTTAGTTAAATTCACGTTTTGTTTAGCTTGCCATAGATCGTAATTATCTTGCATTGTTAACCAACTCTCAGGTGTACGACCTAGTGATTTTGAAAGACGTAATGCCATTTCAGGTGAAATTGAACTCTTACCCTTTATCACTCGATTTAGAGTTGAAGCCGCAACATCAAGCTGTTTAGCAACAAAGCGACAACTATAGCCAAATGGTTCCATATAAACGTCATGGATAAACTCACCTGGATGTGGGGGATTGTACATAGCCATTAATGGTAATCCTCGTAATTTAAAATGTAAGCATTACCATCGATAAACTCGAAAGTAACACGCCAGTTACCATTTACTGTAATTGACCAAATTCCATCTCTATCCCCTTTCAAAGGATGAAGCTTGAAACCCGGCAAATCAACATCATCGATAATGGTTGCAGTATCTATCGCGGCTAATTGCATTCTCAATTTGCGATCATGTTTCGCTTGAATGCCCGCTTTACTGCCAGTCTCAAAAAACTTTTTAAGACCTTTGTGCTTAAATGTTTTAATCATACGAAGAGTGTAGCGCGTTGCGCATTATGACGCAAGTTTCAATAAAAAATATAACGCCTGCATAAC
>NZ_MAJU01000028.1:0-478 GCF_001691055.1 Aliivibrio logei
ATTAGCCCTTATTTTCCTAAGTTCAGGCGTTTCAGAAGCTATTTTACGCTTCAATTGTTCTCTGGTTATGCCTCATTTTAGTCTGCATCAGTGTTTTACTCGCAGCATTTCAATCCCAGTTGTGGCAAGGATATTTGGTTTATCAGTTCCAAATCTGCTGAAACCAAGTCGTTCAAATGGCGTGAAAAGTGTATTTGTTTTCCATTCACTTTATCTCGCAGTTTAAGAACATTTTGTTCGCTTAATTGGTATCGGTAAATTAGAATCTAGGCTTAGAAAATCTTGGCAGGGCAGTTCTTTACCAAGTTGACCAAGCCGAAAGTAAGCACGCACAACAATCGCATCAACACGATTTATTACATTCGGCGTTCTGGGTTTGCCTTGGGTTTCGTGATTAAGGCGGTTAAATTCAGGTTGGTTTGCATGGTAATAAACGTGTTATGCCAGCGTTGTGCGTACTGAGTCCGAAATTTTTTGC